>CAZNKR010000028.1:0-24537 GCA_964573715.1 uncultured Roseburia sp. | reverse complement strand
AAGAAGCAAGATTAAAAGCTGAGGAAGAAGCAAGACTTGCAAAAGAAGCTGAAGAAGAAAGACTTAAAGCGGCTGCAAATGCTAGAGTTGAAGAGGAAAAAAGAATTCAAGCTGAAGTTGAAGCTCGATTATTAAAAGAATCTTCTAAGCAGCCAGATGTTACAGAAACAAATAGTAAAGAAATAAATAGTAATTTACATAAAGAGAATCTTATTTCGTCAATTTCCTCTGGAAAAGGAACGTTAGAAGACCTTTTAAAGGCAATGGGTTCTAATAAAGAAGTTAATACAAATAGTGATAAATCTGAAATTGTTGAAGAAACAATTCCAGTAAGTACTTTACCGGTAGAGCCAGTTGTTGAAGAAAAGAAAACTATTATTGAAGAGAAGAAAGTAGAAGTTAAAGAAGTTCCTATGACATTAGAGGATAAACTTGCATCTCTGTCAAGAAATAGTCAAGGTGCTTCTGACAGTGCAAATAATAATACAAGTGAGAAGGCTATGACACTTGAAGAACAATTAAAGAATTTCAAGTCTCAGAAATCCGGAAAAAGTGATGAAGTAGAATATGCAGGTGCAAGCGAGTATAGAACATTAGAGGATCAAATTCGTTTTTATGAACAAAATACATCTTCAAGTGGGTCTATATTCGGAAAAAAAAAAAAAGAAAGTAACTTAATAGATTTATCTATTTTAAGTGTTGCAGAAAAAATTGCTCTTCTTAATCAATTGAAAAATGATTATGAACAACAAAGAATTTTAAATCAATCCTCGACTATAAAAAATAATAATATTGATGATATAGTTGAGGATGTTGACGATAACATTGATTTAATTGATAATATTGAGCTAGAAGAAGATTCGTATATTGATGAAATAGAAGAATCAAGTAATATAGAAGATTCTTTAGCTGAAGACGATATACTAGTAGAAGATGATATTCTAGTAGAAGACGAAGTATTAGTTGAAGATAATACATTAATTGATGAGAAAGTATTAGTTGAAGATAATACAATAGTTGATGATAATACATTAGTTAATGATAAAGAATTTGTTGATAATGATAATTTAGAAGTCGAGATTGAAGTGATTGATAATAATGGGGAATCAAGTGAAATTGATAGTTTAGAAAGTAATGATTTAGATTCAAAAGTTTACAATGGTATACCACTTAAATTACAAGCAAAAACTGATGATGAAGATATTAGCCAAAAGAAAGATATGTTTGAATATTCATCATTTACACCTTATAAACCTAAATTTGATGATATTGAGTTAAACAATAATCTTTATGCCATGGGCGATATGGGAATTAAAGTTAGCGTATCTAAGGATGAGCATGTAGATAAATATGTTTCAAAGACTGCAAACAAAGTAAATACAAATGTTAAGCTAAGTCAAAATGGTAGCTATAAAATTTCAGATAGTTATGTATCTAGTAAAGATAAACTAGAAATCCCAATTTTGAAATTAACATCAATGCTATTTTCAATTATTGCACTTGCAATTTATGTTACTCAATTTTTATTTCATTATGATAAAATAATGCTAACGGATTATCTTTGTGATTTGATATTTGGCGTTGCTGCATTCTTTACTTTTATGGTAGTTATTAATAAATCTGCGATATTAGAAACCTTTCATGGTATTGCATTATTCTTGTGCTTAGGTTTAGATTTGATTTTTAATGGAATTGAAAATTATCAAAGAGGAATATATATGTTTGTAAGTCCAACAGGAAACAAGAATGCTTTATTTGGCGGAATACTTGTTTTATCATTTGTTTCAATTTATTTATTCTTGTTATTTGCTGCTGTATCATCTATGATTGGCAAAGAAACAATAAATAAGATTACTTTTGTTTTGGGATTTATTTCTTCTGTTTTTGTTATTGCTCTTTTAGTTTTTGAAAATATGTCAGGTAGCTTGGAATTATACTATGGTATTGTTCCAATGTATACTGGTTTATTAGCACTTATTATTTCCGTAACATTAAATGAATACAGAAGACTGAAGAAATAATTAGAAAAAATTTACAGTTTATATTTTTTACTCCTTCATATACTATGATTGTAACAGAAAACAACATTTAGTATTTGGAGGAGTATTTTTATGACAAGTTCATCTATTAGGAAAGACAGATGGCAGGCAAATAAGCCTAAAATTATAATATTGTTTTAAAAGTTCAAAGGCTGATATTATTATCAGCCTTTACTTGATTTTAAATACTTTAAAATGTCATTTACATATTCTTTTATGGATGGATAATCTTTTATAATTTGATCTGTTAACTCAAAATAGGTGGTTTTATCTTCATAATTTATCTTAAAATACGGTTTAATAATTTCATGAATTTGTGGTAAAAATCTTCCGGTTTTCTTGCTGTAACAATTTGCAGCTTTGGCTTTTGTTCTAAAGTTTTTATCTACGTAAAAGGCTACGCTTTTGTGAATTGAGCAATCCTCCATTGGCAAATAGTAGTAATCCTTGTAGTTTGGATAAAAGTATTTTAAACCACCATCGTAAATAGATATCTTGAATTTTATGGTATTATTAAAAGCCGTGAAATAAAATGTACTATCCCCAAAAGAGATTCGCTTTGGTATATTATAGTTTAGCTTGCATTCAATAATTGCTTCTCGGTATGGTTTTTCGTTTGTGACATATTCGTCATATTTTACATCTATAACCTCATAGTCATTTTCAAAAATTCTACTGTAATTTATTATTGGTAGCAAACCAACCATTCCAATAATATCCTCATAATTATGGAGAAGTAGTAAATCATGCAATTCATTAGATTCATTTTTGGTATACTCTAAATAAATATTAATTAAATCTTTTCCACTAAATTTATCTTCTCTGTCAATATCCAAAAAATATTCAACTGTTTTTTGCTTTGCATTTTCTAACTTAAGAATATGTTTTATTGGAGAAATAAGCTTGTATAAATCAATTGATGTAAATTTATCAAATGAATGATTTAAATTATAGCTTATGCATTTTGCTTCCATATATGGAATATCAAAGCCCTGTCCGTTATAGTGAACAATAAAAGAAAAATCTTTGATAAATTCAAAAAATGCAACGAGTAATTCAGGCTCATCATTAAAATTCTTTGCAAAAAACTGTTTTGTAAAAAATGTTTTTGTTGATTTGTCGTAATATAGGCAGCCTATTAAATATAGTTTCGTATTTTTAGTTGAAAATCCTGTGGTTTCTATATCGAAAAACAGGGTTTTTTCTATGTGAAATAAAGGATATATATTATCTAAAAAACTAAGATTTGAATTTTTTGTTATTACTTCCATGATTACTCCTTTGTTTTATTAATATAATAATACCAAAAATATAAGAAAAAAGGTATATTATTATTGTTTAAAGCCTAAATATATATTATTATATTTGTTAGCTGTAAAATGACAAATTTTGTGATTTTACAATATGAAAGGAGTTAGTTGTATGTCTTTATTGACCTTTAAAGGTGGAGTGCATCCAGATGATGGTAAAAAGCGAACTAGATCAAAAGCAATTGATGAATATTATCCAGAGGATGGATTATTTGCAATCCCATTATCACAGCATATTGGAGCACCTGCAACACCAATAGTAAGTGTTGGTGATCATGTTTTGGTTAACCAAAAGATTGGTGAAATTAATGGATTTATTTCTGCAAATGTTCATTCATCAATATCTGGTACTGTAAAAGCTATTGAAAATAGAATAGTTGCAAATGGATCAAAGGTATCTTGCGTTATTATTGAAAATGATGGCCTTTATGAAAAAGTTCCTGTTTTAGATAATAGGAAATATGAAGATTTATCTCGTGAGGATAAGCTAGAATTAATTAAAGAAGCTGGAGTAGTAGGTATGGGTGGAGCTGGATTTCCAACTCATGTTAAGCTTAGTCCGAAGAATCCAGATGATATTAATTTAATTATTGTTAATGGTGCTGAATGTGAACCATATTTAACATCAGATTATAGAAGAATGATTGAAAAACCAGAAGTAATTATAGAAGGTTTAAAAATTGTTTTATCTTTATTTAAAAATGCAAAGGGAATTATAGCTATTGAAGATAATAAGCTTGAAGCCATTGCTAAATTAAAGAAGATGACAGCCAAGGAAACTAATATTGAGGTAAAAACATTATTTACTAAATATCCTCAAGGTGGAGAACGTTCTTTGATTTATGCTGTATCAAAAAGAACATTAAATTCAAAAAAACTCCCAGCTGATGTTGGTTGTATTGTAGATAATATTGATACTATTTATTCAATCTATAATGCAGTAATTGATAGAACACCACTTGTTAGACGTGTTGTTACAATAACAGGAGACGCTATAAAATATCCCGGTAACTATTTAGTGCCTGTGGGTGTTGATATGGCTAAATTAGTAGATGATAATAGTGAATTTTTGTGTGAACCACAAAAAATAATATCTGGTGGACCTATGATGGGAATGTCGATTTATGATATTCATATACCTATAACCAAGGGCTCATCATCTGTTCTTGCGTTTAAAAAGGATATTCTTCTTGATATTGAACCTTCTAATTGCATTAATTGTGGTAGATGTGTATCAGCCTGTCCTTCTAGAATCCTTCCACAAAAGCTTGCAAAGATGTCAGATAATGGAAATGAAGAGGAATTTATTAAATTAGGTGGAATGGAATGCGTTGAATGTGGAAGTTGTTCATACATCTGTCCAGCTAAGAGACAAATTACCCAGTCTATAAAGACTATGAAAAAAAGTATTACAGCTAAGAGAAAAAAATAAAGGAGAATTACTATAATGAGTGAATTATTGAAGGTATCTTCTAATCCACATGTTAGAGACAAAAATAGCACAACAACAATTATGCTTGACGTAATCATAGCATTATTGCCAGCAACTATATTTGGTATCTATAATTTTGGCTTTAGAGCTGCTTTATTAATATTAGTAACAGTATTAAGCTGCGTGTTATCAGAATTTTTATATGAAAAATTAATGAAACAAAAGGTTACAATCAAGGATCTTAGTGCTGTAGTTACAGGATTATTGCTTGCACTTAATCTTCCATATAATCTTCCATACTGGATGGCAATTATAGGTAGTGTATTTGCTATTATTGTTGTAAAACAACTTTTTGGAGGAATTGGACAGAATTTCATGAATCCAGCATTGGCTGCTAGATGCTTTTTACTTTTATCATTTGGAGCAAAGATGACTGTATATACTTATGATGCTATTACAGGACCAACTCCTCTTAAGGTTATTCGTGATACAGGAACATTTGATTTATATCATATGTTTTTAGGAATTACATCTGGAACTATTGGTGAAACATCAGCTATTGCATTAATTATTGGTGCTATATATTTATTATGCAAGAAAATAATTGATTTTAAAATTCCATTTGCTTATTTATTAACATTTTCTGTTTTTATTTTACTCTTTGGAAACTCTAATTTTGATTTATACTATCTTGCGTGTCAGTTGTGTGGTGGTGGTTTATTACTTGGTGCTTTTTTTATGGCAACAGATTATGCAACCTCCCCAATAACGCCAATGGGTAAAGTGATTTATGGTATTTGCCTTGGTATTCTAACAGGTATTTTTAGAGTCTTTGGTCCAAATGCTGAAGGTGTTTCCTTTGCAATTATTTTTTGTAATTTATTAGTTCCGTTAATTGAAAAGATTACAATTCCTAAGCCTTTTGGTACTAAGTGTAAAAAGGAGGCAAAACATGAATAAGTCAGTTAAGGATGCCCTTATATTATGCGTGATTACTCTAGTTGCCGGATTATTGTTAGGTAGTATTTACGAAGTTACAAAAAATCCCCGTGCAAAACAAGAAGAAAAGGCAAAAAATGATGCATATGTAGCTGTATTTTCAAGTGCGAATACATTTGAAAATGTTGATATTTCTAATATGTCATCTATTGATAAAGCATTAAACAGTGAAGGTATTACAAATAAAAATGTCGTTATTGATGAAGTTGCAGTGGCTAAGGATAAAGACTTAAATATTCTTGGGGTTATTGTAAATGTAACGTCTAAAGAGGGATTTGGTGGCGATATAATCTTTTCAGTTGGTGTAAATATGGATGGTTCCATAAATGGTGTTTCTGTTCTTTCCATAAGTGAAACTGCTGGATTAGGTATGAACGCTACAAATCAAGACTTTTTATCTCAATATACAAATGGTAATGAAGGCTTATTTGTAGTGAACAAAGCTGATAATGTGGAAGGTAACAATATAGATGCATTATCAGGAGCAACAATTACATCAAAGGCAATGACAAAAGGTGTTAATGCTGCAAAAATTGTGGGAACATTAATCATCAATGAAAGCGAGGTAAAATAATGAAAGCTTTTTCTTCCATAAAAGAAAGACTATATAATGGTATTATTAAAGAAAATCCTACTTTTGTTATGATGCTTGGTATGTGTCCAACATTAGCTGTAACTACATCTTGCATAAACGGACTTGGAATGGGATTAACTACAATGGTTGTATTAGCACTTTCAAATACAATTATTTCATTACTTAGAAATATTATTCCTGATAAAGTTAGAGTGCCAGCATACATTGTTATCGTGGCCAGCTTTGTAACTATTATGCAGTTTGTACTTCAGGCCTATCTTCCATCATTAAATGATTCATTAGGAATATATATACCCCTTATTGTAGTAAACTGTATTATTCTAGGCAGAGCAGAAGCATATGCCTCTAAAAATCCTGTTATTCCATCATTATTTGATGGTATTGGAATGGGATTAGGTTTTACTGTTGGTTTAGGTACACTTGGTGCTTTTCGAGAAATAATAGGTTATGGTACAATATTTGGATTTGATATTTTATCAGGAATAAATAAAATCTTAGATTATATTTCAAAAAAACCAGGACTTGATATTGAACCTATTCGAATAATAGGACTGGCTCCGGGAGCATTCTTTGTTCTTGCCTTTTTAGTTGCTATTCAGAACAAAGTGAAAAGTCATAAAAAGAACGACAGTAAAAATAGTGAAGCTGATTGCACTGGAAATTGTGGTTCATGTAAAGGAGGTATGTGCGAATGAGTTCATTACTAAAAATCGCATTAGCAGCAGCTTTAGTTAATAATGTTGTACTTAGTCAATTTCTTGGTTTGTGTCCTTTCTTAGGCGTTTCCAAGAAACCTAAAACAGCTTTAGGTATGGGTGGTGCTGTAGTTTTTGTTATTACAATTTCATCAGCCCTTACCTCTCTTGTATATAATTTTATTTTAGTACCGGCAAAGGTTGAATATTTAGAAACGATAGTTTTTATTCTTTTAATTGCTGCTCTTGTTCAGTTTGTTGAGATGGCTCTTAAAAAGTTTTCTCCATCCCTTTATCACTCTCTTGGTGTATATTTACCACTTATTACTACAAACTGTGCTGTATTAGGTGTTGCACTTACAAATGTTCAAAAAGATTATAATTTATTAACAAGTATTGTTAACGGATTATTTACAGCCATTGGATTTACAATAGCTATTGTTATATTGGCCGGAATAAGGGAAAAAATGGAATATAATAACATTCCTAAGGCATTTAAAGGAACACCTATTGTTTTATTAACTGCAGGGCTAATGGCAATCGCTTTTAGTGGCTTTGCAGGATTATTATAGGAGGTAGGTATGGATTTTATTAGTATATTAAAAGCTTGTCTTTTAGTTGGTGGAACTGGTTTACTTATAGGAGGACTTTTAGGCTTAGCAGGAAAGTTTTTGTCGGTGAAACAGGATGAAAAAATATCCAAAATAAGAGAAGCATTACCAGGAAATAATTGTGGTGGATGTGGATTTCCTGGATGTGATGGACTTGCAGAAGCTATAGCAAAAGGTCTATCACCTGCAAACGGATGTCCAGTTGGCGGAGCGGCAGTAGCTATGACAGTTGGAGATATCATGGGTACAAAAGTTGAAGTTGTTAAAAAGGTTGCCTTTGTTAAGTGCTCTGGAAACTGTGAAATAGCAACAAAAAAATATGATTATGTTGGTAATCAAAGCTGTGCTGATGCTGTTTATGTTCCAGGTGGTGGAGATAAAGGCTGTGACTATGGATGCTTAGGATATGGTTCATGTGTTAAGGCATGCGAATATGATGCAATACATATAATTGATGGAATTGCTTTTGTTGATAAAGAAAAGTGTGTTTCTTGTGGTAAGTGTGTTAAAACATGTCCAAAACATCTCATAGACCTTATACCTTATGAAAATAATTATCATGTAGCCTGTGCTTCTAAGGATAAAGGTAAAGATGTAAAAGCAGTATGTAAGACAGGATGTATTGGTTGTAAAATTTGCGAAAAAAACTGTGAAACTAAAGCAGTAACAGTAACAGATAATTTGGCAAGCATTGATTATTCTAATTGCATTAATTGTGGAATATGCGCATCTAAGTGCCCATCGAAAATTATTAAATAAGTTCATTAACGCTTAAATGTATTTTATGGTTAAATTTATGCATCTGGATATAAAACTTTTTATACAGTTTCATCGGGGATTGTTGAATTTCCTTTATACAGAAATGACTATGAGCAATTACTAAAAAGATGTGATTTTGCATTAAATGAAGCTAAACGAAATGGTAAAAATTGCTGGTATATATATAATGAGAATGACTATATTTCTCATATAAAGAAACTGGACATGCTAGCAAAATTAATCTATGTAAAGGATATATTATGGAGTTATTAAAAGGTAGTTTTAAGGGTAATAACTTATCCTATGCGTTCAGTAGAAGAGCCAAGTAAGGATAAAGTTTTTAGAGGATCTAAGGATGGTTTTGTTGAAACCAACGGAAGTAAACTTATAAATGTTTTTATAAGAAGAAGTAAACACACTTTAAATAAGAGATAAAAAATTTATAAAAAAATATATATTACTAAAAAATCTGCCACCCTTTTATTATAAAGTAAAAAGGGTGGCAGAATAAATAACAAATATTAATAAAGAATATTTAAATATTTTGGTTTTATAGTATTACCTAAAGAAAGATGTATTTAAGAATAAATACTACAGTAAGGATATACATTAATATACTGATTTTCTTTTTCTTAAAGTTTCCAGTACATAAGTTAAGTATTGTGTAAGAAATAACACCAATTGTAATACCTTCTGAAATACTATATACAAATGGCATAGCAATAATTGTAAGGAATGCTGGAATACCCTCTGTAAAATCTGAGAAATCGATTTTTGTGATATTTCCAATCATATAGAAACCAACTACTATAAGAGCAGGAGCAGTTGCAAATGATGGAATTGTAAGGAATAAAGGTGAAAAGATAATAGCAATAAGGAATAATAAGCCTGTTGTAAGAGCTGTAAGACCTGTTCTACCACCTTCTGTAACACCTGCAGCACTTTCAACATATGTTGTTGTTGTAGATGTACCTAAAACAGCACCTGCCATTGTTGCTACAGCATCTGCAAGCAATGCACCTTTAATACGAGGTAATTTACCATTTTCGTCTAACATATCGGCTTTTGAAGATACACCGATTAATGTTCCTAAAGTATCAAATAAGTCTACAAATAAGAATGAGAACATAACAACAATGAAATCAAAAATCTTAATGTTAGATAAATCTGAACCAGTAAATACCTTTCCAAATGTTTCTCCTAATGAACTAAAGTCAAATGAAACAAAATCACTTGGAATAACTGAGTACATACCAATTTCTACATTTGGTACATAAAGTCCAATAAGTTCAGCAACAATACCAAGAATCCAAGTAATAATAATACCTAAGAGAATTCCGCCTTTAATGTTCTTAGCTAAAAGGAATGCTGTAATAAGAACACCAAGTAAGCAAAGAATTGCGCCAATAGTAGCTGAATGGAAATTATCACTCCATGTTCTTAATGAAAGAATAGTAGCTGCATTTGCAACAACAATCTTTGCATTAATTAAACCAATAAGTGCAATGAATAAACCAATACCACAGCTTACAGCAATCTTAAGATTTGCTGGAATAGCATTAAATATTGCCTCTCTAACATCAATAACTGAAAGAATAACAAAAATAATACCTTCAACAAAGACTGCAAGTAAAGCTACCTGCCATGAAATACCCATAATACCACATACAGTATAAGCAAAGTATGCGTTAAGACCCATACCAGGAGCAAGTGCAAAAGGATAATTTGCACATACAGCCATAAGTAATGTACCTATAAAGGATGCAAGAGCTGTTGCAATAAGAACTGCACTTGGATCCATGCCTGTTGCAGGTGAACCTAAGATTGATGGGTTAACTGCGAGAATATAAGCCATAGTCATGAAAGTTGTAATACCAGCGATTATTTCTGTCTTGACATTGGTTTTGTTCTCTTTGAGCTTAAATAATTTTTCAAGCATTTTTAATTTTCCTCCTTAGAAAATATAGTTTGTATATAACAATTTTATTGTTACCAAAGGAAATAATAATCCCTTAATAATTTTTTAATAATATCTTTCTATTTTACCTAATTTATTAAAATTTTGCCACTACTTTTTATTGATAATCCATCACTTAATATAATTTTATTATCAGAATTAATAAAAACACCATAAACATCAGGTATAGAATTTAATAATTCAAGTCCTTTGTCCATACCCAAAACAAAAACAGAGGTGCTAAGTGCATCTGCAATCATAGATTCTTTTGAAATAATTGTTACAGATAATAAATCGTTTTGTATTGGATAACCAGTTGAGGAATCTAACAAATGATGATATATGACACCATCATTGATAAAATATCTTTCATATATTCCGGAAGTTACAACAGAGTAATCACTTGCTTCAACAAAAGCAATATATTCATTTTCTAAGAACGGATATTTAATTCCAATATTAAATTTACTATTATCTAATTTTGAACCAATTAATAAAACATTACCACCTAAATTAAGGGTAGCACTTGTTACTCCATTTTCTACAAGAAAGGATTTAAGCTTATCAGCAATATAACCTTTGGCAATACCTCCAACGTCAATTAATGGATGCTCCTTTACATTAGAATCAGTTTTAGTCCAACACAATGTATTACCATTTATTTCATAATTATAGGAAGTTATTTTTGATAAAGCCTTTGATATTTGTGTTTCTAAAGGTATAGTGGAGGTTTTAAAATTCCATAAAGAACAAAGCTCTCCAAGTTTTGAATTAAATGCGTTTTTTGTTAAATTCTCAAAGTAAAGACAATTATTTAATAATTCTGATAAATCCTTAGAAAGTAGGAGGACATCATTTTGATTGTTATTAAGTAAGTAAAGCTCACTATTATTTAATGTTGTACTAAAGGTAAGCTCATAATTTTTACACATTTCAAAGCACTTAGTAATCAAACTACTATAGTCAATATTGGAATTATCCTTATATATGGTTATTGTGATAAAAGTATCAAAATAAAAGTTAGTTTCAGATATTTTGTTATTGTCATTAGCTTGCTTATTATTATTACTTGTTTTATTTGATAGCAAAATTAGTAATAAAGAACAAAGCAGCATAAACAACGCAGCTATAAAGTATTTTATATATTTTTTCATAAGATTCCTCCGGTGTTAATTATAATTAACAAGTAATAATAAAGCAATTAATTTATTGTCATTTATTTTTTACTATGTTATAATAGAACAAAGGTTCGGAAAGGATTGCTTATGAAGAAAAAAGAGGCTATTTTTATCAGTATTTTTTTACTTGTATGTTTAATGGGTTCAATTTTAGTGTTTATTTTTACCCATAATAAACCAGGGACCTTTGTTAGAATTAGTGTTGATGGCAAAGAACAATATTTATTACCACTAGATACTGATAAAGTTATAGATATTTCAGATACATATGGAACAAATACAATAGTTATTTCAGATTATCGCGTATATGTAAAAAGTGCAGATTGCCATGACCTTATATGTGTGAATCAAGGAACTATTTCACATGTAGGAGAAAATATTATTTGCCTTCCACATAAGCTTGTAATTACAATTGTCTCGGAGGATTAAGAAATGTTGGAATCAAAAGTTAATTCCAAAGGACTAGTAATGATTGCATTATTTACATCCTTTTCCATAATTTTAGGTTACATTGAATTTCTTATTCCGTTTAATATTGGAATATATGGATTTAAGCTAGGTCTTGCCAATATGGCAACTGTAATTGTATTGGTTTGCTATGGTTTTAAACCAGCATTGTTTGTTTCAACCGTCAGGATAGTGACTATAAACTTATTGTTTGGTACTGTATTTTCTTTGCTTTTTTCCATAACCGCTGGACTGGTTAGTTTGTTTGTAATGTGGCTTTTTTATTGCATTTTAAAGTCAAATACTATATTTTTTAGTGCCATTGGAGGAATTATACACAATGTGGTACAACTTTTAGTTGCTTGTTTTTTATTAGAGAGTATAGCTTTACTGTATTTATTGCCTATACTAGTTTTTTTAGGTGGGCTAACTGGTATTTTGGTAGGTTTTATTTCCAAAATAGTTATTGATAGAATTAAAAAATATATTCCCAAACAGAAAGGATAATTATGATTGGATTTGTAAAAGGAAATGTTGATGCAATTTATGATGATCATATATTGCTTGACTGCAACGACATAGGATACAATATTTTTGTTCCAGGTAGTGTGATTTCAAATATTCATACAGATGATACCATAAAAATATATACATATTTAAGTGTGAGAGAAGATGCAATGAATCTTTTTGGATTTTTAAATATGGACGATTTAGACCTTTTTAAAAAGCTTATTACAGTTAATGGAATAGGTCCAAAGGCAGGACTGTCAATTTTATCTGTTATGAATGCCCCTGAGCTACGTATGGCTATTATCTCTGGAGATGATAAGATGATTTCAAAGGCACCAGGAGTAGGCAATAAGACTGCACAGAAAGTTATTTTAGAGTTAAAGGATAAGATTAATATAGAAGATATTTCCTATTTTGAAGGAAAACAGACAAATAGCTTAGAATCAAATGGCAATTATTCAGAAGCTGTTATGGCTTTAGTTTCCCTTGGATATTCGGAGTCTGAAAGTGTTAAAGCTGTAAAATGCTGTGATGAAAATTGTGAAAGCGTTGAAGATATTATAAAAGATGCTCTTAAAAGGATGATGTAATATGGAAAAAAGAATAATCAACACTGAACTAAAAAAAGAAGAAGTTTCATATGAAAATAATTTAAGACCCTCAAGATTAGACCAATATATTGGTCAAACAAAAGTAAAAGAAAATCTAAAAGTATATATTGAAGCTGCCAAAATTCGTAAAGAACCCCTTGATCATGTATTGTTTTATGGTCCTCCAGGATTAGGAAAAACAACGCTTGCATGTATTATTGCTAAAGAAATGGGGGTAAATATCAAAATTACCAGTGGACCAGCAATTGAAAGACCTGGCGACATGGCAGCAATATTGACCAACCTTAAAGAAGGAGATATTTTATTTATTGATGAAATACATAGATTAAATCGTCAAGTAGAAGAGGTACTTTATCCAGCAATGGAAGATTATGAAATAGACATTGTCATTGGAAAAGGATCGTCTGTAAAATCTATACGACTAGATTTGCCTAAATTTACACTTGTTGGGGCAACAACTCGAGCTGGTTTATTAACTGCACCACTAAGAGATAGATTTGGTGTAGTTAATAAATTGGATTTTTACACTGTCCCTGAATTAAAACAAATAATTATTCGGTCTGCGTCTGTTTTTGATATTTATATTGATGATGATGGAGCATCTGAGTTAGCAAAAAGATCTAGAGGAACTCCAAGACTTGCAAATCGTCTTTTAAAACGCGTTAGGGATTTTGCTCAAATCAAATATAATGGTAATATTTCTCTTGAGGTTGCTAATTATGCTTTGGATTTATTAGATGTTGATAAGTTTGGTCTAGATGCAGGTGATAGACTTATTTTAGAAACAATTATAGATAAATTTCAAGGTGGACCAGTAGGATTAGATACATTGTCAGCAGCAATTGGAGAAGATTCTGGTACGCTTGAGGATGTATATGAACCATATTTAATTAAAAACGGATTTATTAATCGTACTCCAAGAGGAAGAGTTGCTACAAAGATTGCCTATAATCACTTAGGATACTGCTACAATGAACAGTAAATTTCAATTTTATTTACTACTTTTGGTATTGTTTATTCTGTTTCATTCGTGTATAATTAGTAAAGCGATTACGATTTAAATAAGTAGGAGATATGATTATGTCATCAAAAAATGATACAGAAGTTATTATAAATGGAAAGATTTATACTATTAGTGGATATGAAAGTGAAGAATACCTTCAAAAGGTAGCTTCATTTATTAACAATAAAATTAATGAATTTAAAAATATTGATTCATATAAGTCCCTTAGTTTAGATATGCAAAGGACCTTATTAGAACTTAATATGGCTGATGATTATTTTAAAGCAAAAAAGCAGGCTGATTCCTTAGAAAATGATATTGCATCAAAGGACAAGCAATTATATGATATTAAACATGAACTTATTGCTGCTCAGATTAAAATTGAAGCATTAGAGAAAGAAAACACATCAATGCAAAGAACTCTTAATACCAATCAAATAGATATGGTTAAACTTGAAACTGAGCTTAATGATGCAAAGAATAAGCGAAAAAAAGCAACTACAACATCCACAATTTCAACAACGATATAATAAATGGCCGTTGATTATTCAACGGCTATAAATATTTTGAGGTATTATGAAAAAAAATAACGAAAAAAAATATGAACTATTAGCGCCAGCCGGTTCTTACGAAACAATGATTGCTGCTTTTAATGCAGGTGCAGATGCAGTATATGTTGGAGGTTCATCTTTTGGTGCAAGAGCAAATGCAAATAATTTTAATCAAGAAGAATTATTAAAAGCCATTAATTATGCTCATTTATTTAATAAACGTATTTATTTAACAGTTAATACTTTATTAAAGGATTTTGAAATCAATAATGAATTATTTATTTTTTTATTTCCGTATTATAACGCTGGTTTAGATGCTGTTATCGTACAAGATTTGGGAGTCATGGAATATATTCATACAAATTTTCCTAACCTACCCATTCATTGTAGTACCCAAATGACTATAACAGGACCTGAATATGCCAAAAAGCTTAAAGAAATGGGAGCAACTAGAATTGTTACCCCAAGAGAATTAAGCTATGATGAAATTAATAGTATATATGAGGCAACAAATATAGAAATTGAGAGTTTTGTTCATGGAGCATTATGCTATTGTTATTCTGGACAATGCTTAATGAGTTCATTAATTGGTGGTAGAAGTGGAAATAGAGGTAGATGTGCACAACCATGTAGACTATACTACAATATTGAAGAATATAATGTTAACAATAAATATATCCTTAGTCCAAAGGATTTATGTACAATTTCTAACCTTCCAAATATTCTAAAAAGTGGAGTATATTCATTAAAAATTGAAGGAAGAATGAAAAAGCCTGAATATGTTATTTCTGTTGTATCAATATACCGTAAGTATCTAGATATGTATGAAAAATCAGGATATTTAGAATACAAAGTAGATAAACGTGATATTGATATTCTTAAAGAAATCTATAATCGTGGAGGATTTACGGATGGCTTTTATAATAAGCATAATGGTGTGGAGATGATGACAATTGATAGACCTAATCATATTGGCGTTCCAGTTGGTAAAGTAACAAATCATTCAAAAAACACACTTACTTTTTTAGTTACTTCTACAATAAGTAAAGGGGATAAGCTTGAAATTGGAAATGGGCAGTTAGAGTTTTTTACACCAGGAGAATATAAGAATGGTGATACTTTTATTTATAGATCAAATGAAATAAAAGGCAATTGTAATGGACTTATTCTTAATAGAACAAGAAATGCAGGATTAATTGATGAGTTGCTTAATAAATATTTATATAATAAAAAGGAAATTATTACACTTAAAAGACACATTAATATTTCAGTTACCTTTTTAAGCAATCAGGCAATTAAAGCTAAAGCTTACGACGATTATATTTCAGTAATTGTAGAAGGAGATATTCCTGGTGCTGCAATTAATAAACCTGTTTTAGAAGAAGACATTATCAAACAATTTAAAAAATCAGGCGGAACTTCATTTGTTATTGATCAAGTACTTGTAGATTATGAAAGTGGACTTTTTGTTCCATTAAAAGTATTTAATGAATTAAGAAGAATTCTTTTAGATAAGTTTGAATTAGAAGTATATAAATCATACTCTAGAGAAAGTGATTATTTCATTTCTTCAAATAAAGTTAAGAATGAAAAAATAACTAACGAAATAACTAACGAAATAACTAATGAAGTAACTAAAGAAATAACTGAAGAAATAACTAATGAAATAAATAAAAAAGATATACTTAATGTTTTAGTTTCAAATAACAGTCAATTAATGGTATGCTTTGACCAAAGCTTGCATGGTGTTATTAATGGAATTTACCTTGAATATTCAAATTTTACTTTAGGTGAAATTAAAATAGCAATTGATGAAGCCCATAATTTTGGCATAAAGGTGTATATTGCTTTACCATATGTATTTAGATTAAATGTTGAAAATGAAATAATCAAAGATATTAATCAACTTAAAGAGTTAAATTATGATGGTTTCCTTTTTAGAAGTTTAGAAAGCTACTTCTTTATAAAAAATAATAATATAGAAATGAATAAAATTATTTTTGACAGCAATATTTACTCTTTTAATTCATATGATATTAATTTTTATAATAAATTAGGTGCCAATTTAATAACTGCATCATATGAAAATAATAGTTATGAATTATCCATGTTAGACACAGCTTCCATGGAAATAAACATATATGGATATATTCCGGTTATGTACTCAGCAGGATGTATTAAAAAAACCTTTGGTAAATGTGAAAAATCCTTGGATAATAATTTTAAAGAAAATAATTCATTGGTATTTACAGATAGATTGTCAAATAATTTTACAGCAATAAATAATTGCAGATACTGCTATAATGTGATATATAATAGTTTACCTATGTCATTAATTGGAACAAAAGATGAAGTTGATCAAATAGGTTTTAATTCATATAGAATCAATTTAACTATTGAATCTCCTAAGGAATCACAAAATATCATATTACAATTTAAAAATGCCTGTGAATATAATAAGGTCGATCTTTTTAAGGACTTCACCAGAGGGCATTTTAAAAGAGGTGTAGAATAGTGATCAGAATTTTTATAGTAATTTCAAGATATTTACTAGTAATTTTGTGTGCAATATTTAATTTATTTGTATTTAAAAGTATAAAGGATAGTGAAGCAAAAGTTAAAACATATAATATTGTTCAAAAAATATTTATGTATTTAATTCATTTTGTTTTATTTTCAACCATATATCTTCAGCATGAAACAATAGAGGTTATTATTTTTTATTTATCCCAACTTTTGTTTTTTGTTTTGTATGATGTTATTATGCGTAAGATATACAAAAACACCCATACAGTATTACTAAATCTTATGATGTTTATGCTAATGATAAGCTTTGCTATTGTATATAGATTATCATCTACAAAATCAATTAAACAGTTTATTATTTGCATTGTATCAACCATTATTACTATGATATTTCCAAAAATAATGGAAAAAAGCAAGAATATTAGAAATTATTCATATCTTTTTGGGGTTTTTGGAATAGGAGCATTGGCTCTAGTATATATTATTGGAACCATGACTTATGGAGCTAAACTTTCCTTAGATTTTAAAATCTTTACAATACAACCCTCAGAGTTTGTAAAGATTAGCTTTATTTTGTTTTTAAGTGGTATTTTATATAAAAATAAAAACTTTAAAGGGGTTTTAATATCAGGAATATTTGCAGCTATTCATGTTCTTATATTAGTTGTTTCTAGCGATTTAGGAACTGCATTAATATTGTGTGTAGTATATTTGTTTTTAATATTTATGGCTACAGGGCAAAAACGATACCTTTTTGGAGGATTACTTGCAGGTAGTATGGCCTCTGTTGTTGCTTACAAATTATTTTACCATGTTCAAGTTAGAGTATCCGCATGGATTAATCCATGGTCATTAATTGATAATAAAGGATATCAAATAACTCAATCTCTGTTTGCAATTGGTACAGGAGGGTTATTTGGTGCTGGACTTTATCAGGGCTTACCAAATGACATTCCAGTAGTTGAACAGGATTTTATTTTTTCAGCTATTTGTGAAGAACTTGGCTCATTCTTTGGAATTTGCATAATATTGCTGTCACTTTGTGTATTTATTATTTCAGTTAGAATCGCCCTTAATTGTAAGGATGAATTTTATAAGCTAACTACAACGGCTCTAGCAGTTAGTTATGCTTTCCAAATATTTTTAACTGTAGGAGGTGCCATAAAGCTTATACCATCTACAGGTGTCACTTATCCTTTAGTTAGCTACGGTGGTAGTTCTATGTTGTCAACAATATGTATTTTTTCAATTTTACAAGGAGTTTATATCAATGAAAAGAAAGCCAATTAATGATAATATACTTAAAACAACATATATTTTCGCTGTTATGTTTGCAATTTTAGTTGTATATATTGTATGCTTCGTTGTATTTGAAAGTGGAGATATTATTGACAATAGTTACAATAAACGTATTGATACTCTTAGTAATTTTACAGATAAAGGAACTATTTATTCAAGTAGTATGGATGTTTTAGCCTCAACAGACACTAAAACAGGTGATAGGGTTTATCCATATAACGACTTATTTTGCCATGTTGTTGGAAGTACAACATATGGAAAAACAGGACTAGAATTGGCTTATAATTTTGAAATGTTAAGTTCTGACATTAATCTATTCGCTAAATTAAAAAATGAATTTTCTGGTTATAAAAATCATGGTAATTCCATTGTAACAACCCTTGATTTGTCTTTACAGCAATCCTGCTATAATGCTCTTAAAAACTATAGTGGAGCAGTAATAGTTATGGACCCAAAAACAGGAGATGTTCTATCTATGGTTTCTAATCCTGCTTTTAATCCAAATACTTTAGCAGATACATGGGACACACTAACTCAAAGCGATAATGGTGAGCTACTTAATCGAGCTACTCAAGGTCTATATACACCTGGATCTACCTTCAAGATTTTTACATTATATGATTATTTATGTGCACATAAAGATAATTACAAAAATTATGTTTTTAATTGTAAAGGAACTATTGATTTTGGAGATTATTCCATTAGTTGTAGTGGTCACACCTGGCACGGCAATGAAGATTTAGTATCATCCTTTGCTAATTCTTGTAATTGCTCCTTTGTAACTTTATCTAAAGATATTACTTCTGAAAGCTTAGCAAACATATGTAAAAAACTTTTATTTGGTAGTAAGCTTCCTATAGAAATTGAATATAAGCAAAGTTCATTCGAATTAAATAATGAGGATACCGAGTTTTTAAAAAATCAGACTGTTATTGGCCAGGGTAATACGCTAGTTACTCCTATACATTTAGCTCTTGTTATGAATGCTATTGCAAATGATGGCGTAGCAAAAAACCCAAGATTTGTGTATTCATTAATAAATGATAATGGCACAATAATTACAGAATATAAATCTACCGATTACAAAACCTTATTTACTAAGGATGAATGCAGTACACTTAAGGAATTTTTAAGAGCAGTAGTTACCAATGGAACAGCAGCATCACTTAATAGTACTCAATATACTTTATATGGGAAAACAGGTACTGCTCAAATTGATAATATGGGAAATGTAAATTCGTGGTTTGTTGGATTTTTAGAATACCAAAGCAAAACCTATACTATCTGTGTTGTTGCCGAAAATGTAAATGAAAACAACACTCCGGCCAAAGAAATTACAAGACAAGTTATTAACAATATAATTTCAAATTAAAACAATTAATTTAAAATTCTTATTTAATGCTTTTATTTTTACTCAGTTTATGCTATTGTGATATGGTGTTTTTTACATATTTCACAATAGCTTTTTTATAATAAAAAACCAAAGAAAGGATGTAGATAATGGACAACAAACTTATTGACTTGCAAGGCATTTCAAAATTTTACGGTAAGAATTTAATATTAGATGATTTAAATCTATATATTAAAGAAAATGAGTTTTTAACACTGTTAGGTCCAAGCGGTTGCGGAAAGACTACTACACTAAGAATCATTGGAGGATTTGAAAATCCCGATAATGGAAAAGTTATTTTTGATGGAAAGGATATAACAAACCTTCCACCAAACAAAAGAAATCTAAATACAGTTTTTCAAAAATATGCTTTATTTACACATATGACTATAGCTGAAAATATTGCATTTGGATTGAAAATATCTAAAAAAAGTAAAGATTATATAGACGACAAGATTAAATATGCCCTTAAACTAGTTAATCTTGATGGCTTTGAAAATAGAATGGCTGATTCACTTAGCGGTGGACAGCAGCAGAGAATTGCTATTGCTCGTGCAATAGTTAATGAACCTAAAGTTTTATTATTAGATGAACCTTTAGGAGCACTTGATTTAAAACTTAGACAAGATATGCAATACGAGTTAATTAGATTAAAAAATGAACTTGGTATTACATTTATTTATGTTACACACGATCAAGAAGAAGCTCTAACAATGTCAGATACAATTGTTGTTATGAACCAAGGATATATCCAACAGATAGGTGCTCCTGAAAAAATCTATAACGAACCAGAAAATGCCTTTGTTGCTGATTTTATTGGTGACAGTAACATTATTCCGGCTACAATGATAGGTGATGAAGTTGTAGAGATATTAGGAACTAAATTCCCTTGTGTAGATACTGGATTTGGAAATAATAAGCCAGTAGATGCAGTTATTAGACCTGAAGATGTAGAATTAGTTAAGCCTGAAAACGGAATTATTTCAGGCGTAGTTACACAGCTTATATTTAAAGGTGTTCATTATGAGATGGAAGTAGAAGCTGCTGGATTTAAATGGTTAGTTCAAAGTACAAAACTAGTGCCAATAGGTACTAAGGTTGGTATAAAAGTTGACCCATTTAATATTCAGATTATGAACAAACCAGAATCTGAGGATGAGGAGGCTTGTAACCTGGATGAATAAAAAAGCTCGACAGAAAAATGCATTACTTTCTGGTCCTTATCTTGTATGGATAGCCATATTTGTTATTGTTCCTTTAATGTTTGTGTTTTACTACGGCTTTACCAAGAGTGATGGAAGCTTCACCCTTGATAACATTAAAGCAATTACCTCACCAGAATATTATAATGCCTTATTATTATCTATTCTTCTTGCGGTAATAAGTACACTTGTGTGCTTATTATTGGCATATCCATTAGCATTAATATTAAGAAATATAAAATTATCTAGTAAAAATTTTATTATTTTTGTTTTTATTTTGCCAATGTGGATGAATTTTTTGCTAAGAACCTATGCTTGGCAAGCAATTTTAGATGTAAATGGTGTTTTAGATAGTGTACTTTCAACCATAGGTATTAATGGATTTAATATTATTAATACACCTGCCGCCATTATATTAGGTATGGTATATGATTTTTTACCATTTATGGTTTTACCAATATATAATGTTTTACTTAAAATTGATGATAATACTATTAATGCAGCAAGAGATCTTGGCGCAAACTATTTTCAAACACTAGTAAAGGTAATTATACCTCTTAGTCTGCCTGGTATATCAAGTGGAATTATCATGGTATTTGTTCCATCTCTTACAACCTTTGTAATTTCTGATATTTTAGGAGGAGGTAAACTTCTTCTCATTGGAAACATAATTGAAAACAAGGTTAAAGCAGACAATTTAAATCTAGGAGCAGGATTATCATTAGTATTAATGGTGCTTATAGTTATTAATATGGTTATTTCCATGAAAATGGATAAAGATTTAGAAGAAGATTCAATGCTTCCTTCAAGCTCGAAAGGAGGTAAATAATGACTAAAACACTTAAAAAGATATACCTTGCTTTGATTATTTTATTTTTATATTTACCAATAATCGTACTTATTGTTTCATCTTTTAATAGTTCTAAAATACTTGGAAAATGGAATGGATTCACATTAAAATGGTATAGTGAATTGTTTCAAAATAGTGCAATAATGAATGCGTTAAAAACCACATTAATTCTTGCCTTACTTGCTTCAACAATTGCCACGATTTTAGGCACATTGGCATCTCTTACTATTAGCAAAATGAGAAGAAGAACAAGAACGGTAATTGTGAACATAACAAATATTCCTATGCTTAATGCGGAAATTGTAACTGGTTTAGCATTTATGCTATTGTTTGTAGGACTAGGTATTTCACTTAGTTTTTCAACTGTTCTTATTGCTCATGTAACATTTTGTATTCCATACGTAGTGCTTAATCTTATGCCTAAGGTTAAACAAATGGATAACAATATTTATGAAGCAGCACTAGATCTGGGAGCTACACCAGTACAGGCTTTTATGAAAATAACTATACCAGAAATTTTACCAGGTATTTTGTCGGGATTTTTAATGTCTTTTACCATGTCCCTAGATGATTTTATTATCACTCATTTTACTAGAGGTTCAGGTATTGATACATTATCAACCAAAATATATACAGAAGTAAGAAAAGGTATTAAGCCTGAAATGTATGCTCTTTCTACCTTGCTTTTTGTTACTGTATTTGTTTTATTATTACTCATAAACAAAGAGCCTTCAACAAAAAGGAAGGAAAAGAAAAAAACACTTGTTTTTGGAAAATATAGTAGAGGTACCATAGCTATGGCATTATGTGTAATAATGCTTGTTGTAGGAATTAGTGCTTTTTCACTTAGTAATAAGGCAAACTATATTGGAGATGTTTATGTATATAATTGGGGTGAATACATTGATTCAGATGTTATTGAAATGTTTGAGGAGAAAACTGGCTACAAGGTTCATTATGAAGAATTTGAAACCAATGAAGAAATGTATACAATTATCGCAAACGGAGCAAGAACATATGATGTTATTTGTCCATCAGATTATATGGTAGAAAAAATGATTGATAATGATTTACTTTTACCAATTGATTATAATAATGTTCCAAATATAAAAAATATAGGTGAACAATATTTGCAAAGCGCAACTGGCTTTGATGAGGGAAATAAATACTGTGTTCCATATTGTTGGGGAACAGTAGGAATTTGCTACAACAAAACTATGGTGGATGAAGAAGTTGATAGTTGGAGTATTTTGTTTGACAAAAAATATTCAGGACAGATTCTTATGCAGGCCAGTGTAAGAGATGCGTACTGCGTTGCACTGTCATATTTGGGCTATTCAATTAATACGATGGATGAAAATCAGATTCAAGAAGCGACTGAATTATTAATAAATCAGAAGCCTCTTGTTCAGGCATACGTTATTGATCAAGTTAGAGACAAGATGATTAAAAATGCCGCTGCAGTTTCTGTTATATTCTCTGGAGAAGCTATATTTATGCAGGAGGAGAACCCGGATTTGGAATATGTTGTTCCAAAAGAAGGTTCAAATGTATGGATAGATGGATGGGTAATTCCTAATACCTGTCAGAATAAAGAAGCAGCAGAAGCATGGATTGATTTTATGTGTGATCCACAAATTGCTTTAATGAACTTTAATGAAATAACATATTCCACTCCTAATGAAGCTGCTAGAAATCTTATTGAAGATAAAGAAATCAAAAATAGTCAAAGTGCATTTCCTGATGAATCTATTTTAGAGAATTGTGAAGTATATAACTATTTAGGTAAAGATGGAGATGCTCTATATGACTATTACTGGACCAAGGTAGGTGCAGCATCTAGTGAATAAAATAAATTATCAAATAGAATTAGAAAAATTAATTTGTGAACTAACAAAAAATAAGTTAACACCAAGCCTATTAATGCATAGCTGTTGCGCCCCTTGCAGCAGCTATTGCTTAGAGTATTTATCAAGATATTTTAATATTACAGTTTTATATTATAATCCCAACATTTTTCCAAAAGAAGAATATGAATATAGGATTACAGAACAGGAAAAACTTATTAATTCAATGAAATTTGTTAATCCTGTAAAATTCATTTCCACAGATTATACTCCAGAGGATTTTTATATTAATGTTAAAGGACTTGAAAATGAACCTGAAGGAGGCAAAAGATGTGAGAAATGCTTTGAAATACGCTTGAAATATGCAGCAAATCTTGCAAAAAAACTTAATTTTGACTATTTTGTGACAACACTTTCAATAAGCCCAATGAAAGATTCTACTAAATTAAACACTATTGGACTTCAAATTGAAAAAGAAGTAGGAGTAAAATATCTTATATCAGATTTTAAAAAGAAGAATGGATATAAACGTTCTGTAGAGCTGTCTAAGGAATATGAACTATACCGTCAAAATTACTGTGGTTGTGTGTATTCGAAAAGGGAAAATGAGGAAAATCAAGCTAGAAAAAGTATTGCAAATCTTTAGATATTATGATAAACTATCCTAGTTCGCCGGCATGTCGGAATGGCAGACGAGGCAGACTCAAAATCTGTTGTGGGCAACCA
>CAZNKR010000027.1:19883-26877 GCA_964573715.1 uncultured Roseburia sp. | reverse complement strand
CCGGAAATCAAAGAAAGGTATTAAAGCCAGGTGAGGCGCCAGAAGTAAGCTTTGCAATTTCAGAAGGTGATGAAGTAGAAGCTGTATATGCATACTGTAACCTTCATGGATTATGGAAATCATAAGTGATATGTAAGAATTGATTGGAACGGTTACAGCTTATATGGCTGTAGCCGTTTCTTAAAATATTTAAAACCAAAGAGGAGATGGAATTATAAAAGATGTTTTTGCAGTTGGATATACATCAGATTATAAAATTAGTGAAGGAAGAGAAGAGGTAATATTGTGTGCTATTTTTACTAATGATCCATATGTTCCAGTATTTCCAATGATTTATGTGGGTAAAAAAGGTTTCTTTTCAATTTAATAAGTTAAGGTCTTGGCTTTTGCCAAGACCTTTAAAATTACACTTGTTTTTTACCGTAAATAGATTATCATATAGAACACAATAGAAAGCTAGAAATGGAGATAAAATGAAGTACAAAAATATTGTAGAAGGTAGTTTTGTTGATAGACCAAATAGATTTATAGCCCATGTAAATGTTATCTACAAAGATAAGACGGTTATGGAAACAGTTCATGTGAAAAATACAGGAAGATGTGCTGAATTGCTGATGCCTGGCGTAAAAGTATTGTTAGAGAAATCAGATAATCCTAATAGAAAGACATTATATGACCTTGTGGCAGTTTATAAAGAGGGAATTGGACTTATTAATATGGATAGCCAAGCACCCAATAAAGTTGTTGGTGAATGGCTAAGAAATCAAAATGATAGACTTAAGCTTTTTCACAATATTACATACATCAAACCTGAATACACTTATGGAAAATCAAGAATAGATTTTTATTTGGAGTATAATGATAAAAAGGTATTAATGGAAGTTAAGGGCGTCACCCTTGAAAGAAATAAAACAGGATATTTTCCTGATGCTCCCACAATTAGAGGGGTAAAGCACTTAAACGAACTTGCTGCAGCGGTGAAAAATGGATATGAATGTTATATAGCTTTTGTTATTCAGATGGAAGGTGTTGATATTGTTTATCCAAATATAGATACTCATCCGGAATTTGGGGAGGCATTAGACGCAGCTAAAAATGCAGGTGTTCACATATTATATCTAGGATGTAGTGTAGAGAAAAAAGAGTTGCTAATTAATAGAGTGAGGGAAGAAATCTAATAGGTTGTAAAGAAGCTTCCAAATTCACTATTAATTGGGATGGCATTATTAATAAAATATGAGGAACTTCCCTTATATGTATTGCTAAAGTAAACTGGTAATAAATATAAATAAGATGAATTTGCTGTCATTACAAACTTGCATTTGGGGCATTTGATTGTTTCTGTATTAATGAATTTGTTAATTAGTAATCCGGAAATTGATTCTATAATTCTCCACATGGCTGTTTTTACCTCTACCGATAGTATATAGTTGGCTTTTATGTCACTTTCCAGATTCTAAAGTCTTTTTAGCAAAATGATTTGAAACGGTTTCACTTAATCCTGCTAACCAAAAAACTATCAATAAAATCAACATGAAAATGGAAATTCCAATGATGGTGGAAATGATATAGCTAACAGTATATTTAGAGGTATCAAATCTTAAAAGAAAGCATATATTATAATAAAAAGTTTAATTATGATTATATATGTTGTAAAAGAAAATGATACAGTGGATTTGATAGCAAAGAGCCTATATGCCAAACTTGAGTTAGTAAAAGAGTATGATTTAAGAGGAGTAGGGTATTGGCAGATAATGAGATTTTTTCGAGCAATGTGGCTGATACAAGTAAACATTTAAATACATTATGAAATGTGATATTATATTTTAGTAAACTGTATTAACAAAATCTATTATTTTTTAATTATATCCCTTATAAAATTATTTCAATTTAAAACTAGAAAAATCAAAAGGAGACGGACATGGACAATATAACAAGAAGAAATAAAGAAATGGCTTATATATGCGACGAAGCAGCAATGGAGCAACAAAAAGGTGCAAGAGTATTAACACAAAAATTAAACACAATTGATAGAGCCAACTTTAGTGGTATACAAGAAATAGTAAAGGAACTCTTTGGCAAATCTGAAAATGCATTTGTAAATCCACCATTTTATTGTGATTATGGATTCAATATTGAAGTTGGGAAAAACTTCTACGCAAATTATAATTGCACAATTTTAGATGTTGCAAAGGTTAAAATAGGGGATAATTGTTTGCTAGCACCAAATGTGGCTATTTATACAGCTGGTCATCCTATATATCCAGATTCAAGAAATAGCGGCTATGAATACGGAATATCCATAACTATTGGAGATAATTGTTGGATAGGTGGAAATTCAGTTATTTGCCCAGGAGTACATATTGGCAATAATGTAGTTATTGGTGCAGGAAGTGTTGTAACAAAGGATATTCCAGATTGGTCTATTGCTGCTGGAAATCCATGTAGAGTTATTCGTAAAATAAGTGACGAAGATAAAAAGTATTATTTTAAGGATAAAGTTTTTGATGAGGAAGCCTGGGAGAATATTAATAAATAATTAGATATTTCTTAATACGCATAAGAAACAAACCGTGGAATCTATATCTACGAATCACTTTGAGAATACTATGCATAAGGAAAGTGAAATAGATATTTGTGACAAGTGGCCAATGCTTACTAAGGATGAACTTATTCTAAGAGGAGATATGGCATTTGAACTAGGTGGAGATACTTATGAAGCGGTAAGCGGTTTAGCATTTACTACAAATAAAAGCATTGTACCTCAGTCCTTTGTGAAGGTTATTGGACCGGACATAAAGGATATAAAAGCTGATTGCTCCTATGCAAGAATAACTCTAATCAGGTTGTCAGATAATAGGCTAAATGCTTCCGATGATGCACTTTATAGAGTGATGAGAAAGGTGGATTTTGTAAGATTTCATATTCATCCTAAGGGATATATGATGAGTATAAGAAGCAGCCAGAGGTTGAAGCAGTAGGAACAATATTTGTAACGCAAAAGAATGCTGACTATGGCTTTTTAAAGGGAAAGGCACATATGTGGGAGATGATTACTGATTCACTAAATCACATATATGAAAATTTGAAAATGGATTGCTCAGTTTGTGGACAAAAAGCTATATGTGATGAGGTAGAGGGATTAAAGGAAATGCATATGAAAAGGGAAAATAGAGAAGGAATAATACTATGACATTAACTCAGTTAACCTATGTGGTAAAAATTGCAGACTTAAAATCAATGAATAAAGCGGCAGCAGAATTATTTGTATCCCAGCCGGCTTTATCTGGTGCTATTAAAGATTTAGAAGAAGAAATACATACAGAGCTTTTTATTAGAAGTAACAGAGGAATTACCATTACCCCAAAGGGTGAAGAATTTCTAAGCTATGCTAGACAAATGGTAGAACTTAATAAACTGATTGAAGAAAGATATGTTGAAGAAAAGCAATATAAGAAAAAATTTAGTGTATCAATGCAGCATTATTCCTTTGCAGTTGAGGCGTTTATAGAGCTTGCCAATCAACTAAAGGTGGGAGAATTTGAGTTAGCAGTCCATGAAACAAAGACCCACGAGGTTATAGACAATGTTAAAAATTTCAGAAGTGAAATTGGTGTTTTGTATATAAATGAATTTAATGAAAAGGTAATGAACAAGATATTTCTAGAGAATGAATTAGAATTTGTACCATTATTTAATTGTGGAATATCGGTATATATTAGTAACACTCATCCATTGGCGAATAAGAAACTAATAAAGTTTGAAGAATTAAGGGATTATCCTTGTCTTTCCTTTGAACAGGGAGAAAAAAATTCTTTTTACTTTGCTGAGGAAGTACTAAGTACACTTAACTATAAGCAGATAATCAAAGCAGATGACAGGGCAACGATGTTAAATCTTATGGTAGGAATGAATGGATACACTCTTTGCTCGGGACTTATTTGTGAAGAATTAAATGGTGGAAATTATTTGTCAGTGCCTTTGGACACTAAAGATACAATGACTATTGGGTATATAAAACGCAAAAAGATTCCATTGACAAGCCTGGCGCAAAAATATATTGAGATACTTACAAATTACGGAAAATAAATGATAATACGAAATAAGCTCCTTAATTAGACAAGGTAAATAACCAAACCTAATTAAGGAGTTTTTTAATATCTAAGAGAACTATCCTCCCAAACAGCCAAGAGACCTATAATTAAAATATTCTAAAAGGTATTTAGTTATAGGTCCATCTTATAACAGGGCATAATTTTTTGAGATTAACATATTTCCTAGAAAGATAGTATGATATAAGAAATCAAAGAAAGGAGGCTAAATCAAATGCCTGAAATAGTAGTAAATAATGTGTGGAAAACATTTTTAGGAAAAGAAGGAAATGTTAATGCATTGAAAAATGTAAGCCTTGAGATAGAAAAAGGAGATATATTTGGAATCATTGGCATGTCTGGTGCGGGTAAAAGTACATTGGTACGATGTTTGAACTTTCTAGAAAAACCTGATCTGGGGGATGTGATTATTGAAGATAATAATCTAAAAGCTTTGTCAGAGAAGGAGCTTAGACGATGTAGAAAAAAGATTGCCATGATATTTCAACATTTCAATTTGCTTATGCAAAAGAATGTAATTGATAACGTTTGTTTTCCACTACTTATACAAGGAGTTAGGAAAAAAGAAGCAATATTAAAAGCAAAAGAACTGTTAGAAATAGTGGGGCTTACAGACAAGGCAAAGGCATATCCAGCACAGCTTTCTGGCGGACAGAAGCAGCGTGTGGCCATAGCAAGAGCCTTAGCATCATCGCCATCTATATTACTTTGCGACGAAGCAACAAGTGCACTAGATCCAGATACTACCTCCTCTATTCTTTCATTATTAAAAGACATTAATGAAAAAATGAATATTACAATTGTTATGATTACACATCAGATGTCTGTAGTGAATCAAATCTGTAAAAATGTAGCCATAATGAGTGATGGCATAATCATAGAAAACGGGGGCGTTGAAGATATTTTTACTCATCCAAAGTCAGAAATAACAAAAAAATTAATTTTTGGAAGAACAGAAAGTAAAGAGACTTCTGCCATTGAAAATAATCTTACGGAAATTACAGCAGATGCTACAGTGCTAAGAGTTGTTTATTCATCAAATCCTTCAGGAGAGCCACTTATTGCAAATATGGTTTTAAAATTCCAAGAGCCAGTTAGCATTTTGTATGCAAATACCTGTAGTATTGGCGGAATAGCCAAGGGTGAAATGCTAATTGAATTGCCTAAGGATACAGAAGTTCAAAAGAAAATGATAAATTATTTGGTAGAGCACAATCTTGAGATTGAGGAGGTGAAGACTGATGTTTACAAGTCAAATTAATGAAATGATTTTCCAAGGAGTAAAGGATACTTTATATATGACGTTAATATCCACATTTATAGGATATTTATTCGGACTTCCCATGGGCGTACTAATGGCAGTAACTGATAAGGAAGGTATAAAACCAAATGTTGTAGTATACAAAGTCCTTGATTTGATAGCAAATATTGTTAGGTCGGTTCCTTTCTTAATTCTACTTATTTTATTAATACCATTTACAAAATTTGTAGTGGGAAAAAGCTACGGTGTAGAAGGGACTATAGTGCCACTTGTAGTTGCAGCTATCCCGTTTATTGCCAGAATGGTAGAAGCTTCTGTTAAGGAAGTAGATAAAGGTGTCATAGAGGCGGCAAGATCTATGGGAGCAAGTAACTTTAGTATAGTTATAAAGGTACTTTTGGTAGAAGGTAAAACGTCAATTATTACAGGAGCAACCATTGCCGTTGGAACAATCCTTGGATATTCAGCAATGGCTGGTGTAGTTGGTGGAGGAGGCCTAGGGGACATAGCCGTAAGATATGGATATTACAGATATGATACCAAAATAATGTGGATTACTATAATTATATTAATAATTTTGGTACAGATATTTCAAACCATAGGTACAAGAATTGCCGTAAAGACAGATAAAAGAAAATAAAACATATAAAAGGTAAAAGTAAAAAGGTAAAAGTAAAAAGGTAAAAGTAAAAAGAAGTAAAAATAGAAAGTAAAAATAAAAAACTAAAAAAAGAAAAGAGGAAACAAATTATGAGAAAATTAATTAAAAATATTGCATTAGGATTAGCAAGTGTAGTAATAGCAGGAAGCTTATTAACAGGATGTGGCGATGCAGAAACTTCAAACTCAGATTCGTCATCAAAGAAAATTACAATTGCTGCTTCTGCAACACCACATTCAGAAATTCTTGAAGAAGCAAAAAAAATCCTAGAAAAGCAAGGCTATACACTAGAAATTACAATATTTGATGATTACGTTCTTCCCAATGAAGTTGTAGAAAGTGGCGAGTTTGATGCTAATTACATACAGCATTTGCCATATCTAGAAAGCTTTAATGAAGAAAAGGGAACACATATTGTAAGTGTTGGAAAAATTCATTATGAACCATTTGGAATATATCCAGGAACAAAGGATGATTTAAGCAAAATAGCAAATGGAGATACAATAGCCATTCCTAATGATACAACAAATGAAGCAAGAGCATTACTTTTACTACAGGACAATGGAATTATTAAACTTAAAGAAAATGCAGGCATTACAGCAACAATTAATGATATTGAAGAAAACACATATAATGTAGAATTTATTGAGCTTGAGGCAGCACAGGTAGCAAGAGTTGTGGACGAGGCTTCATACGTAATCTTAAACGGTAACTACGCACTTGAAGCTGGATATTCAGTAAGCAAGGATGCAATCGCATATGAACAGACAGATTCCCAGGCAGCAAAGACATATGTTAATATTATAGGTGTTAAAGAGGGAAATGAAAATAACGAGGCTATATTAGCACTTGTAAAGGTATTGAATTCTGATGAAATTAAAGATTTTATCAATGAAAAATATGATGGAGCTGTTGTTCCATTTGAAGAACAGTAAAATTTAGAAAATTGTAAAAATAATA
>CAZNKR010000027.1:0-19783 GCA_964573715.1 uncultured Roseburia sp. | reverse complement strand
GGAGCTGTTGTTCCATTTGAAGAACAGTAAAATTTAGAAAATTGTAAAAATAATAAAACCTGTCAGTTGCTAATAATGGACATAGCTTCTGACAGGTTTTTTATAAACAGAATGTAATTGAAAATAAATATATAGGCAAACCCGACAGTAATGAAATATTACATTAGGGTATGAAGGTAGATATTGCAAAGGATGGCCTAGAAGGAGTTTTAAAATTCGTTGATAGTAAACCGTTTTATTATGATGCAATATTGATGGATATTCGTATGCCAAATATGACGGGACTAGAGGCAGCAGTAAAAATTAGAAGTTTAGACAGAATAGACGCTAATTCTGTCATAATCATAGCTACAAGTGCAAATGCTTTTGAGGAAGTTGTTAAAAAATCAATGAAGCAAAACTAATCTACACAATGAAGCAAAACTAACTAAAATAGTAGAAAATCTTTTTTTACTATGTTATAATACTATACGTGTATGCCATTTTATCATTTAAATAACATGGAGCAATGTATGATGGAAAGTAAACATAGCGAAGTAAAAACGATATATTACAAAGACGAATTAAATGACGAGTTTGCCGGTGACAGCATACAAGCTATACCTATCGATGGTGGCTATAGATATGTTAGAGACAATATACCAGGCAAGATAAGCCATTTCTTTTGGTATAGAATTATCGCTACACCTTTAGCGTATTTATATTTAAAAATTCATTTTCATCATCGTTTTGTGGGTAAAGATATTATTAAAAAATATTCACAAAATGGATATTTCTTCTATGGCAATCATACGCATTTTATGGCGGATGCACTTATTCCTACAATGGTCAATATACCAAAGGATACTTATGTTATAGTTCATCCCAACAATGTATCAATGCCTATTTTGGGAAAGATTACCCCTAGTCTAGGAGCGATACCATTACCAGATGATATTGATGCAGGTAAGAATTTTATAAAGACTGTTGACTATTGGATAAACAAAAGAAAGTGTATTATGATTTATCCTGAGGCACATATCTGGCCGTTTTACACGGATATCAGACCATTTAAAAATGATTCTTTTAGATATCCCGTAACATACAAAACACCAGTTTTTTGCCTGACCAATACTTATCAAAAAAGAAATCATGGAAGTAAACCACGAATGATAACATATGTGGATGGCCCATTTTTTCCGGATGAGACTCTTAAGCCAAAGGCTGCAAGAGAAAAGCTTAGAGATGAAGTATACCTGGCGATGAAGGAGAGAGCGAAAAACAACAATATATGTATGGTTCGCTACGAAAAATATGATTAATGTACTATTTTCTGGAAATACAAAGGTTTTTGATGGAGTACTGACATGTATTTTGTCAATACTAACAAGAACTAAGAGCAAGGCGCCTTTTAGATTTTATATTTATACTATGGAGCTAACCAGAGTAAAGGACGAATATATTGCTATTAGTGATGACAAAATACATTTCCTAGAGAGAATTGTTAAACAATATAATAATGAAAATGCAGTAGTTAAGGTTGATGTTACAAATATCTACGAAGCAGAGTTTGGAGGATGTCCAAATGAGCAGGCATATTGCTCACCATATACATTACTAAGGCTCTTTGCTGATATAGTACCAGGCATGCCTGATAAGCTTCTATATCTTGATATAGACATAATGTTTAATAGAGATATTTCATTGCTTTATGCTTATGATATAGAAGATTATGAGTATGCAGCAGCCAGGGATCATTATGGGAAATACCTCATAAATCCCAATTACATTAATGCAGGTGTTTTACTTTTCAATCTTAAAAAAATCAAGGAAACTAGGCTGCTTGAAAAGTCTAGAGAATTGATTAAAACAAAAAAGCTGGTATTTGCTGATCAAAGCGCAGTTTATAGAAGTACAACAAAAAAGAAAATGCTACCACAAAAGTTCAATGACCAGAAGTTTTTACACAAGCACACGGTAGTGAGACACTTTTCGAAACGATTATTTTATCTTCCATATCCACATACTGCTAATATAAAGCAGTGGCGAGTAAGTGATATTCATAGGATATTTGGATATTACCAATTTGATGATGTTTTGTATGAATATATTTATTTGAAGAAAAAGTATGAGAGTGAGCAGGAGGCAACAAATGAATAAACATATACCTATTTTTTACGCATGTGACGATAATTTCGTAAAATTCACTATGATTTCTATGAAATCTCTGATGGAAAATGCATCAAAAAATTATGAATATGTAATTCATATTTTGTACAGTGATATTTCGGACGAGATGAAAAAGGCAGTATTAGAGATGAAAACTGATAATTTTAGCATTCAGTTTGATGACGTTACTGATTATATGAAGTCTATCAATGATAAGCTTCCTATTAGAGATTATTATACAAAGACAACATATTATAGATTATTTATCGCTGAGATGTTTGAAGAGTATAATAAGGCTATATATATAGATAGTGATACAATTGTTCTTGGAGATGTATCTAAGCTATACAATCATGACCTTGGGGATAATTATGTAGGAGCTGCAAATGAGCAGGCAATGGTTCAAACAGAGACTTATGGTCAATATGTAGAAAAAGTACTTGGAATAGATAGACACGAATTCTTCAATGCAGGAGTTTTACTTATAAATTGTTGCCAGTTTAGAGATAAAAATCTTCTTGGAGATTTTGTAGCACTTCTTAAAACCTACAATTTTGTGGTTACACAGGATGAAGATTATCTTAACCTTATCTGTAAGGGACATGTGCTTTGGATTGAACAGCAATGGAATACAGAGGTTTATGGCAATATCCCATATGATGAAAGTGAGTTTAACATTATTCATTATATTATGATTTCAAAACCATGGCACTTTGATGATTGCCTTTTTAAAGAATATTTTTGGAAGTATGCTAAGATGACCACTGTATATGATGAGGTAAAACAGCTTCTTATAGATTATACAGATGAAGAGAGAAATAAAGATATAGCTTCAGGCGTGGCTCTTGAGCAAACTGCTAAAAACGAAATAGCAAAAGAGGACAATTACTTAAATATGAGAGAAGCTGGAAAGCTTAAGTCCAAAGAGAGATTAGAAGTTTTAGAGAAAATAGCAAAGCTTGAGAGTGAAGGCAGATTTGACGAAGATGTAGAAGAGGACCCTCCTACTAGAGAACTTTTACCAGATGAAGTAGATTATCTTAGAAAAAAGATGAAAAGTAAGGTAAAGTCAAGATTTACTTATGCAGTTGCTAGAGCATATATGAATAAGCTGATTAAGAACAAGCAGCTTCTTATTAAAGATATTTGCGGATTAGAAAACTACAAAAATCTTCAAACAGGTGCGGTCATTACTTGCAATCATTTTAATGCGTTAGACAGTTTTGCCATGCAGATTGCATATGAAGCATCTATGCAAAAGGATAGAAAATTTTTTAGAGTTATTAGAGAAGGCAATTTTACTAACTTTCCAGGCTTTTATGGAATGCTAATGAGAAATTGCAATACATTTCCTCTTAGCTCCAACAAAAAAACAATGGCTAAATTCTTAGATAGTGTTGACAAGATATTAAGAGCGGGACATTTCTTGCTGATTTATCCAGAACAGAGTATGTGGTGGAATTATCGTAAACCAAAGCCTTTAAAGAAGGGGGCATACAATTTTGCGGTTAAGAGTAATGTACCCATACTTCCCTGCTTCATAACTATGAGGGACAGCGATATATTAGATGAAAATGGATTTTATGTTCAAGAATATACCATTCATATTTCTAAACCTATCTATCCAGATGAGACATTGAGTAAGGCAGAAAATGTTAGAAATATGATGAATGAAAACTTTGACGAGTGGAAGAAGATTTATGAAACTACTTACGGAGAAAAACTTGAATATAGCTGTGAAATAGATGATTTTGAGAAAACAACAGCTTAGGTAATAAGTGAAAGTTAATTTTGACTATCGCTACGGAGGTTAGCATGCTAAACAATGATAAAATCAAGCTCATGACAAAGCTAGCTTTGTATGAGCAAAGTAATGGCAAAAAGTCATTACCAGCCAGCAAATATTACAAAGACGATTACTTAGGACTAAAACTGATTAATTCGGCAATTGTTGCAACATTGGCTTTTTTACTTACATTAGTTTGTATTGTATTTGTAAATATTGAAACCCTAATATATGATATAACTACAATTGACCTTGTGAATGTGGGTAGAATAGTAATAGTATGTTACATCGCATTTATGGTCTTATATCTTACTATTTCATATATTGTATACAAGATTAAATACAATATGATAAAAGATGAAGTTAAAGAATATGACGATACTTTAAAGGCCCTATACGGAATATACAAAACCGAAGGTACTTTGCAAGAAGCTTTAGAGTCTGGAAGCGACGAAGAAGTGGAAATAGCCATTATGGAGGAAAACTAGATGCTAAAGTTATTAGTTATACGAGAAAAAATCAAACAGCTATATAGTGAAAAAAGTAAATATATGGACCTGGCGATTAAGTTTGCTATTGCCCTTGTTTCAATTCTTATAGTAAACCTTAATATTGGAGCCATGCATATACTAACGAATCCGTTAGTTGTGATTTTTGCAGCAGTAGTAGCAGCTATATTGCCAAAAACACTTGTGGTTATGGAAATATTAGTTTTTATGACAGCTCATATATATGTTATTTCACCTACCTGCGCAGCTGTGGTTTTAGTGACCTTTATTATTATGTATTTGTTGTTCTTTAGATTTACGGCAAAGCATTCATATGTACTTATAGCTATTCCATTGTTGTTTTTGGTAAAATTGCCATTTTTAATTCCAGTCTTACTTGGACTTACAGCAACTCCAATAGCAATTATTCCAATGATTTTTGGAACACTTATTTATTTTTACATCAACTATTTTGCCACTAATTTTGAAACACTAACAAATGCATCATCTGATGCTGCTATTTCTATGATGGTTAATATGGCAAACAATGTATTTAAGAATCCAACATTTTTCTTTACAATTATCGTATTTTCTGCAGTTATTTGTTTAGTATACTTTGTAAAGAGACTTTCAGTAGATTATTCTTGGATGATATCAACAGCTTCAGGTGGATTGCTTGCCACAATATCCATTCTTATAGGATGTATTGTTTTTGATATGAGTGCTGTCTACTCAATTCCAATGGTTATTATTGGAGGATTAATAAGCACAGCGTTAGCATGGTTTGTACAGTTGTTTATCCACTCAGTAGATTACTCACGTACAGAATATACTCAGTTTGAGGATGATGAATATTTCTATTATGTAAAGGCTGTGCCAAAGGTAGTTGTTTTACCAGCTGAAAAGAGTATAAAACGTATAAATGCTAGAAAAGCAAATACTAAAAACAAAAAGAAACCAGTTCATAAATAATAAAATGGTTCACATATAATAAAACGTTTTACAATTTAAAACCAGTTCACAAATAAGACATATATTTACGATAAAGTAAATAGATTTTTTGATAAACTAACCATAGAAAATTAATCCATGAATATTAGGAAAGGAAGTGAAGTAATGTTTGAAAGAATAATGCAGTATATTAATCAATATATGCCTATGACTGTAAAGCCAACGGATATCATAGAGATAATTATTATTTCATTTGCTTTCTATCAAATTATGGTCTGGATAAAAAATACAAGAGCATGGTCACTATTTAAAGGTATTGGAGTTATCCTTATCTTTACCCTTATTGCAGTTTACTTCCAAATGAACACCATACTTTGGATAGCTAATAAAACATTAAGTGTTGGTATTATTGCTCTTATTATTGTATTTCAGCCAGAACTTAGAAAAGCACTAGAACAGATCGGAAAAAAGAATTTTATTTCCAATATATTTAGCTTTACGGAGAACAGAGGAGTTTCCCAGAAGTTTTCAGACAAAACTATAAATGAACTTGTTAAAGCAACATACGAGCTTGCAAAGACAAAAACAGGTGCACTTATGGTTCTTGAACAAGATATTAATTTAGATGAATATATTGCAACTGGTATAGAGGTTGATGCAGTCATTACCAGCCAGTTACTTATAAATATATTTGAACATAACACACCACTTCATGATGGTGCTGCTGTGTTTAGAGGTGACAGAGTTGTTTCTGCAACCTGTTATCTTCCCCTTTCAGATAATATGGAGCTGAGTAAGGAGCTTGGAACTAGACATAGAGCTGGTGTAGGTATCAGCGAGGTAACAGATTCCTTTACCATAATAGTATCTGAAGAAACAGGTAAGGTTTCTGTAGCTCAAGGTGGTCAGCTTGTTCGAAACATAGATGGAGAACATTTACGCAGGCTTTTAATTAAACTACAGAATAAGACAGTTGATAATAAGCGTTTCAAGCTTTTAAGAGGAAAACGAGGTAATAATGAAGAAATATCTCACAAATAACATACTCCTTAAAATTGCATCAGTTTTATTTGCCATTATGTTGTGGCTTATTGTACTTAACATTGACGATCCTAGTACAACAAAGAATATTACTAATATTTCTATTACCATTGAAAATCAAGAGGCTATTACAGGATTAAACAAGGTATACAATGTTGTAGCAGGTGAAACCGCGTCAGTCACAGTTACTGGACCACGTTCAATTGTAGATAAGCTGTCGGCATCTGACTTTACGGCTACTGCCGATTTTAGCGAATTGTCAAAGACGAATGCGGTGCCTATAAATGTAGAAGTTTCTAAGTCCTCATATAGAGATAAAGTAGCAGTTACTTTGAAAACCAATACAATGAGGCTTGAGATAGAGGATATTGAAGAAAAAGAATTTAAGGTAGAAGTTTCCAATATTGGATTCCTTGAAGATGGTTATGTTATATATGGAAACAATATTGCTGATAGCTATGTAACAGTAAATGCTCCAACATCAGTAATGAATTCCATAAGTCATGTAGAAGCAGTAGTTTTAGCTGAAGGACAGTCAGAGGATTTTGTTTCAACAATAAATCTTATTTGCACGGATTCAAAGGGACGAGAGATTAACCTTGATAATAATAATATTACATTAAGTATCCCTTCAACAGTAGTAAAGAGCATTGTATACTATTCAAAGAAGGTAACGGTAACTGAAAAATTTGATGAAGTATTACCAGCTGGATACAGCATTTTAAAAAGTGAAATATCTAATCCAGAGGTAACAATAGTAGGTAAGAAAACAGACATTAAAGATATTACTAAACTGACAGTTCCTAATGATTTGTTAGAGGTTTCTCCAAATGAAAAGGATTATGAAGTTAAATGTAATATTAGCGATATGCTTCCAGAAGGCGCATATATTTACGGTGATGTTTTGGAAATAACGGTGTCACTGTATATAGATAGAATAATCACTAAAATATATACTATAGATGTTAAAAAGCTGGCACTTGTTAATATTCCTGCTGATTATGATGCATCCATAGTAACAAAAGGTACATTTTCATATACACTTACAGGCCTTGAAGAAAAAATTAAAGCATACGAAATGCCGGATGTATATAATGTTTCTCTTGAAGGATTAGGAGAAGGTACAAAATCAGCAAAAGTCATTATAGATATTCCTGAAGAAATAAGACTAGTAGAAGATGTATATGTTGAGGTGAAGCTAAGTAGTGCAGATGAACCTGAAACAACTACAACGGTTCGAGGAAATCAAGAACAGACAACAACAGAAAAACCAAATACTCCGATACAAGACGAAAACACAAATAAACCAAACGATAATCAAGAAGAACCACCAATTCAATAGTATAGAGGGAGACTACTATGGTAAGTAAAAAAATTATTATTAAAGACGAAACAGGATTACATTTAAGACCAGCAGGTCAGTTATGTAAGATGGCGGTAAAGTATTCAAGCCATATAACATTTAAAGCTAAAAACAGTGAAGCAAATGCAAAAAGTGTGCTCAGTATTTTAGGAGCATGTGTTAAAAGAGATGATGAGATTGAACTCATATGTGAAGGTGAGGACGAAGTAGAAGCTTTAGAAGCTATTTCATCAGCACTTGAAAATGGATTTGATGATGATAGCCTGATGGGCAATAACTAAAAAGCGAGGATTGAAAATGGGCAAGTATTTTGGTACAGATGGATTCAGAGGTGAGGCAAATGTAGGACTTACAGTTGAACACGCTTTTAAGGTAGGTAGATTTCTTGGATGGTATTATGGACAGAACAAAAAAGCCCAGGTGGTTATAGGAAAAGATACCAGACGAAGCAGCTATATGTTTGAATATGCATTAGTTGCTGGACTTACAGCATCAGGAGCTGATGCATACCTTTTACATGTAACTACAACACCTAGTGTTTCATATGTTGTTAGAACTGAAGGATTTGACTGTGGTATTATGATTTCGGCTAGTCACAATCCATTCTATGATAATGGTATTAAGGTTATTAATGCAAAAGGACAAAAGCTTGAAGCTGAAATTGAAGACAAAATTGAAGAATATATTGATGGGGTGGTAGAAGAACTTCCACTTGCTACAAAAGAAAATATTGGAAGAACAGTTGATTTTTCAGCTGGAAGAAACAGATATATAGGATATCTTATTTCTATCGCTACACGATCCTTTAAGGATAAAACAGTTGCTCTAGACTGTTCAAATGGTAGCGCATCTGCTATAGCAAAAAATGTATTTGATGCCCTTGGTGCTAAAACCTATGTTATCAATAATGAACCAGATGGAACAAATATTAATACAAATTGTGGCTCAACACATATAGAGGTATTATCAAAGTTTGTTAAAGAAAATAAGGTGGATGCTGGATTTGCTTATGATGGTGATGCAGACAGATGTATAGCTGTTGACGAAAATGGAGATATAGTGGATGGTGATTCCATTATGTATGTTTGCGGCGTATATATGAAAGAACATAATATGCTTGAAGGAAATACAGTTGTAACAACTGTTATGTCCAATTTAGGATTGTATAAAGCCTTTGATGCAGCAGGTATCCACACAGAAAAGACTGCTGTAGGTGATAAATATGTATGTGAAAATATGATGAAGAATGGTTACTGCCTAGGTGGAGAACAGTCGGGACATATTATTTTCTCAAAACATGCAACTACAGGTGATGGTATACTTACTTCACTTAAGATTATGGAAGCTATGATAGAAAAGAAAGCATCATTTAGTACTCTTACTAGGGAGCTTGCTATATTCCCGCAGCTTCTTGTAAATGTTAAGGTTACGGATAAAGTAAAGGCCATGGAAGATGAAGAAGTTTTAAAGGCAGCAAAAGAAGTGGAAGAATCACTTGGAGAAGATGGAAGAATCCTTCTTAGATCAAGTGGTACAGAAAATCTTGTCAGAGTAATGGTGGAAGCAAAATCGGATGAGATATGTAACGAACAAGTATACAAAGTGGTTGATGTTATTAAAGCAAGAGGCTTTGCAATATAAAATTACATAAAATTCGAGGCGGATTATGAAAAACAAAGAAGTTTCAGTGGTTATCCCAATATGTATACCCAAAAGGGAATTTATAAAAGTTATTAATCGTTTGCTTAAGCAGACAGTGTTACCAAAAGAGATTATTCTTATTAATTCCAAAAAATATTTTGATGGTTCTACTCTTATAATTGACGATATTGAAGAGAAGTTTAATAATATTGTTTCAGTTAAAAGGATGAATGAAGAATCAAAAAACACCAAAGAAATAAAGGATGATAGAATTCCTATTTATGTATATGATATTACACCAGAGGAGTTTGACCATGGTGCAACAAGACATATGGGAATAAATGTGGCAACAAGTGAATATGTTTTAATAATGACACAGGATGCTATTCCAAATGACAAAGAATTAATAGAAAAGCTTTTAGACAAAATGGAAACTGATGTTTCTGTATCATATGCCAAACAGCTCCCACGTAAGAATTGCAGCTTTATTGAAAAGTATACTAGAAGCTTCAATTACGGAGATGAAGTGATAGTTAAGAATGAAGAATCCATTGAAACTATGGGCATAAAAGCTATTTTTTGTTCAGATGTTTGCGCTATGTATAATAAGTCATTGTATATGGAGGTTGGCGGATTTCCGGCAAGATGTATTTTCAATGAAGATGCCATTCTAGCATATAAGGCTATTACCAATGGTTATAAGGTTGTTTACGCAGCTGATGCAAAGGTAATACATTCCCATAACTATTCTCTTGTACAAGAGTTTAAAAGAAATTTTGATTTAGGCGTATCACATAGCCAATATGCATATATTTTCAACAATCTATCTTCTGAAAATGAAGGAATAAAGCTGGTAGAAAATACAACGGCATATCTTTTATCAAAGGGTAAAGCTTATTTAATACCTTCACTTATATTGCACAGTGGATTTAAATATGCTGGCTACAGGGTTGGAAAGATGTACACAAAGCTTCCTAAAGCTATGATAATCAAATGTTCAATGAATGAAAAATATTGGAAGAGAGGACTAACATGTTAAACTACAACAGATATAAAAGAAATCCAGTAATAAGCCTTCCAGACAGAGAATGGCCAAATAAAGAGATAATGCAGGCTCCTTTGTGGTGTTCAGTAGATTTAAGAGATGGTAATCAGGCATTAATCGAGCCAATGGTAGTGGAAGAGAAAATTGAATTTTTTAATCTTTTAGTAAAGCTTGGATTTAAAGAAATTGAAATAGGTTTTCCATCAGCTTCGCAGATAGAATATGATTTTTTACGCCAGCTTGTTGATAGAAAGCTTATTCCAGATGATGTTACCATTCAAGTATTAGTACAATGTCGCGAACATCTAATAGAGAGAACCTTTGAATCACTTCAGGGCGTTAAAAGAGCGGTTGTACATATATACAATTCAACATCAACTCTTCAAAGAAATGTTGTGTTTAACAAAAGCATGGAAGAAATTAAGCAGATTGCTATAGAAGGCACACGTATGGTAAAGAAATACGTAGATAAATTTCCAGGAGAGATTATTCTTGAGTACTCTCCTGAAAGCTTTACAGGTACAGAACTTGAATATGCCCTTGAGGTATGTACCGCAGTTCAAAAGGAATGGAAACCAACCAAAGAAAATAGAATAATTTTTAATCTTCCAGCCACAGTTGAAATGAACACACCAAATGTTTATGCTGACCAGATTGAATGGATGAATAAGCATTTTGAAGATAGAGAAACAATTATCTTAAGCGTACATCCTCATAATGACCGAGGAACAGGTGTAGCAGCAACAGAGCTTGCCTTATTAGCAGGTGCTGATAGAGTTGAAGGTACTTTATTTGGTAATGGTGAAAGAACAGGAAATGTTGATATTTTAAATATTGCATACAATATGTTTTCACAAGGAATCAATCCAAATCTTAACATTGAAAATGTAAATGAGATAATTGATGTATACGAAAGATGCTGTAAAATGTCTATTGGTGAAAGACATCCATATGCAGGAAAGCTTGTATTTACAGCCTTTTCTGGTTCACATCAGGATGCAATAAACAAAGGCGTTACAGCTATGCATAACAATAACAGCAAAATATGGGAAGTACCTTATCTTCCAATTGATCCAGATGATGTAGGTAGAGCTTATGAGCCTATAGTTAGAATAAACAGTCAGTCTGGAAAGGGTGGAGTAGCCTTTGTAATGGATACATATTTTGGATACAAATTACCAAAGGGAATGCACAAAGAATTTGCTGATGTAATTCAAGTAATTGCAGAAGCACATGGCGAAGTTGCACCAGATACTATTATGGAAAAGTTCCGTGAAGAGTATCTTACATATAAGACACCAAATGAATATCCATTTACATTTACAAGCTGTAAATTCTTTGATGTAGATGATACTTCATGTGGAGATACAAAGGTTATTCTTGATTTTAAATATATGAATGAAGATAAACATGTAGAAACTACAGGAAATGGACCTATTGACGCTATAAAATGTGCCCTTCATTCAGAAACAGGCGTGGATTTCAAAATATTAGACTATTCAGAGCACGCTCTTGGAGAAGGATCAAATGCCAAAGCAGCTGCATATGTAAGCATTCTAGATTTAAAAACTGGAAAGGCAACCTATGGAGTAGGTCAAAGTACAAATATTACAAGAGCATCAGTAAGGGCTGTATTTAGTGCATTAAATAGATTGTCTAGATAAATATAGTTATTTTTACGGAAAAAGCGGCTGTGGATGTGCAAATTGCACAAATCTTTGGTCGTTTTTCCTACTTGCTATCTAAAAAAACTTGTATTATACTTTATTTTAAGATAGGAAAATTGGATGTATTGGTTATGCATCTATTACATAGTGGATATTTGACCACAATACTCAGACTTTAAAGGGTAAAGGAGAAGAGGACATGGCAATTTTTGACGCAAAACTAAACAAGGGACAATTCGAATTATTGAATTATCTTATTATGCACGCTACAAAGGACAAGCCGGGCGTGGAGGTTAATACTGATTGGTTCGTAGAGAACAAGATTTCTATTGACGAACTTTACAGTCTTGTAAACAAAAAGATGATAGAGGTTCATGGCAACGAGATTGAACTTACAAAAAAAGGTGCACAGGCTCTTGAGCCATACAAGGTTAACAGAGCGGTTATTATGGCAGCATCCTTCGAGGCAAACCTTATACCTATCACAGTTAATACACCAAAGTCTATGATGAAAATCAACGGCAAGAGAATTATTGAGAAAACCTTTGAAATTTTACAAAAAGCAGAGATTGAAGAGATTTTTGTTATTACAGGATATTCTTCAGATGTATTTGAGATAGTAAAAGGTAAGTATCCAGAAGCTACCTTTATTGGTATAGAAAGATACAGCGAGGCTAGCACAGTTGCTGCTGTTATGCCTATCAAGGAATTTATTAAGAATGCATATGTCATCGATGGTGGTATATTAATCAACAATCCAGATATTATCAGAAAGTACGAGTATGAGACATGCTACATGGGTACATATGTTGAAACTACAAAGAACTGGTGCTATGACGTTGAGAATGATACAGTTCGTGGTATTAAGTACGGTGGTGACAAGACATATGAGATTACAGGTATATCCTACTGGACAGAAGAGGACGGAAAAAATCTTTCTGCTTGCCTTACAAAAGCCAACAATCAGCCTGAAGGTAGAAAGTCAGATTGGGAAGAAGTTCCACTTACATTGTTTAAGGATGATTTTACTGTAGCCATTAGACCATGCGCTATTGGTGATACAACAGAGATTAACTCTATCACCGATTTAGTTAAGATTGACGCATCATACAAATCAAGATAGTATTGGAGAGGGAATAGATGGAAAAGTGTTTGAATGATGGAGAGATTATTGAAGTTGTAAAAGAGTACATAGACAATGCTATTTACAACTACGCCGTTATGATTGACGGTGACTGGGGAAGTGGTAAAACCTTCTTTGTTAAGAATAATCTTGTAGAAGCTATAGAAAAATATGAAAATGAAAAAGTAGAGAGAAACTATCTCTACACACCTCGTAAGGTTTTATATATTTCACTTTATGGTATATCTTCAACAGAAGAGATTTCCAATGAGATATATATGTCATTATACAAATCTATTGGAAGCAATGATGTTAGCGATGTTAGATATGGTGTTAAGGTCGTTACTGATATTGCAAAGACTCGTTGGGATGCAAATTATGATGAATTCATAAACAACTTTTCCAATTTCGAAGGCTATATATTTATCCTAGACGATTTGGAAAGATGTAACTGCCATATCAATGAAATATTTGGTTACATCAATGACTTAGTTGAAAACCAAGGACTAAAGACTATTATTGTTTCAAACCAGAAGGAGATTGGAAAGTTTGTTGACTCAGAAAATCTCGGACTTAAGTATTTACTTAGCGCTTCAAGCAATGTAGATTTTGGTGAACTTGATCAAAACTTTAAGACAAACAGCCAAGATGAAAAGGTTACATTATCAGAACTAAAGAGAAGAACACAGCTTTTATGTGAAGAAGATAATACAGCATATCAAAAGGTTAAAGAGAAGTTAGTTGGTATTACTATTAAGTATGAGCCTGATTACATTAAGGTTACCAAGGAGATGCTCTTAGACAATATTTCAAATCCTGATCTTCAAAATATTTTATTAGATTTAAATGACCAGCATTGTACATTTGCTATAGAAAAAGAACATACAAATCTTAGAACCTTCCAGTTCTTTATTTCGAAGATTATTGTTCTATATGAAAGCATTAAGTGGTTAAAAGACAGAAAGACAAAGCTACTTAAAGATATGATTAATTATAGTTTTTGTATAGCAGTTGCTTACAAGCAAGGTACATACGAGTGGAAGTGGACAGAGAACAACGTATATATTGAAGTTGATTCTTTTGAAAAAGCATCAGAGCTTGGCTATCACATAGCGTTTAGATTCATTGATGAGTTTATGATTTACTCAAAGTGCAATCAAGACGAGATAGACAATGACATAAAGTACTACTTATCTAAAGAGTATGAAAAGGAGCAGGATTTAAACAATCCTATTATGGCTCTTGACAATTGGTGGCAAAAGGACGAGACAAAGATTCGTCGTGCAATAAAGGATATCATTGCAGGTCTTCAAATCAATAAGTTTGATTTTAAATTATATCCATCTATCATTTATCGTATGGTTGTTCTTTGTGATGTGGGATTTGAAACAGATATGCTTATGGATATTATTAAGCTTATGATTGTCAACATTAAAGAATCATCTCAGGGCAATATTTCTCTTGATGAAGGTAACATCAGTTTTGATAATTCATCAACAAAGGAAGATTATGAGCTTGCTATTAAGCCTATACGTATCCTTATCGATGAGAAAAACAAATCTACAAAACAGAATTTCATTAATGATCTTCTTTCAGATGTGGATTCATGGGGCACAAAGATTTACGATTACGTAAAAGAAAATAGACATGATATTGCTATTGACCATATTACCTTTATTTCTGAGTTTGATACAGACAAGATTCTTGACACTATCAAGGCTTCAGACAATAAAAACATTTATGACTTTAGAAAGGCATTATATGAAGCATATAAGGCTATGGGCAATAAGGTCAATGATAGAGATATGGATAATATCAAGAAGCTGTATGAAGGACTTAAGGCTGATAGCTGCGAGAACTATGATATTATTAAGATAAGAAATATGATAACATTGGTGCAGTTCTTGGGAACTGTAGTGAAGAATGATGATGTAGCAAAGAATAAATAGGATGACGCTTCTGTCGTGATTAATAGTTCCAATCCGGGACCACTTTCGCTTAGTTGACCCTCGCAGCGGTACTAAATTCGTGCTACGCACTCATTAAGTGCCGGCGGGTTCAAATGTCCCTCCTTGGAATCTATTAATCACTCCTATAAGCTGTTCATCTGTAAATAAAAATCATGTCTTTTTGATATGAACCCTCTTTACTGGACAATCCAGTAAGGAGGTTTTTTTATGCTTTAAATAATAATAAAGAAAAAGCAAGTGCTTTTATGATATATTGAAATAATATAGTTGTATTGATAACTATTTAAGTAGCGAACTGTTGACAACTGTTTAAATAGTAAACTGGACAAAATGTATGAATTAATGCAAAGAACCGCTATATTCGTCAGGTTGGTGTGGAAAAGAATCACAATAGAAGAGATTTCTATATCAGAACGATTACACTTGGAGGGCAAAAAGAGGAATTGTATGATGAAACAGAACTTCAGGCTATGGGATATGCATTCCGACGTGCGGGACGTGGGGAATCCAATGTAGAAATCCCACTGTCAGATGCTTTTCGACAAATAATAGAAAGCGATGTACAATAAAATTGAAAGGGAGAATGATTTATGCCACGAAAGACTGAAATGAAAAAAGCAGTTGTGTTTATCGTTGAAGGGAAATCTGATAAAGCAGCATTAGAACATATATTCCAAATAGTGCAATTGTGCAAGGTAATACTTCAAATCTCTTTTATTCTACAACTACGATTTCCTGTCAGAATACACAGAAAGCAGTTGATAGAAACAAACGAAAAAAGGAAATGATGGATCAGCTTCAAACGTTACAAGATATAAATGGGATTCCATACAGGTGTTTTTTAATGTCCTCAAATCTGGATCTGGAGCTTCTACCGTTGTTAGAACTACTGCATTAACAAATGTGTCACACAGTGTAGGTAGTGATGGAGTGTTAGTAGTGTCGTGGGATAAGTATTCTGGGACATTAGGTATGTTTGGAAAATATTATGTTTATGTTTCAAATACAGTAGATGGCACATACCAAAAATATAGTATGTCGCCAACTGCATATAATACACAATCATATAGGCTTGGAACCTATGATTCATCTAAAGATTACTATATTTATGTTACGGCATATGCATGTATACCGGGATATAGTGAATACTTTGGAACTAATTATAAAGAGCTGACATGCGCTCAAAGTCCAAAGTATCGAATACTAAACACAATGACACCAGAAGAACAAATTAGCATTACTACAGCGGCTATAAGTCCTATAAGCGACAAAGTATATAATGGTAGTGCATACACGCTGGCTATTACAATAACTGGTATAGGGGAGTATAAGGATGAACGAAGTGTTACCTTTAATATTACAGCTAGAAGCATTGCTAATGCTAGTGTATCTAGTATTAGTGCTCAGACCTACACAGGAAAGGCCATAGTACCTTCTGTGGTTGTAAAGGATTTAAATAAAACACTTGTAGCAGGCAGTGACTATACTATAACGTACTCTAACAACACAAATCCTGGTACGGCAACCATTACTATTACAGGTAAGGGAAATTATAATCTGACTAAAAAAGTTACATTTACAATAAAGGATACTCCATCCTTGGCTACGTCATCAAGCTTAAGTATTAATCAGAGTTCACTGGTTATTGTAGGTAAGGTGTAGGCTTTGGAGCTTGCTATGTGCTAGTGTGGAAAAAAGTGATTAGGGTAAAGTTATAAAATAAAAGATAGATATGAGATATAAAAGGTAAAATTTACATATTGATATATTTGGGAAGGGGGGGTAAAATTTCCTTATACAAAAGTAGTGAGGTACATAAAAATTGGAAAATACAAACTTGATAAGTAAAATAATAGAGGGCTTTAAGTCTTTTGGAAGGAAAATACAAAAGGTGGCTGGTAAAGTGGCGGTTGCTATAAAGACACCAAAGGGAATAGCAATCTGTTCTACACTTATAGTTGCTATGACAGTCACTGTTATAGCATCCACTATTATTATAGCTAAAAAGAGTGACAACAAATCAAACAATGAAACAACAAGTATGGAAGCTGAAATGGAAGAAACTGTGATGGAAACTACAGAAGAGGTCACGACCAATGAAGCTACTACTGAGGAAACTACAGAAGAAACCACAGAGGAAGAAACCACAGTTATGAAGGTTCCTGAAACTATTCCTCTAGAGCAATTAACAACATATTCTCAGGCTGAGGTAGAAAAAGAAGATCCAAAGAAGCATGAAGAAATGATAACAGAACCACCTACGGAAAAGCCAACAGAACCTCCAAAGGTTAGTGAAATAGCAAAAGTAGTAAATGGCATAGATGTATCCGCATGGCAGAAAAATATTGATTGGGCAAAGGTTAAGGCAGATGGTATAAATTTTGCCATTATTAGAGTAGGCGGACGTGGTACAAATGGAATGCTCTTTACTGACTCAAAGTACGAGCAAAATATTGAAAATGCCCTTGCAAATGGTATGCAGATAGGAATCTACAGCTATTCAACAGCTATTACCACTCAAGAAGCAAGAGAAGAAGCTTCATTGGTAATAGGTCTTATTAAGAAATATAAAATTACATATCCAGTTGTATTTGACTGGGAAAGCTATAATTCACCTAGAATAGCAAGTGCAAATCTTTCAAAAAACCAGTTAAACAATATTGCCATTACTTATTGTGAAATGATTAAGGCAGCAGGATATTCCACAATGGTTTACGCCAATATTGACCATATAGTTAATAGATTTGATGCTAATGGTATATGCTCAAAATACAAAGTATGGTTAGCTTCTTATCCAGGATGGAATAGTCAAGGAAAACCTCAAACCTACGCAGGAAAACGATATCAGCTAGGTGAAGCAACCCCATCAGGTAAGTATGGAAATGTGGAATACACATATCAAATGTGGCAGTACACTAGCCAAGGCAGGGTAAATGGTATAAGTGGCAACGTGGATATGAATGTTGCATTCTTCTCCTTTAGTGGAACTGAAGTACCTAATACAGCATTACAATTAATTATTAAAAATCCGACAGTTACCACAAATATTGGTACAAGCGTTAATTTAATGACTGGAGTATCTGCATACAATACAGTTGGTGTAAATGTTACTTCATCAGTTAAGTATGAAATAAAGAATAAGTCTGGCTCTGTAGTGGATATGAATACTGCAATAAATACCGCTGGAGAATACACAGTAACATATAAAATTGTGGATTTCACAGGTGCCTCAAAGAATGTAGATTCCAAATTAATAGTACGTTCAAAGCCTACATTGGTATTGAACAAATCTGAAATAAATATGTTTGTTTCAACAGACAGTGGCAGTATGACCACATCAGATATAGTAAATGCAATTCAACAGCAAATAACAAGTGATGTTCAAACAGCTAAGGATTATGAAGGAAATAACCTATTATCATCAGTAGCTATAAGCTATCCAACATCTATGTACATATCCGACGAGAATGGCAATGTTATTGGAAATATTGGAGAACTGGCAAATCTTGTTACAAGCAAACTAGTAAGTGGTAAATATACAATTATATACACCATAAAGGATAGTAAAAATTTAACAACAACAGCTGAACTTATATTGAATGTAATAGATATTACAAGTGCAAATCTTTCATATAGTTTGTCACAAACTCAAGAGGCAGGATTTGCTTCCACTCTTAAAGGAGCAGCACTACAAAACATTATTGGAGATGCAACTAAGGTTACGGTAAGCTATAATGCAGCACTTACAAATGCCATAGCTACAAAGAGTTTTAATACAAGGGATGGATATGTAATAAAATATACATTATTGGGTGAGGATGGAGAAATATATTACAGAAACTGTGCGGTGGTAATTCAGGAGACTGAGGAAACAACAGTGGCAGAGTTAGAAAGTGAAGAAGAGGAATAGGGGTAGGGTGGAAAAAGATGCACGGATGTGCATCTTTTTGGTATTTACTATGAAGAAAAATGCAATGATGCCTTTTGATTTTGTGGGTAAAGCTTTATCAATGAAGTATATGGGAATTTTATATGCTTGACTTTTATTGTCGTAAATTGACAATAATGATATAATTCTTCATGATTGTACCAAATTGCGGACGGGTAGCCAATATGAGTCTCAACTACTCTATATGGAAATTGTATTTTTTCATCTCTACTGAATTTGTGGATATATGACAAATAATCAATAAGGAAAAGCGGATAATATTGTTATAAAGTGACAACAAATTGCAAATGACAGGTTCAAAAAATAAAGCTATAGATACTGTAGTTCATCATTAATATGCAATTCACGCTTTTCTCCGACAAAGTAGCGAGGTTAGATGACCGGCTCGTAATTGGCATCCCTTGTATAAACTCCGTTTCGTCTATACTGACATGATAAATGTAGCATAAATTCAAAGTAAGCACAACGAAAACTTATAACCCAAACCGAGAAAGTCGTGGGAGCAAAAACGTAGGCTAGCCATCGCGCCAGCGAGTTGGTACAATTAGAAAAAAAAAAAGGAAGAATACGATGAAAGAAATAATCATAAATGGCGGATTAGCGTGTGTAAC
>CAZNKR010000026.1:21881-30791 GCA_964573715.1 uncultured Roseburia sp. | reverse complement strand
ATGGGCTTTTCACGTTACCAAACAGTTCTCAAAGAGATAATATTCGCGTTGGCAATGAGCCATGCATGGATAAAAATAGAAAGTCGGATGGAAGGTTACTTCCAATCCGGCTTTTTTATTTTTAGACATATAGGGCGAAGCCCGCGACCGAGATAGAGCGTAAGCGAAATCGAGGTGCATGGGAGCATATATGTTTATAATAATTATTATTTTTAATATACTATTTTTATTTAAAGATACTATTTGAATAAAATATCTAAATGTGTAAAACATAAAATTCAGATTAATTATGAAGGTTACATAAAAAACAGATTAATTATGGATGTTATGATGGAAGATATAATTGAAAAAATGCGTAAGAGTTATGAAGAATTGTACAACAAGGGAAGTGAACAAACTATACTTGTAGTATTAATATACGACATTTTATGAGGAATATGGGATATAATGTATCTAGGATATCCATAGATGGTAAAAGCGTTAGGTAGCAACAGCATTTCCTAGGTATATATATGGAGAACCTCACAAATACTATGTTTGTGTTTTTTTATATAAAAATAATATTTGTTGTATTATATATAACAAGTATGCAGCAGATAAATGATATTAAATCTAATTAACACTAAGTGGAAAATACGAATAAAATTAAACATATTTAACACTGCTGCAAGTATAGGCTAAGGATGATAGAATAAATAAAAGCAATAAAGGAAGTGAGAGCTATGGTACAAAGAGAACAATACTTAGAACGCATTCGCCCGTTTTATAATTTAGAGATGATCAAGGTTATTATTCATATTAATTTAATTGACTTTTTGTTAAATTAACAAATCACCAATCATAATGGACGAAGTACAATATATATCAGAGCTTTTCTATATATTAAAATTCCTACAAACCCCAAACTTTCCACGACGAATACATTTGATGTGTTAGATAAAATTTTGAAGTGTCAGATAAAATTTAAATGACATAAAAGTATAATAATAGTATAATATAAATCAATAAATTAGAATCCTGTAATACTAATGTGATATACAAATATAACAATATAATTTATATATAAGGAGGTTAACCTTGGCTCGGAAAATAAAAATCCAATTGAGTACCTTAAATCAAAATATAAAAACACAGTCATATAGTGAATTTTATCAATTTATTCTTAATCAAATAGATAATGGGAAATTACTTCCAATTAAAAATTCGGGTTTAAATGGGAAAAAACCAGCATTATATAATTCATATTGGAAAATAGTAGATAAAAAAGATAACAGTAATTACGTAGATGAATTATTATATCAACTTAATAATAAAATAAATCCTGATTATTATTTAAAGAACCCAAAAAAGTATCTTGATGATAGAGAAAAAATATTGAAATTAAGCAGGTATTTAAATGACAGGAATGAACTACTTAATAAAAAGGAAACTACAAATGAGAGAAGCTTTGAGATATTTGGAGAAGAAAAATATCTTGATGATGGAAAAGGAATAGGCTTACTGAAAAAAATAAACGTAGAACCTGAGGCCCTTTCATTTTATGAAACCTCTGTACCAATGTCATATTATACAGTACATAAAGAAACACCTCAAAATTTTGTTATAATAGAAAATAATGATACATTTTACAGTATGAGAAAGCATTTGCTTGAAATGGACAATAAAATAATGAATTTAGAAATTGGAACATTGATTTATGGTGCTGGAAAAGGAATTTATCGGTCTTTTTTTGATTATGAAAATGCTATTGAAAAATACTTTAATAATAGAAATAATAGTGTAATTTATTTTGGTGATTTGGATTATGAAGGAATAGAAATATTTGAAGGATTTTCGATTAAAAATAGAGATAAAAACGGCATTGAGATTGTGCCTTGGGTTGGTGCATATGAAAAAATGATTGAAAAGTCTGAGAAGATTGGCATTGATGGATTACCAAAAACAAAGGATGGCCAGAAAAAAATAAATTGTGAATATTTTTTAAGCTTTTTTAAAGAAGAAACAAAAAATAAAATACTAAATATTTTAAATTCAAGAAGATATATTCCCCAAGAAATATTAAATGAACATGATTATTGATAGATTCGGAGAAAAAAATGAAGTTTGATTTTTTAAGAGATTTTTCAAAAAGAATGAAAAATGTTGGGCGTTATGCAATATTGATGAATAATACCTTTTTAAAAGGAACATGGAAACAGTACGATATACAAACAATAGATGAACAGATTAATATTTTGTATTCAGTACTTCTTTTTATTATGGAATCATCGCTTAAAGAAGAAAACTGTACAATGGATAATATTGCAGATTTTTTAGGACAAATATGTAATATGGATTTTGGAAAAAATTATTCACTTGAAGAAGTGGAAAACTTAGCAGAGTTTATTGTTAATACTATTTTTTGCAACGCCGGTAATACGATGAGTTTTATGGGATACGACTATGAAAATAGGGCATATAAGGAATATAATATTAGATTTTTAAAAAATGAAGTGGTGTATATTGAAAATAATATTAGAAGAACTTCATATTCCTTAACCGAAGAGGGATATAATATGGTGTTGGCATCATTGGAAATAGAAAATAACATGAGAATATCTGTCCATGAAATGTTATTTAAAATGCATTTAGAAAAAGCCGATTATGGCAGTGCCGAACAGGACATGAAGAAAATTTTTGACGAGCTTAGAATTCAATATCAAAAGATTCAAGATGCAATGAATCGTATTAGAAAAAATGCATTATCCTATTCTGTAGAGGAGTATGATGCTTTGGTTCATGAGAATATTGATACATTAGAGGATTCGAGAAAAAAATTTCATGTTCATAAAGAAAATGTTGAAAAGCGAGTAATGGAATTTGAGCAGCATAGCCTTAAAGACGGAGAGTTTAATGATAAAGACAAAGAAAGTATAAAACATTTACGAGAAATAGATAAGTATTTGCAAAGAGCTCTTGATGAGCAGCAAAGAATTATGGGTGAACATTTTGACCTTAAAAGCCTTTATGATAAAGAGCTTGAAAATTATGTTAGCATGACCATGGTACAAAGATTTTCATTTGATAGTGAAATATATGAAAGAGTACTAAGTAATTCGGAACTTTTAGATAAAGTAGACCAAATGTTAACACCACTGTTTTATAGTACTCCTAAAAAAATATATAATCCCAATCTGGCAATGGAGTATCAGAAAAAATTAGCTAAATTGAATGAAGATGAAGAAATGCTTGAACTTGATTTTGATGAGGAAGAATATCAAAAGGAGTTAGAGGAAAAGAAACGACAAAAATATTTAAAATACAAGAATAGTGTAGAAATATTTATAGATTCGATTTATATAAATAGAAATATTAATATTAGAAAAATGAAGGAAGATGAGTATAAAATTTATGGTGATAAATTAATTCCGGATTTGGAAACCTTTAGAGAGATTGTTATTGAATTTTTGTCCGCTGAAACAATCGACATTGAGGAAATGCAAAGAGAACGAAAAGAATTTTTCATGGAAGAATCATTTGATTTTGAATTAAATAAATTAATTTTAGAAATTATTGAAGATAAAAACATAACAAATATCAAACACCTGTATTGTGAAAAACTTGATGAAGAGGACATGGTTGTCTTTGATAAAATTATGGATGAACATGGTCAGAAAAGAAAACTAAAATGTTCAAATATCAGATTTTGGTGTGATTAGCGGAGGAAAATTATGGCATACGAAATGGAAACAATTAGAATTAGCCAAAGTATTTATTACTATTTATTGTGTAATGGAAAATTAGAGGAATATACAGAAAAAGACTTATACAGAGCATATGTTGAGCAGGAAGAGGTTATGAATCTAGTTAAGAGTCAGGGAAAAATATCTGATTGTCAAATAGAACGTTATGGAACAACTATTTATCTTATGCCTAATATGGGTAATACCATGCTGGGGTTTGGAAGAACAGAATTAAAAAAGAGATTATGCAAATCTAGTGCAACGAATAGAGATTATTATCTTTCGCAGTTTGTTATACTGACTCTTTTGGTTGAATTTTACGATGGTCAAGGTAGCAGCTGCAAATCAAGAGAATATATAAAACTAGGAGAATTTCAAAATATTCTGTCGGAAAGATTAAAAAGTGGATTGGCTAATGAAGAAAAAGATGAAGAAGAAAATAGTAATGGACTAGATTATAAAAGTATGAGCGATGCATATGAAACATTAAAAAGTGGAGATAATACTAACCGTTCTAAAACTACAAAGGAAGGTTTTTTGTATACAATTATAGGCTTTTTAGAAGAGCAAGAGCTAATAGTCTTTATTAAGGATGACGATATGATAAAAACCACTCAAAAACTTGATAATTTGATGGAAATGAAAATACTAAACAAAAATAATTATCTGCATATGATGGAAGTTATGGAGGTGAACCTTAATGAGTAAAATAAATCGTATACGAATAATGAATCTAAATTATAATAGAAACACTATACGAATTGATGATGAGACATTTGATATGAATGGAGACACCACATTGCTTTCTCTTAGGAACGGTGGTGGTAAAACGGTTTTAGTTCAAATGATTATGTCTTTATTCGTGAATAAATCATATAGGGATTTAGGTGAGAGAGCTTTTAGCAGCTATTTCACTACAAATCAACCAACATTTATTATGGTAGAATGGAAATTAGACCATGGAGCTGGTTTTTTTCTTACGGGAATGATGGTACGAAAAAATCAGGATGCTGAACAAGTAGAACCTTTAGAAATTATTAATTTTACAAGTGAATATAAAGATGCTGTGCCTTACAATATGGATGAACTTCCTATATTGATAGAGAGTAATGGTAAAAAAATGTTAAAAGGGTTTTCTAATTGTAAGAAGGAGTTTGATATTTTAAGAAGCTCAAATGGAAATCAGTTTTCATATTATGATATGACGATACCATATCAGAGAAAAAATTATTTTTCTAAATTAGCAGAATTTCAAATTGAGCATAAAGAATGGGAAACTATAATACATAAGGTTAATTCTAAAGAATCCGGTCTATCAGAGTTATTTAGTGAAGCTAAAGATGAGAATGGTTTGATCGAAAAATGGATGTTGTATTCTATACAAAACAAACTAAATCAATCAGGTAACAGAATAAAGAACTTTCAAAATTTGGCATACAAACTTATTGAACAATATAGGAAAAATCAGACCAGTATTAACAGACGAGAAATAATTAAACAATATTTTGAAGATATTATACCTTTTGAAGAGGAAATTTGCAGATATGAAGAAATTACCGAGAATCATAAAAAGATAATAGATGAAATAGGTAATTTTATTTTTAGTGTAAAAATTGTACTTGAGGAATTAGAAAAGGATAAAGAGCAAAAAAATCAGAATATATGCCAGTTTAAGGTAGCTATTAATGATATTATGCATGAGAAATTCTCATACAGAATATATGACTTAGATGAAAAAAGATTGGATACTATTAATAATCGTATAGAATCCGAAATGTGCATTAGCACTGAAAAGAAAAATATAGATTATTATTCAAAAGAACTATGTATTCAGGAGTGTGCAAAGCTTTACGAAGAATGTATGGATTTTAATAAATCCATTACGGATTACAATGAAAAAAAAGATATGTTACTAGAAAAGGAAAAAGACAGTTCTAATGAAAGAGAAATGCTTGCTAGTAAATTATTTACGTATTACAAAAACAATTATGAGTTAGCAAATATTGAGTTGGAAAATATTAAATCGGAAATAGAAAAATATAATAATGAAGAAAATGCTAATAAAAAACAAAAAGAAGATGCGATACATTCTAAAGAAAAGATTGCGTTAGAAATCGGAGCTAAGAATCATGAAATAAAAGTCTACGATGAAATGGAAGAAGATTTTGGAACTAGATACAAAGAAAAACTTATAAGAAATATATTAGGAGAATATGAAGAAGGCACTATAGCAATATTAAAGAAGAAATTTGAAAAGGAACAAACTGATAATAGTGTGGATATTAAATCAACTGCACAAAAAATTGGTGACTATGAAAGTTGTCTTAAAAAATTAAATGATAAAAATATAGAACTTGAAATTATAAAAAATAATTTACAAAATGATAATGTTAATGCACAAAAGGACATGGAGAAGCTAAAAGAAGAAAAAGTAGAAAGAATAAATATTTTAAAAAGTATAGATTTAGATGAAAAATACATAGATGACAACGTGGAAATTTCCAGAAGATTACAGGGAAAAGTTGATAATTTGAAAGCAAAATCAAAAGAGTTAACACGTGAATTGCAGGAAAAGCAAGAATCACATGAGAATCTAAAACAGGGAAAGTTAGTTGAACTGCCAGAAAACATAAAGTCTCTTTTTGAAGAAAATAATATTAAAATTATATATGGAATGGAATGGTTAAGAAAAAATGGAAGAGAATATGATTATAATCAGAAACTAGTTGAATTTAATCCGTTTATACCTTACAGCTTAATACTAGAAAAAAATGATATTTTAAAACTTAAAAATATTAATGGTGAAGCCTTTACCAGTTTCCCTATTCCAATATTACAAAGACAACAACTTGAAAGTGGTTTATTGGACAATCAGTCTGGGGTAGTAGAGTTTGAAAAAATAATGTTTTATGTAATGTTTAATAAACATTTACTAAATCCTACGGAATTAGCAAAAATGTTGACAGATCTTGAACATCAAATTGAACAACTAAGGGAAAAGATTTGTTTAAAGGATAATGAAGCAAATGAGTTTAATGATAAGAAATTTATTGTTGAACGTCAAGAATACACCACAAAAAGATTAGATGAATGTGTAGAAAAAATAAATGAAATAAATAGTAAGATTGGAGAAAATAAGGAAGAAATATATAAAAATAAATTAGAGATTGAAGAATACAATCAAAAACTTAAAAATAATAAAATAATACTTGACGATCTGAAAAACAGACATGAGATGTTAATTGATAAGCTAGATAGATTTAATAAATTATCAAACGCATATGATACATATCTTCAAAATAGAGAAACATTATCTTTATTAGAAAAAAAACAAAAGGATATTAATGAACAGATTATTGATTTGGAACAGAATATTAAAGAAATAATAGACAAGCGTAATACTACAAACGGAAATCTTTATAATGTAAGGAAAAACAAGGATGATTTGTATGATAAATATCAATATTTTAAAAATTATTCTAATAAGGATATGGAGATTTCAAATCAAGATAAGGAAAACATTACTAAATATGAAAGTAGATTTGATAATATCATTAATGGAATCGGTAAAAATCTTATAGAAATAGAGGCTAGCTTAAAAAAGGAACAAGAACGATTAAGAGATAAAGAAAAAGAGCTTGTTAAAAAGAATAAGTTTTCAATACAAGAAAATGAATATAAAAACGTTAAATACCTTGATGAACAAGTGGAGTATTTCGAAAAGAAAAAACGTGATTCGGAAGAACTATATAATGAAGCAATGGAATCAAATACTAAGCTTGAAAAAGAAATAACAAATTTGGAGACATCTATAAAGTATGAACGTGAAAATATGATTGATAAAACTGGTTATTTAGAACTTGTTGAAAAAAATAAAATCATAGATACAGAGTTTGATGCAAGAATAAAGAGTGTTGAATTTGATAAGAATATTGTAGAAATAGAACTTAGTGTGGTTAACAAAAAAATTGAACAATTTCAAAGAATTAATTCAGCAATGGCTGATTACAGCGATTTTTCAGCAAGTGAAAATGTAATATCGGTGGAGGAAATAAAGAAATTAACAAATGATGAATTAAATGAAAAACAAGGAAAATTAAGAAAATATTATCGATTAGGAATAGATAATATTAATAATAAACAGAAAAAAATAAAAGATATTATTCAAGAACTTAATAGTAAAGAATGCTATAAAGATGAATATTTTAAAAAATGCTTTTCAAATTTATTGTCATTGGTAGAAGATGTAGAACAATTAAGAAAGCAATCTGACACTAATAAGTATTCTTTTGATACATTAAGAAGAAAGTTAGAATCAGATCTTGCGTCTATTGATAGAGATAAAAATAATATTGCTGAATTTTTCAGAGAGTATGTTAAAGATATAGATGATAATATGCGCTTAATAGACAAAAATTCAACTATTAGTATTCGAGATAGAAATGTTAAAATGTTAAAGATTGTTGTTCCTGATTGGAAGGAAAATGAAGAAATTTATAAAATCCGAATTAATGATTTTGTAGAACAATTCATTAGACTTGGAATGGATGCTCTTGACAAAAATGAAAATGTTGAAGAAACACTTGGAAAATTCATAACCACCAAAAATTTATATAATGATGTAGTAGGAATTGGAAATATAGCAGTTAAGCTCTATAAAATTGAGGCGGAAAGAGAAGTCCCTATTACGTGGGCGGAAGTTTCGGCAAATTCAGGTGGTGAAGGCTTTCTTTCAGCATTTATAATTTTAAGCTGTTTATTAAGTTTTATGCGTCGTAATGAAACAGACTTATTTTCAAATGGTGAAGAGGGTAAAGTTTTGATTATGGACAATCCTTTTGCACAAACATATTCAGAACATTTGTTAAAACCAATGATGGAAATAGCAAAAAAGACAAATACACAGCTAATCTGCTTATCTGGAATTGGTGGTGATGCTATTTATAATCGTTTTGATAATATTTATGTGATTAATCTTAAAAAATCAGGAATTTATGAGGGAAGAGAATATGTTAAGGTAGAACATAAGAGGGGAAATGATATAAAGAAAATGAGACTATCACAATTTAGAGCAGAACAAATAAGTTTATTTGAGGTAGAATAAGCGGCCAACGTTTATTTTGATTATTCATTTGAAGGAAAATAAGAAGCTTTTGCAAAAAGTCTGCTGGAAAAATCAAAAGAGCAG
>CAZNKR010000026.1:0-21781 GCA_964573715.1 uncultured Roseburia sp. | reverse complement strand
AGCATATGTTTTAGGAGAGGAAAAGAGATTAAAAAATATTAAGAAATATTAAGAAACATATTATAGATAACTGTAGCTTTTTTTGTTAGAAACGATTAAAATATAAATATATTTACGTGTACAGTCACTTGTGTAGGAGAAAAGATGCAGAGAAACTTTTATAGGAAATTTTTAGGATTATCATATGCACTTGAGAACAATATTATTATAGAATCAGTAAAAAGAGGCTTACTTATGACGTTGCCTGCCTTGTTTATAGGGGCAATTGCTCTAGTTATAACAAGCTTTCCTGTTCCTGAATTTCAAACCTGGCTCCTTAGCTTATTAGATGGAGCAGTTTATCAACTTTTAGATGTTACATATCAAATAACGTACGGCTTTTTAGCAATATATTTGACTATAGCTATTAGTTATAATTGCGCTAAGAGACTATTAAGTGCACATGTGTTTAGCCAAAATATTTGTGTGCTTATTTCGGTTATGTGCTTGATAGAATCATTAGGTATTGGCAGAGAAGATTTCTCATACAAGGCCTTTGGGACTACAGGTACATTTACTGCTATTGTAGTTGCCATAACAGTTCCTTTTATTTTTAATTGGATTCAAAAAAGGATGAAGGGTGTAAGTGGTAAAAGCTCAATTATGGTGGATGAACTTGATTATCAGCATTTACAGTATATTTTTATTCCATCATATGTATGTTTGTTTGTATTTGGCTTAATTAATATTATACTTGTTATGGTATGGAATATATCCAGCTTAAATGATTTATTTGCCAATTTCTTTGGATTTGTATTTCAGTCAATGGGGGTAAATGTTTTTTCGGGAATTTTGTTTTTGCTTTTCTCAGGAATCTTATGGTTCTTTGGAGTTCATGGTGGAAATGCTTTAGCAAAGGTATCTCAAAATGTTTTTGTACCTGCCAATACACTACCAGATGTTACAGTTTCAAAACAATTTATTGATGTGTTTGGATTAATGGGTGGTTGCGGTGCAACTATATGCTTGTTGATAGCAATTCTTATTTTTTCAAGAAAAAAGAATCACCGAACTCTTGCTAAAGCTTCCATTGCTATGGTTATTTTTAATGTTAATGAGATATTAGTATTTGGTGTTCCTATAATGTTTAATCCAATTATGCTTATTCCATTTTTACTTACACCTATTATTTCTGTTTTAATAGCATATGGAGCGGTTTCTATAGGACTTATTTCAATTACAACAACGGCAGTAACATGGACAACACCAGTACTATTTAGTGGATATGTTTTAACAGGTTCCATTGCAGGTTCTTTGGTTCAGCTTGTAAGTATCATTGTTGGCGTAATGATATATGCCCCATTTGTACGTTTAATGGAAAAAGTTGAACAGCAAAGATCGGATTTCCATTTAGATGAGATTGAACACTTATTTAAGGAAAATCTAAAAAAAGGAAATACTCTTATTCTTAATGATATGCGCCATGGATTGGATAGAATGTATCATATGATGGTTGTAGCCATGGGCAAAGACCTTAAAAAGCATAAGATACCAGTATTTTATCAGCCACAAGTAAATACAGATGGAAAAATAATCGGCGCGGAAGCATTGCTTAGATGGAATTTTAAGGGAAGAATAATGTTCCCACCTTTAGTTGTTGAGATGGCCAAAGAAGAGAAATATATGAATGATTTATCCATCGAAGTCCTCAAAAAAAGCTGCAAGGATACATTGATGTTTTTAGAATATGATCCTAATTTTAAAATGTCAGTAAATATGGTAGCTGAACAAATGGATGATCGAGGATTTGTAGAGCAGGTTATTCTTATTATTAAAGAACACAAGCTTGAAAAAAATATATGTCTAGAAATAACTGAGGAGACAAATATAGAAAGTTTTGATAATGTTGGAGATAATGTTCTTTATTTAAAAGAAAATGGAATTCGAATGGCACTAGACGATTTTGGTATGGGTCACACTTCACTGAAATATCTTCAGGAGAATTTGTTTGATTATGTTAAGCTTGATGGAAAATTAGTTAATGATATTATGAATAATGATAGAAGTGAAACCATTGTAAAATCAATTATTCAGTTAGAAAACGAATTGAATTTTATGGTAATTGCTGAATATGTTGATACAGAGGAAAAAAGAGATTTACTTATTAATTTGGGATGTAAGTATCTTCAAGGATTCTTATATAGTCCAGCGATACCAGTAGATGAATTTACTTCTAAGTATTATTAATAAGTATACAAATGGAGAAAAATGTTTTGAGAGTAATTAATTTTGAAGATAATATTTATAAACATATGGATATAGTAAAGGCATTAAAAGAAAAAGGTATTTATGATGTTGTTCACGTAGAAAATGCTGTGGATGGCATAGATATAATTAAAAATTATCCAGATCCTAATAAAGCCTTTGACCTTATAATTACAGATATGTGGTTCCCTTGGAGTAAAGGCGGCAGTGAACGAAAATCAGGAGATATGTTGATTAGCCAATTACGCCAATTCGGAATATATATTCCAGTTATTATTTGTTCTTCTGGAAGATTTAGTAATGAATATGCTATAGGAAGTGTTGTTTATAATTCTAATGAACCTTGGGAAGAAGAATTATTTGGACTATTGGCAGTTATTTAAAAGGAGATTTTGCAAGATGGAATTATGGGACATATACGATATTGATAGAAACAAAACAGATAAAATAATGGAAAGAGGAGCTAAGTTTAATGAAGGAGACTATCATTTAGCTGTACATATTTGCATTTTTAATTCTAAAGGAGAAATGATTAGAGAAGGAACATTTATTCCTTATTATGAAAGCTTGTTAGATTTATTTTTTGATTCATATAAAAATTATGGATTCATAAGAAGATAAGATTGTATAAATTATTTTATTTAATAAAAATAAATTTAAAATTAAACTAATAAAAATTAGTAAACTAAAAAATTTAGTAAACTAAAAAAACTAGTAAAATATAAAATTTAGTATTGACAGTTTAAAATAACTGTGCTTTAATAAACTACAGTAACAAACAATTTAATAACACACCAAACCGTTGATGTGGATATAAAAATAGTAGTGCACTTACAGAGAGCCTGGGATGCTGGAAACCAGACAGAACGCAGATTATTAAATGGACCACTGAGGGCGTAGTGAACAGCTAAGGCTTAGTATTCTACGACGTATGCATACGTTAGTTGCAAAAGATATGATGGTATCTTTAAAGAGCATAGGTTTATTCTATGAATCAAGGTGGCACCGCGGTAGATTATCCGTCCTTGACAATTTTACTATTGTCAGGGACTTTTTTTATTTTATTAAGTAAAAAGAGTCCTGACAACCATCAAATATTTTAAGATGAAAATCGAAAGGAGAAAAAATCATGATTAAAGAAGCAATTATTAAACTTAGCACAAAAGAGGACCTTACATATGATGAGGCTGTTGCAGTAATGGATGAAATAATGGGAGGAGAAGCTAGCTCAGTTCAAATGTCTTCTTATCTTACCGCGCTTTCACTCAAGGGAGAAACTATTGATGAAATTACAGGCTCAGCAGCTGGCATGAGAGCACATTGTATAAAATTACTTCACGATATGGATGTGCTTGAAATCGTAGGTACTGGTGGAGATCATTCTAATTCATTTAATATTTCTACAACATCCGCAATGGTAATTTCAGCGGGAGGAGTTTTAGTTGCTAAACATGGAAACAGGGCAGCATCATCTAAATGTGGTGCAGCAGATGTTCTTGAAGCGCTTGGAGTTAATATAGTTATTCCTCCAGAACAAAGTACAAAAATGCTAAAGGAAATAGGCATATGTTTCTTGTTTGCACAAAACTATCATATTGCAATGAAATATGTAGCTCCAGTCAGACGTGAGTTGGGAATTAGAACAGTATTTAATATATTAGGACCATTATCAAATCCCGCAGGTGCTAGTATGCAAGTAATGGGAGTTTATGATGCAGCATTAGTTGAACCTCTTGCAAAGGTATTATCAAAGCTTGGAGTTAAAAGTGCTATGGTTGTGTATGGAACAGATGGCTTGGATGAAATATCATCTAGTGCCCCAACAAAGGTATGTGAAATTCGTGATGGCAAGTTTAAATCATATGAAATTACGCCTGAAATGTTCGGATATGAAAGATGTACAAAGGAAGAACTTATTGGTGGTACTCCAATGGAAAATGCAATGATTACAAGAGCAATACTTAATGGTGAAACAGGTGCAAGAAGAACGGCAGTAGTAATGAATGCAGGCGCAGGTCTTTATGTTGGAGGACGGGCAAATAGCCTAAAAGAGGGCATGGAGCTTGCAGAAAGACTGATAGATTCGAAGGCTGCACTTAATAGACTTAATGAGTTCATCAAGATGAGCAATACAAAATAGTGGAGGAAACTGTACCAAAAGATTTATATGGGAAATATTATGTTACACTGAAAAATACAAGTGAGATTGAAATTAGACAAAGACATTGAACATTAAACTTATTTTAAACCAAATTTTACTTGAACTTGTTCATATGATATAATCTAAATATTGATAATATATATGAACAGGATGAAATAATGAAGAACATTGTACTTGGAATTTTAACGCACGTTGACGCAGGAAAAACCACATTATCAGAAAGCATCCTTTATGAAACCGGGGCCATTAAAAAACTCGGCAGGGTAGATCATAAGGATGCTTTTTTTGATAACAATAGTATAGAAAAAGAAAGGGGCATTACTGTTTTTTCAAAGCAGGCAACCTTTCTTATTAATTATGTAAAGGTTACACTTTTAGATACCCCTGGACATGTAGATTTTTCCTGTGAAATGGAAAGAACTTTAAAAGTTTTAGATTATGCAATATTAGTAATTGATGGATCTAAGGAATTGAAAAGTCATACTGTAGCGTTATGGGGATTACTTTGCAAATACAAAATTCCTACCTTTGTATTTGTGAATAAAATAGATATGTTAAAAGAAAATTCTTGTAATATTATAAGACAACTAGAAGAAAAATTTGGACATGGATTTGTTGATTTTGGAGAGAAAAATGAAGATTTAATTTATGAGAATGTAGCAGTATGTGATGAACAATTGATGAATTTGTATATTGAAAATCCACATACAAATGAAAATATAATAGAAAAGATTAAAGAATCTATTTCTAATAGAAATATTTTTCCTGTTATATTTGGCTCCGCTTTGAAGATGATGGGAGTAGATACCTTGCTAAGGGTCATTGAAAAATTTGCATATTGTGCAAAGAAGGAAGATTTTGGCGCAAAGGTATACAAGATAACTCATGATGATACGGGAGTAAGACTTACCCACATGAAGATTACAGGTGGTAAGATAAAAATAAAGGATGTCATAAAGGGATATGATTTAAAGGGAGAAGAGTATGAGGAAAAAATCAACCAGATTCGACTTTATATTGGGGATAAGTACACACTGATAAATGAAGCAAGTGCAGGTATGATTGTTCAAGTGGCCGGGCTAAACCACAGCTTTTGTGGAGCTGGTTTTGGAATTGAAGAAAATGACCAACGACAAGAAATTGAGCCAGTGCTTAAATATAGAATAATTCTTGAAGAAACTATGGATGCATTAAAAGTTTATAATACAATTAAGCCACTTATGGAAGAAGATCCTAGCTTAAATATTACTTGGAACGAAACTCTTAAAGAAATTGAGATAAGTCTTATGGGAGAAATTCAGATTGAAATCTTAAAATCCGTTATTAAGGACCGGTTTTTACTGGATTTAGAGTTTGGAAGCGGAAGAATTGTATATAAGGAAACAATATCAAATCCTGTAGTGGGAGTTGGACACTATGAACCCCTTAGACATTATGCTGAAGTACATTTGCTAATGAAGCCAGCACCTAGAGGTAGTGGGATTTTGATTTCTTCTAGCATTGGCGTTGATGAACTGGATAAAAACTGGCAGCGACTTATTATGACACATATTAAAGAAAGAAAGCACAAAGGTATTTTAGTGGGAGCAGAACTTACAGATGTGTCTATAAGTATAGTAGCGGGCAGAGCCCATAAAAAACATACTGAGGGCGGAGATTTTAGAAGAGCCACATATAGGGCTATTAGACAGGGATTAATGCAAGCAAAAGCTGTATTATTAGAACCGTTTTATCAGTTTATGCTAGAACTTCCATCTACTTATACCGGAAAAGCGTTGGTAGACCTTGAACAAATGAACGCCAAATTCGACCCACCACAAATTTTTAATGATATTACAGTTATTACTGGACAAGCCCCAGTTTCAAAAATGATAAATTATTCTAATACACTTAACGCATACACAAAGGGAATGGGGCGATTAGTGACAAGTGTATGTGGTTATGATGAATGTAAAGAATCAGGAAAGGTTATTGAGCAGACACAATATTATCCTGAGGAGGATATTGCAAATACACCAGATTCGGTATTTTGTGCTAATGGTTCTGGATATACAGTTAAGTGGAATTTGGTCAAAGATTATATGCATATTTCACCGGATTATAGAATAGATGAAGAAGGAAATGTTCAATGGAAAGGTACGGCTTTTGATAAAGAAGGCTGTGCATCAAAAGGTGATAGTAATAAAACAAAGAACTTAGAAAACAGAGAAGTAGATTACGCAGTTTTAGATAAAGAACTGATGGAAATATTTGAAAAAACCTATGGAAAAATAAAGGAAAGAACTGGCAATACATACAATAATGAACCAGTAAAGATATATGGAACACTAGGAGATACAATCAATAAAACCTCATTAGGTAATGAAAAAAACACTTCATATGAAGGAACAAAAAAGAAAAAAGATGTTGTCAGATATTTGCTCGTTGATGGGTACAATGTTATTTTTGCATGGAAAGAGCTTAGTGAATTAGCAAAGCTTAATATAGATGGTGCTAGAGAGAAGCTTATGGATATTTTGAGTAATTATCAAGGTATTATCGGGAGTGAATTACTTTTGGTTTTTGATGCATATAAGGTTAAAGGCAATATGGGAAGTGTACAAAAATATCACAACATTACAGTGATTTATACCAAGGAAGCGGAGACTGCAGATGCATATATAGAAAAATTTGCCCATAATAATGGTAGGAAATATGATGTTACGGTAGCAACTTCAGATGGACTTGAACAAATTATTATTCGTGGTGCAGGATGTAAATTAATATCATCAAGAGAACTAGAAAAGGAAATACTATATGCAATGAAAAATCTTAGAGAAGAGCATATGCAACCTGTAGGTTCTATGGGAAGATATTTACTTGATGATGTAAATAAAGATGGTTCACTAAGAAGCTATTTGTTTGATGAATAATGCCTTGCTTCTAGAAACGAAAAAGTTTTATCCAAAGGAATTTGATGTTGGACTTAAGGCATTAGATATGGTCAATGAAGTAACTGGTGTTATGATGCCAGAAGATGAAGCAGGTTTTATATTTATCAATGCATATATACAGACTAAATAGAGCATTTTCAAAATAACAAAATTTATAATTATCCTCAGGGATTGTTACGTTAGGTCGGCAAAACCCGAATAGATAATAGGATTACTATTTAATAGTCCTTTTATTTGTTCGGTTTTTTTTATACCAAAATCAAAATAAAGCGTGAGCGCTCGTTTTAAATAAAAAATCAAAAATGGAGGTACCAAATTATGGCAAGTAAGTATGATGGGTTAGCAAGAATAATAATTCAAAATGTTGGTGGTAAAGATAATATTATTGGTCTTACTCACTGCATCACAAGACTTCGTTTTAAGTTAAAAGACGAATCAAAAGTAAACACAGAGGTATTAAAAGGAACAGACGGTGTAGTAACCGTTATTAAGGCATCAAGACAGTATCAGGTTGTAATCGGTAATCATGTACCAGACGTATACAAGGTAGTATGCGAGGTAGGTCATATTACAGGAGATGCTCCAACTGATGAGAATGCACCTAAAGTAAAGATGGGAATAGGCGCAACACTTATTGATATGATTTCTGGAATATTTCAGCCAGTACTTGGAGTTTTATGTGCAGCAGGTATTATTAAAGGTATATTGGCACTCTGGTCATTCTTCGATCCAAATGCAGCATCATCAGGTGGTTATCAGTTATGGTATTCTTTTGCAGATGGATTCTTTGCATTTTTACCAATAATCTTAGGTGCTACAGCAGCCAAAAAATTTGGTGGAAGTCAATTCCTTGGTATGGGTATAGGAGCAGCGATGTGTTATTCAGGAATTGCAGCCCTAGTTCCAGTAGCTGGTGAAACTACAAATATTATTGGAATATTATTCTCTGGAACAATCATTGAAATGCATTATACATCAACATGGTTCTTTGGTATTCCAATTGTAATGCCATCTGGTGGATATTTATCAACAGTAGTTCCAATTCTTGTAGCAACTTACTTTATAGTAAAACTAGAAAAAGCATTAAAGAAAATTATTCCAGATGTTATAAAAACGTTTATAGCACCAGTTATAGCATTCCTTATTATGTTACCATTAACCTTCCTTATTATTGGACCAGTTACTTCGGTATTATGTAGTTTAGTTGGAACATTATTTGAAGCTTTATATAACATTCCTGTATTAGGTGGAGCAGTAGCAGGTTTACTTGTAGGAGCTTTATGGCAAGTATTGGTAATATTTGGATGTCATTGGGGATTAGTTCCACTTGCAATGTCAAATTACGCAATGCTTGGTAAAGACTTTATATTATCACCATATTTTGCAGCTTCATTTGCACAGTCTATGGTCGTATTAGCAATTTATTTTAAGACTAAAGATAAGAAAACAAAAAATCTCGCATTACCAGCATTTATTTCTGGTATGTTTGGTGTAACGGAACCAGCTATATATGGTGTTACACTTCCAAAAAAGAAACCATTTATTATTTCATGTATAGCAGCTGGTATTGGTGGATGTATCATTGGTATTTCCGGTGCAGTAACATATACTATGGGTGGACTTAGTTTCTTCGGACTACCAGCATTTATTAATACAGAAACACAGGATATGAGTGGCATGATTTGGGTAATTGTTGCAACACTTATTTCTATGGTAATTGCTTTTGCTCTTACTTTTGTAACATACAAGGATAATGAGATAGAAAAGAAAGATGAAAATAAAAAAGAAGCAACAGGTACAAAAACAATTGTGTCTCCAATTAAGGGAGAAGTGCTTCCTCTTAGCGAAGTAAGTGATGAAGCATTTTCTACAGGAGCACTTGGAGTTGGAATTGCTATTGTTCCAGAAGAAGGAAAAGTATATTCACCAGTTGATGGTACTGTGGGAACATTTTTTCCAACAGGACATGCAATGGGATTAGTATCAAATGATGGTGTTGAAGTTCTTATTCATGTAGGAATGGATACAGTAAACCTTAATGGTGATGGATTTACTCCTAAAGTTAAACAGGGAGATACAGTAAAGAAGGGTGACTTGCTTTTAGAATTTGATATTGATAAAATAAAAGCAGCAGATTTACCTGTCATTACTCCAGTAGTTGTTACAAATAGTGATGATTTTGCAGATGTTATTCCAACCGATACTAAAAATACTAGCGTTGGAGATGTATTAATCACAATACTTTAATAACTAATTTTTAAAAAAAGTGCGCCACGCATTTTTTGATAAATGATAATTTTTCACAATCTACTGGCATCGGAAGGGGTCATAGCCTCCGATGCCCTACAACCAAAAACAAATAACAAAAAGTAAAAACATTTTTCTAATGAGAAGTAATGAATTTAAAAACAATATTAAAGGAGGAACAAAGATGAGCATTTTAAAAGAAGGTTTTTTATGGGGCGGCGCTACAGCTGCAAATCAGTTTGAAGGAGCATGGGACGTTGATGGAAAGGGTATAGCAGTTCCAGATTTATGTACAAATGGAACACACCAGATTCCAAAAAGAATAACAACAAAGATTGAAGAAAATACATTTTATCCAAGTCACGAAGCTATTGATTTTTATCACCACTACAAGGAAGATATAAAATTATTTGCCGAAATGGGATTTAAAACATTTAGAATGTCCATTGCCTGGACAAGAATTTTCCCAACAGGTATGGAAGAAACTCCAAATGAAGCTGGATTAAAATTTTACGATGATGTATTTGATGAGTGTTTAAAATATGATATTGAACCATTAGTGACTATTTCTCATTACGAAATGCCTTATGCATTGGTAGAAAAATATAACGGATGGGAAGGAAGAGAATGTATTGACTGTTTCGTAAGATACAGTGAAGTCCTTTTTGAAAGATATAAAGATAAGGTTAAATATTGGCTTACCTTTAATGAAATTAATGCTGGGACAATGTCATTAGGCTCAGCTCTTTCATTAGGAACAATCAAAGGATTTTTTGGCCCTATTACAGAAATTAAGGACGATGCACAAGCAAGATTCCAAGGATTACATCATCAGTTTTTAGCTAGTGCAAAGGTGGTAAAAATAGCACATGAAAAGTATCCACATTTCTTAATGGGTAATATGATTTGTTATATAACAATGTATCCTTTTACTTGTAATCCTGATGATATTGTGGAAACTCAAAAGAAAAACCAGCTTCAAAACTGGTATTGCTCTGACGTTCAAGTTAGAGGAGAATATCCATCATATGCAAATCGTATTTGGAAGGAACTTGGAGTTAATATTAAGATGGAAGATGGAGATAAAGAAATATTGGCGGAAGGTATTGTTGATTTCTACACATTCAGTTATTATATGAGTACATGTGTATCTACAAATCCAGATGCAATAACAACAGGTGGAAATATAGCAATGGGTGCTAAAAATCCATATCTTAAGACCTCTGACTGGGGATGGCAGGTAGATCCTAAAGGACTTAGATATACTTTGAATGAAATATATGGCAGATACCAAATTCCACTTATGGTTGTGGAAAATGGATTGGGTGCTTATGATAAAATAGAAGATGATGGATCAATTAATGATGACTATAGAATTGACTATTTAAAAGAGCATATTGAACAGATGAAGCTAGCAGTAGAAGATGGCGTGGATTTAATGGGCTATACTCCATGGGGATGCATTGATTTGGTTAGTGCTTCAACAGGAGAGATGGCAAAGAGATATGGTTTCATATATGTAGAAAAATATGATGATGGAACAGGAACTTTAGCAAGAAGAAAGAAAAAATCCTTTGATTGGTACAAGGAAGTTATTGAATCAAATGGAGAAAAGTTGTAATAAATAGCAATTAAAAGTTAAAACTAAGAAAAGCAAAGAAAGAAACTGATATTAATTAAAAAACTAAGATAAACAAGTTAATTAAATTAAGTAAAACTAAGAAAAGGAGAAGTTATTATGAAGAATTTTGAGTATGTTATTACAGATGAAGTAGGTATTCACGCAAGACCAGCAGGACTATTAGTAAAGGTATCAAAGGATTATTCATCCACCATCATAGTGAAATGTGGTGATAAGAGTGCTGATGCTAAGAAGCTCCTTGCAGTTATGTCATTAGGAGTAAAAAAAGGACAAAATATTGAGGTGTCAGTTGAAGGCGACGATGAGGACACAGCAGTAGCAGCATTAGAGACATTCTTTAAAGAAAATCTCTAAAAAGAAGAGGTGATCATATGGGCGAATATTTAGGCAAAAAAGTATTTGGTGGAATTGCTATAGGTCAGATTTTCTTTTATTCAAAGGAAGAAAGTCAGATATCTAGAAAAAAAGTTGAAGATACAGATAGTGAAGTTGCTAGATATGAATCAGCAAGAGAAAAGGCTATAGAGGAATTAAATGCTCTTTATGAAAAGGCAGTAGTGGAGGTAGGAATGGTTAATGCTCAGATTTTTGAAGTGCATGGCATGATGCTTCAGGATGATGACTATAATGAATCTATTACAAATATGATATCTTCACAAAATGTAAATGCTGAATATGCGGTGGCAATTACCGGAGACAATTTTGCCGAAATATTCACAAATATGGATGACGAATATTTTAAGGCAAGAGCAGTAGATGTAAAGGATATTTCTGAAAGAGTAATTAATATTTTATCTGGAAGAAAATCAGCCGCAAAGCTTTCAAATCAAGTTATTGTAGTGGCAAAGGATTTAGCACCAAGTGAAACAGTTCAAATGGATAAAACAAAATTATTAGGTTTTGTAACAGAACTTGGTTCGGCAAATTCACACACTGCCATTCTTGCAAGAACTATGAGCATACCTGCTCTAATCGGTGTACAAATTGATGACTCATGGGATGGAAAAATGGCTATTTTAGATGGCATTGATGGAAAAATCATTATTGATCCAGACGAAGAGACATTAAAAGCATACTCAAAAAAACAAGAGCAACAAGAAGCTTTAAAGAAATTATTATTAGAACTTAAGGGTAAAGCAACTGTTACAAAATCTGGAAAACAGATTAAATTATATGCAAATATAGGAAATGTAACTGACCTTGGGGCTGTAATGAAAAACGATGCTGCAGGTATTGGACTTTTTAGAAGCGAATTTATTTATCTTGAAAAGGATAATTTTCCAACGGAAGAAGAGCAATTCTTGATTTACAAGCAGGTTGCTGAAACAATGGCAGGTAAAAAGGTTATTATTAGAACCCTTGATATTGGTGCAGACAAAAAAGTGGATTATTTTAACTTAGGTAATGAAGATAATCCAGCAATGGGATATAGAGCGATTCGTATTTGTTTGTCCCAACCAGATATTTTTATTACACAGCTTAGAGCCTTATTTAGGGCAAGCAACTATGGCAATATAGCAATAATGTATCCAATGATAACTTCAGTAGATGAAGTGAAAAAGATAAAGGATATTGTTGCAATTGTTAAAAAGCAGCTAGAAGAAGAAGGTATTCCTTACGGCAATGTTGAACAAGGAATAATGATTGAAACTCCGGCAGCAGTTATGATTAGTGATTTACTTGCCAAAGAGGTTGATTTCTTTAGTATTGGTACAAATGATTTGACACAATACACATTAGCAATAGATAGACAGAATAATAGACTTGATGATTTTTACAATCCACATCATGAAGCTATACTTAGAATGATTAAGATGGTAGTGGATAATGCTCATAGTAATAATATTTGGGCTGGAATTTGTGGAGAATTAGGTGCGGATACCAAGCTTACAGAAAAATTCCTAGAAATGGGTGTTGACGAGCTGTCAGTTTCACCAGGTATGGTTCTACCAATCAGAAAGATTATTGTAGAGTCGGAAAAATAAAAAAGGAAGTACATTATGGAAAAAAAGGTTTTATTTTTCGATATAGATGGTACCTTAGTAGACTTTGATGAAAATGATGGAGTATGCTGGCTATGGTGTGGCAATGGGCAATTCTTCAACAGAATTAAAAAGCCTAGCTGACTATGTTACAGATGATGTGGATAAAAACGGCATAGCGAATGCATTACAACATCTTAATTTAGCTTATATCTAATATTTGTTTTCTTTTTTCTTAGTTGCGGGAGGCCATAAGTATTGCTTCCCGTTACTGTTTATGGAGATTTTTATTAAAATGTGATATTATATGCTCATTAATAAAAATAGGAGAAGCCGATGGAAAATATTATACATATTGATATGCTTAATAAAAACTATGGTAAAAATCGAGGAATTATAGATATTTCTATGGATGTAAAAAAGGGAGATATATTCGGATTTCTAGGTCCAAATGGAGCAGGTAAATCTACTACTATTAGAAGCTTGCTAGGATTAATTAAGATAAATTCGGGTAATGCTACAATATTTGATTTGGATATTAAAACTAAAAGTAAGGAGATTATAAATAAAATTGGATACATGCCATCAGAGGCAATGTTTTATCCTTCTATGAAAGTAAGCGAAATTATTAAGTTTGCGGCAGATGTTAGAGGTATTGATGCAACTCTTGAGGCTTCTAAGCTTTGTGAACGTTTAAAGGTGGATACTAAAAAGCGTATTGATGAGTTATCATTAGGTAACAGAAAGAAAGTTAGTATTGTGTGTGCTATGCAACATAAGCCTGAACTTTTTATATTTGACGAACCTACGTCTGGTCTTGATCCTCTTATGCAAACGGAGTTTTTTAAACTAGTAAAGGAATATAATGAGGCTGGCACAACCTGTTTACTTTCTTCTCATGTATTATCAGAGGTAAGACAATATTGCAATAAGGCCGCAATTATAAAAGATGGAAGGATAGTGTGTATTGACAGCATTGAAAAGCTGGCTCATACAGATAGCAAAAAAATAAAAATTGAAGGAATGTCAAAAGATGATATTGAAGCTTCACAATTATCTGGAATATCTGGTGTTTTAGAAGAAAAACTCAAAGATGCTACAAAATTAGAATTTACATATCAAGGGGATATTAATAAACTAATAAAGACTGTTGCCGGAAAAACTATTACAAATATTAGCATAGAAGAACCTTCCTTAGAGGATGTGTTTATGCATTACTATGGGGAGGTAAAATAATGGTGATTTTTAAACATGAACTTAAAATTAATCTTAAAAACTTTATAATATGGGTAGTCAGTATGTCTGTTATTTGTGGAGGCTGTCTTTTACTTTTTAGCTCTATGAAGGATGCAATGGGAGAAATAGCAGATTCTTATGCCAATATGGGTGCTTTTACAGAAGCTTTTGGTATGGATAAATTATCCATGGCTACTATGGATGGATTTTTTTCTGTAGAGGTTGGAAATATGTTTTCAATTGGTGCCACTATGTTTGCAGCGCTTATAGGTATTGGTATTCTTTCTAAAGAAGAAGGAATGCACACTGCTGAATTTCTTGCAACACTTCCTATTAGTAGAGGCAGGATAGTGATTCAAAAAATGCTTTCGTTACTTACAATGGTTTTAGGCTTTGATGTTATTTGTTATGTGGTATTCATAATGGTCATTGGAATTGTTGGGGAAAAAGCTGATATTGCTAGTATTACCATATATATGTTAGTACAGTTTGTGATGCATGTGGAAGTTGCCTTAGTGACATTTTTTATTTCTGCATCCACAAAAAAGAACCAGTTTGGTATAGGTTTGGGCTTGGCACTTATATTATTTATGCTAGATATTGTAAGTAGAATTACTGATAAAGTAGAATTTTTAAAAGTTTTTACACCATTTTACTATTCTAATGCGTCGGATATAATTTCAAATGAAGGTGTAAAAGAGCCAATATTAGTTATTGTTGGCGTAATTATTGCTATTGCTGCTGGAGTAGGCGCATATGTAATATACAATAAAAAAGATATTGCCTCATAGGATTGCAATTTATTTATAGTGAATTATATGTTTTAAAGACCATGAAAGGTTAAGGATATATTATGGAACGAGAAGTTGATTTAAACGAAATATCAGACGGGAAATTATACACGGTTAATGATATGGTAAAGGCAGGCTGTAACGATTGCAAGGACTGCTATAAATGCTGTATGGGAATGGGAAATTCAATCAAGCTAGATCCATTAGATGTACACAGACTTGTAGAGAATACAAATATGAAGTTTGAAGAACTCTTACTTGAAAAAATAGAATTAGGGATGGTAGATGGAATTATCATTCCTAATATTAAAATGAATGCTAATGAGAAATGTCCATTTTTAAATGGAGAGGGAAGATGTAGTATTCATAAAAGCAGGCCTGGTTTTTGTAGGATTTTTCCACTTGGAAGAATTTATGAAGAAGGAAGTTTTAAGTATTTTTTACAGGTAAATGAATGTCCTAAGAACCCAAAAACAAAAGTAAAGATTGATAAATGGATAGCTGTTGATAAAATAAAGGAAAATGAAAAGTTTGTTTGTGACTGGCACTATTTTTTAAAAGAGGTTTCTAAAAAACTTGAAGGTGAAGATGAAGAAGGAATAAAACGAATTGAAATGTTTATACTGAATATGTTTTATTTGACTCCATTTAGAAAAGATATAGATTTTTATCAAAGCTTTAATGAAAGGCTAAAAAACGCAAAGTCAGCTCTTGATATTTAAGGCGATAATTAAGGAGAAATGCAATGGAAAAGAACAACAAACTAGGAGAGCTTCCTATAAATAAATTACTAAGACAATTTGCCATTCCAAGTATTATTGCTATGATGGTAATGGCTTTATACAATATAGTAGATCAATTTTTCATAGGTCAAAAAATTGGAGAACTAGGAAATGCAGCAACAAATATAGTTTTTCCACTTTCTACTTCTTGTATTGCCATTGCTTTGTTATGTGGCATAGGTGGTGCAGCAGCCTTTAACATTTCTCTTGGTCAAGGTGATAAAGAAAAAGCTATGCATTATGTTGGAAATGCCCTTGCACTTATGGTTTCTATGGGTATTGTTCTGTTTATAATTGTAGAACTGTTTTTACCTCAAATGCTAAGAATATTTGGGTGTCCTAGTAATGTATATGATTATGCTGTGGCGTATACAAGAATTACAGCTATAGGATTTCCTTTTATTATTTTATCTAGTGGTGGCGGTAATCTAATAAGGGCAGATGGAAGCCCCACATTTTCCATGCTATGTAATGTAGTTGGAGCTATAATAAATACTATACTTGATCCTATTTTAATATTTGGATTTGATATGGATATGGAAGGTGCAGCTATTGCCACAATCTCAGGACAGATTATTTCAGCTGGACTAGCAACGTGGTATTTATCTAGATTTAAAACTGCCAAAATATCTTTGAAATACATTAAGATGAAGGCTGAATATATAAAAAGAATAATTTCTCTTGGGGCAACACCATGCTTTAATCAATTAGCTATGATGATTGTACAAATTGTACTGAATAAGTCACTAACCTATTACGGTGCAAAATCTAGCTATGGAGAGTCAGTTCCTTTAGCATGTGCTGGTATTATTTCCAAGGTTAATCAGATTTACTTTTCTATAATTATAGGTTTATCTCAAGGCCTACAGCCTATTGTTAGCTACAATTATGGTGCAAAAAAATACACCAGAGTTAGAAGGGCATATAAATTAGCGTTAACCTACGGATTATTGGTATCGGTAATTGCATTCTTGGCATTTCAGATTTTTCCAAGACAGATTACAGCAATCTTTGGAAATGGAACGGATGAGTATTATACTTTTGCCATAAATTATTTTAGAATTTTCCTTTTTGGAACTTTTATTAACTGTATGCAACCACTAACTTCCAATTTTTTTACAGCTATTGGAAAACCCAAAAAAGGTATATTTTTATCCCTTACAAGACAGATTATTTTTTTATTACCTTTAATAGTAATATTCCCAATTATTATGGGGATTGATGGAATAATGTTCGCAGGCCCTGTAGCTGATATAGCAGCAGCATTAGCTGCCTTTATTATGTTTGGAATTGAAAGAAAAAAACTTAAAGCTATTGAAAGTGTTTCCTAATTTTGTATTGACAAATTTAAAAAAAGTTAGATACTAGAAAATAAAAAAGTAAAAGAGGCAAAAGATATGAATGATATAGTATCAAAACTCCTATTATATGGAGATATGCCACAGGATTCCATTATTATGGAGCTTGCAAGCATTTGCAGAGAAGTAAAAAAAGATGATTTTGAAAAGGATGTACTTGTTACTAAGGTATATAAACAAATAAAGCGATTATTAGAAGTATCAACAGATTATGCTTTTGATAATAATCTATGGCACAATTATCTTACATATTTACTGATTACTAATGAGAATCCTTTTAGTATTACATGCGAAAAGGTTGGTGCGAAGAATGGCAGTGTAAATTTCTTCGCTAAAAATGACTTTAGAATATTTAAACAGTTGTTTGATTATGATTTTACATATTTGGAAAATAAGTTAGAGATTAATTGCTTTAGTAGGATTACTGATTATACAGCTATTGTAAAACCAGAGCTGATGTACAATAAAAATGTATCAAAAAAGGTGAGAGATTTAAGTAAAAAACTTGAATTAGCATCAGATGAAGAAGAATTTTTTAATTTGGTAACTAACTTTTATAAGGATTTTGGAATTGGTATGTTTGGACTTAATAAGGCCTTTCGTATTAAGTCTGATGAGTCTGGAAATGTGGGCTTTGTACCAATTAACAATATGGATAAGGTTGTTCTTGATGATCTTGTTGGATATGAAATCCAAAAGAAAAAGCTTGTGGATAATACCAAGGCATTTGTTGAAGGTAGAAAAGCAAATAATTGTCTTTTGTTTGGTGATAGTGGTACAGGTAAGTCAACAAGTATAAAAGCCATTGTCAATGAATTCTATGGACAGGGATTAAGAATGATTGAAATTTATAAACACCAGTTTAAGGATTTATCAAATCTTATTGCTACCATAAAAAATCGTAACTACAAGTTTATTATTTATATGGATGACCTTTCATTTGAAGAATTTGAGATAGAATATAAGTTCCTTAAAGCAGTTATTGAAGGTGGAGTTGAAACAAAGCCTGAAAATATACTTATATATGCTACTTCAAACAGAAGACATCTTATCAAAGAAAACTGGAGCGATAGAGATGACGTTGAAACAGATAATGGTATGCATAAGTCAGATACTATGCAAGAAAAATTATCTCTTGTTAATAGGTTTGGTGTGACAATTAATTATTCAAAACCTAGTCAGAACGAATACTTTAATATAGTAAAAGAGCTTGCTCATAAGACTAATGTAAAGCTTTCGGATGAGGAACTTTGTAAAGAAGCAAACAAATGGGAGCTTAGTCATGGAGGGATTTCTGGAAGAACCGCACAGCAGTTTATTAATTATATATGTGGAACAGTAGAAAATAGCGAGGAATAATATGTCAGATATTATTATTAGAGCGGCAACTATTGCTGATGCACTGTATATATTAAAAATATATGGATATTATGTAGAAAAAACAGCAGTTTCCTTAAATAAAAACATTTGATGAAATTAAAAAGGAAGTTGGGCTATAAGCCCAATTTTTTAAAAAATTTAGCTTTAACTCTTTAATTATACTTGACTTGAATTGGCTAAATTGTTAAAATTTCTATTATGTGATATTTGATAACAAATATAAAAGGAGAAGAATTATGAGAAAGACATTAAAAAAGATACTTGCCTTAGCAGTAAGTACAGTAACAGTTTTATCTCTTACAACAGGATGTGCAGATTCAAAAAGCGAAGGAAGTTATACAATAGGTATATGTCAGTTAGTTGAACATCCAGCACTTGACGCAGCAACAAAGGGTTTTAAGGATGCTCTTACAGAACGTTTAGGAGACAAGATTACATTTGATGAGCAGAATGCTCAGGGTGAGTCAGCTACTTGTGCAACTATTATGAATACATTTGTTTCAAAAAACGTTGACCTTATTCTTGCAAATGCAACATCCCCACTTCAGGCAGCTGCAAATGCAACATCAGATATTCCTGTTCTTGGTACATCAGTTACAGATTATGCAACAGCATTAGATATTTCTGATTTCAATGGCCTTACAGGTATGAATATTTCTGGTACATCAGATTTAGCACCACTTGATAAGCAAGCAGAAATGCTTCATGAGTTATTCCCAGATGCAAAAAAGGTTGGTTTATTATATTGTTCAGCTGAACCAAACTCAAAGTACCAGGTTGATGTAATTAAAGGATATTTAGAAACTTATGGTATTACATGCGAGAAATTCTCATTCGTAGATTCAAATGATATTGCCGCTGTAGTAACTAGTGCAGTTGCAAATAGTGATGTTATTTATATTCCAACAGATAATACAGCAGCTTCAAATACAGAAGTAATTGATTCAATTGCAAGACCAGCAGGTGTTCCAATTATTACAGGTGAAGCTGGTATTTGTAAGGGATGTGGTGTTGCTACATTATCTATTAGCTATTATGACATTGGTTATGCTACAGGTAAGATGGCATACGAAATTCTTGTAAACGGTAAGAAGGTTGAAGAGATGGAGATTCAGTATGCTCCAGCAGTAACAAAACAGTACAACGTAGAAATCGCTAAAGAATTAGGAATTACAGTTCCTAGTGATTATACAGCAATAGAAGCAGAATAGTCTTTTTAGACTTGGAGGAAAAAAGTGGATTTTACGCAGTTATTAAGTGCATTGCCAGGGTCAATTGCACAGGGACTTATATGGGGTATAATGGCCATTGGTGTTTATATTACATATAAGGTGTTAGATGTTGCTGATTTAACAGTAGACGGTTCAATGTGTACTGGTGGAGCAGTATGTGTAATGATGATGATTTCGGGTCAAAATATTTGGTTAAGCCTTGTATGTGCAATTGGTGCAGGTCTTTTATGTGGACTTGCTACAGGCATATTCCATGTTGTTATGGGTATTCCAGCCATACTTGCAGGTATATTGACACAGCTTGCACTTTATTCAGTAAATTTGAAAATTATTGGTTCGTCAAACCAGGTTATATCGTCATCAAAATATGATATTTTAGTTGCAATTAAATATGTAAAGGGTGTTCCTTTTTATAAGAATACAATATTTGTTGTAGCTGTTATTACTGTAATTATTATTGCTTTATTATATTGGTTTTTTGGAACAGCTCTTGGTTGCTCACTTCGAGCAACAGGAAGCAATAAAAATATGAGCCGTGCTCAAGGTATTAATACAAAAAGAAACACAGTAATTGGTCTTATGATTTCTAATGGACTAGTAGCTTTATCAAGTGCATTATATTCTCAATATCAGGGCTTTACTGATATCAATATGGGACGTGGCGCAATCGTAATTGGTCTTGCCGCAGTTATTATTGGTGGTGTTTTATTTGAAAAGATTTTTCATAATTTTGCATTAAAGTTATTGAGCGTATCATTTGGTGCAGTTATTTATTACATTGTATTGCAGATTGTTATTTGGCTTGGATTTGATACAGATTTGCTGAAGCTTTTATCAGCAATGGTTGTTGCCATTTTCCTTGCAGTTCCATACTGGAAAAAGATGTATGTTCCAGCCTTGAAGTCAATAAATAGACGTTTAGCAATTAAAAAAAGCAATAAGCTAGTTTTGGCTAGTAGAAAAGCCCAGGGAGGTGCTAAAGATGTTAGAAGTAAATAACATTCATAAGACCTTTAATCCAGGCACAATTAATGAAAAGAAAGCTTTAGATGGCTTATCACTTAAGCTTAATGAAGGTGACTTTGTAACGGTTATTGGAGGTAATGGTGCAGGAAAGTCTACTTTACTTAATGCACTTGCAGGAGTATGGACAGTGGACCAAGGCAACATCATTATTGATGGACTTAATGTAACATATACACCAGAACACAAAAGAGCAAAATTCCTTGGTAGAGTATTTCAGGATCCTATGATGGGTACAGCTGCAGATATGGGCATAGATGAAAATCTTGCATTAGCTGCTAGAAGAGGCAGAGTTCGTGGATTAGGTCAAGGTATTACACGTAAAGAAAGAGAAGAATTTACTGAGCTTCTTAAAATTCTTGATTTAGGACTTGAAGACAGAATTACCTCAAAGGTTGGTCTTTTATCAGGTGGACAAAGACAGGCAGTTACTCTACTTATGGCTACACTTAAAAAGCCTAAGCTTTTACTTCTTGATGAACATACTGCTGCACTTGACCCAAAAACAGCTGCAAAGGTACTTGAAACCACCAACAAGATAGTTAATGAAAATAATCTTACGACATTGATGATTACTCATAATATGAAAGATGCAATTGCAACAGGAAATAGACTTATTATGATGAATAATGGTAAGATTGTATTAGATATTGAAGGTGAAGAAAAGAAAAAAATTACAGTTGATGACTTACTTCATAAGTTTGCAATGGCAAGTGGAGAAGAGTTTGACAATGATAGAGCATTACTTTCATAAATATCTATCTAAATAA
>CAZNKR010000025.1:23118-32364 GCA_964573715.1 uncultured Roseburia sp. | reverse complement strand
TTCAATGATTTGGGACAAAGTCAATGATTTGAGACGAAGTCATAAAGTCAAAAACATAGTTGTTGTAAATGCCAAAATTATTGGGTATAATGGAAACAGTTTGAAATGGAGGAACATAAATGTTTAGACTTATAATGATAGCCTTGTTTTTAGTTGTATTCTTTTTACTTGGTATTGTTAGTTGGATTATTTTATTTCCACTTGGACTTATTAATAAAAAGGCGAGAGATTATGCTTCATATTATATTGTTCAATGTGCGTTTAAAATTATTTTATTTTTATCTGGTACAAAGGTAATAGTAAAGGGAGCTGAAAATATTATTAAAGGACAGGCAGCCCTTTATGTGGGAAATCACCGAAGCTTTTTTGATGTAGTTATTTTGTATTCTATGCTTCCTGCCAGGATGGGATTTATTTCCAAAAAGGAAATTAAAAAAGTATTTCCCCTTAATGTGTGGATGTATCTTTTGAATTGTATATTTCTTGATAGAAGTAGCATACAGGCAGCTATTAAGATGGTCAATGATGGTGTTACAAATATTAATGATGGAATATCTATTTTTATTTTTCCAGAAGGAACGCGTAGCAAAACGGATGATGGAATGGTAGATTTTAAGGAAGGAAGCCTTAAAATGGCAAAGAAAGCTAAATGCCCAATTATTCCTATCGCTGTTAATAATACTAGTGCAATATTTGAAGATCAATTTCCAAAAATCAAGAAATCAAAGGTTTGTATCGAATTTGGAAAGCCTATTGATATAGAGAACTTGTCAAAGGAAGATAAAAAAGCACTTGGCGTTTATACCCATGATATCGTATGGGATATGGTTCAAAAAAATAAAGAGCTAATTTAAGTGAACTACAAACATAGTATAAATAAATGTACTATAAGGATAAAATAGTCATTTTTTATTAAAAATTAATTGTAATATCTTTTTATAGATGATAAAATTACAACGGATTAACAGAAAGAGAGGATTTTAACATGCTTGCAATTGGCACATTTGGGATAGTAATGATTGTTATCGCGGCAGTATTACTTATCGGAATTATTGTACTTTATATATTAGGAAAAAGGATGCAGAAGAAACAGTCTGAATCAGAAGCACAGATGGAAGCTTCAGCTCAGACTATGACATTTTTCATTATTGATAAAAAGATGATGAAATTTAAAGAAGCAGGATTACCAAAGATAGTTATGGAGCAGACACCAAAGTACGCAAGACGTATGAAGCTTCCTATCATTAAGGTAAAGGTTGGACCAAAGGTTATGTCTCTTATTTGTGATGCAAAGGTATTTAATACCATTGCTGCAAAGCAAGAAGTAAAGGCAACAGTTAGTGGTATTTATGTAACTAGCGCTAAAAGAATAAGAGGACCAATCGTAGAGACTGATCCTAAGAAGAGAAAAGCACAGATCAAGCAAGAAAAAAAGGAAGCAAAACTTAAAGCAAAGGCTGATAAAGCAAAAGCTGCAAAATAATTAATTCGCATTGACATTTGATTTTTGCTTTATTATAATTAAGAAAAATTTATCACATAAAAAACTGTGAAAGAGACAGTAGTGTGCATACGAAAGTAGCGAAAGCGAAAGAGAGTCCAGGATGGTGGAAGCTGGATATGAGTATGATGCATATGAAAATCACTCTGGAGTTGCAGCTCGAAGTTAGTAGATGCTGACGTATTTCCCACGTTAAGGGAGACGCATATAAATTGAACTTTTTTGTTTATGAGTATGCATGTAACAGGTGGTACAGCGAGATATTCTCTCGTCCTTTTACGGACGGGAGATTTTTTTTAAATCAAACATTGGAAGGAGAAGACAAACATGTACGAAAAAGTATCTACAAATCTGAATTTTGTGGAAAGAGAAAAGAAAACAGAAGAATTCTGGAAAGAGAATAAGATATTTGAAAAATCCATGGAAAACAGAAAACAGGGGGAAACATATACATTTTATGATGGACCACCTACTGCAAATGGAAAACCACATATTGGTCATGTTCTTACTCGTGTTATCAAGGATATGATTCCTAGATACCAAACAATGAAAGGCAAGATGGTTCCAAGAAAAGCTGGATGGGACACACATGGTTTGCCTGTTGAATTAGAGGTTGAAAAGTTATTAGGACTTGATGGAAAAGACCAAATTGAAGAATATGGTATGGAACCTTTCATTGAAAAATGTAAGGAAAGTGTATGGAAATATAAAGGAATGTGGGAAGATTTCTCGGGAACTGTTGGTTTTTGGGCAGATATGGAGAATCCATATGTAACATATGATAACAATTTTATAGAGTCTGAGTGGTGGGCACTTAAACAGATTTGGGAAAAGAAGCTTTTGTATAAAGGCTTTAAGATTGTTCCTTATTGTCCACGTTGTGGTACTCCACTTTCAAGTCAGGAAGTTGCACAAGGCTATAAGGATGTAAAAGAACGTTCAGCTGTTGCTAGATTTAAGGTAAAGGACGAGGATGCGTACATCTTAGCATGGACCACAACTCCATGGACACTTCCATCAAACGTTGCACTTTGTGTTAATCCAAATGAGACCTATGCAAAGGTTAAAGCTGCCGATGGATACACATACTATATGGCAGAAGTACTTCTTGATACAGTATTAGGAAAGCTTGCTAAAAAGGCTGATGAGGAGAATGGAATTGAAGCTACTCCTGCTTATGAAATCCTAGAAACATATACTGGTAAAGAGCTTGAATATAAAGAATATGAGCCATTATTTGACTGTGCTGTTGAAATATGCAAAAAGCAAAACAAGAAAGCATATTTTGTTACCTGCGATACTTATGTAACATTAACAGATGGTACAGGTGTTGTTCATATCGCCCCTGCATTTGGTGAAGATGATGCAAAGGTTGGACGTAACTATGACCTTCCATTTGTACAGCTTGTTGACTCAAAGGGTCAGATGACTAAGGAAACACCTTATGAAGGAGTTTTCTGTAAAAAAGCAGACAATATGGTTCTTACCGATTTAGATAAGGCTGGTTTATTGTTTGATGCACCAAAATTTGAACATAGCTATCCTCATTGCTGGAGATGTGATACTCCTCTTATTTACTACGCTAGAGAATCTTGGTTTATAAAGATGACAGCAGTTAAAGATGACCTTATAAAAAATAATAATACAATTAACTGGATTCCTGAATCAATTGGTACAGGCCGTTTTGGAAATTGGATTGAAAATGTACAGGATTGGGGTGTATCTCGAAACAGATATTGGGGTACTCCAATGAATATATGGGAATGTGAATGTGGACACATGCATTCAATTGGAAGTCGTGAAGAACTTGTAGCTATGAGCGGTAATGAAAAGGCTAAAACTGTTGAGTTCCATAGACCATATATTGACGAAATCACTATTACTTGTCCAGAATGTGGTAAGCAGATGAAGAGAATTCCAGAAGTTTTAGACTGCTGGTTCGATTCAGGTGCAATGCCATTTGCACAGCACCATTATCCATTTGAAAATAAGGATTTATTTGAAAAGCAATTTCCTGCAGACTTTATTTCAGAGGCTGTTGATCAGACAAGAGGATGGTTCTATACATTACTTGCCGAATCAACCTTACTATTTAATAAAGCTCCATACAAGAACGTTATAGTATTAGGTCACGTTCAGGATGAAAATGGACAAAAGATGAGTAAATCAAAGGGTAATGCAGTTGATCCATTTGCAGCTCTTAATGAACATGGTGCAGATGCTATCAGATGGTATTTCTACATCAATTCAGCTCCATGGCTTCCAAATAGATTCCATGATAAGGCTGTTACAGAAGGCCAAAGAAAGTTTATGGGAACTTTATGGAACACATACGCATTCTATGTACTTTATGCAAATATAGACGAATTTGATCCAAGCAAATATGAACTTAAATATGATGAATTAGCAGTAATTGATAAATGGTTGCTTTCAAAGCTTAATACAGTAGTAAAAGCTGTTGATGACAATCTTGGAAACTACAGAATTCCTGAAGCTGCTAGAGCATTACAGGATTTTGTTGATGAAATGAGTAACTGGTATGTAAGACGTTCAAGAGATAGATTTTGGGCTAAAGATATGCCTCAAGATAAGATCAATGCCTACCTTACATTATATACAGCTTTGGTAACTATTTGTAAGGCTGCAGCCCCAATGATTCCATTCATGACAGAGGATATTTATCAGAACCTTGTTAGAAATATTGATAAAGATGCTCCGGAAAGTATTCATTTATGTGACTTCCCAACAGTTAATGAAGAACATATTAATAAACAGCTTGAAGAAGAGATGGAAAAAGTTCTTGATATAGTTGTAATGGGTCGTGCATGTAGAAATGCATCAAACATAAAGAACAGACAGCCAATAGGACAGATGTATGTAAAAGCTGATTATGAGCTTTCTGAGTTTTATAAAGAAATCATAGAAGATGAGCTTAATGTTAAGACTGTAACATTTACACAGGATGTAAGAAACTTTACTTCATATAGCTTTAAACCACAGCTTAAGACAGTTGGTCCAAAGTATGGTAAACAGCTTGGCGGAATCAAAAATTATTTATCAGCTCTTGATGGTAATGTGGCTATGGATGAATTAAATGAAAAAGGTATTCTTGGCTTTGAAGTAGATGGTTGCGCTGTCGAACTTTCAAAGGATGACCTTTTAATTGAAATGACACAGATGGATGGATATGTATCTGAATCAGATAATAAGTTAACAGTTGTCTTAGATACAAATCTTTCACCAGAGCTTATTGAAGAAGGTTATGTAAGAGAAATCATTTCAAAGATTCAGACAATGAGAAAAGAAGCTGATTTTGAAGTAATGGATAAGATTACTATTTATGTAGACAAAAATGATAAGATCATGGATATCATCAAACGTAATACAGATGTAATCATGTCAGAGGTTCTTGCAAATGACGTAATTACTGGACAGTCTGATGGATATGTTAAGGATTGGAACGTAAACGGTGAGGATGTTACTATAGGTGTTAAGAAACAGTAATATTTAACTCATCTTTAAGGAGGCATATATGTCAGATTTTTCTAAAGAAGAATTTAAAAAAGAAGTTAGAGACTATGTAAAAGTAGTATCTAGAAAAAATATTGAAGAAGCAAACAACCTGGAGATTTACCAAGGCGTTGCTTATGGTCTTAAGGATTATATTATTGACCAATGGATTGCTACACATAAAGAATATGAAAAGCAAGATGTAAAGACAGTTTATTATTTATCTATGGAATTTTTAACTGGTCGTGCCCTTGGAAATATTATTATTAACCTAACTGCTAGAAACGAGATAAAAGAAGCAATTAATGAACTAGGATTGGACCTAAATGTTATTGAGGATCAGGAACCAGATGCAGCATTGGGTAATGGAGGTCTTGGAAGACTTGCAGCTTGTTTCCTTGATTCATTAGCAACTCTGGGATATCCTGCATATGGATGTGGAATTAGATATAAGTATGGTATGTTTAGACAAAAAATAAAAGATGGTTATCAGGTAGAGGTGCCAGATAACTGGTTACAGCACGGAAATCCATTAGAAGTTAGACGTGAAGAATATGCATGTGAAGTAAGCTTTGGTGGATATACACGTTGGGTAAAGGGCGAAGACGGCAAGGACAGAGTAGAACTTGATGGATATCGTAATGTTAAGGCTATTCCTTATGATTTACCTATTGTAGGTTATGGCAATAATGTAGTAAATACTCTTAGAATCTGGGATGCAGAACCAGTACAGCACTTTGTTCTTGATTCCTTTAACAAAGGTGACTATATAAAGGCAACAGAAGAAGAAAGCCTTGCAAAAAACATTGTGGAAGTACTTTATCCATGTGATGACCATTATGCAGGAAAGGAATTACGTCTTAAACAGCAGTATTTCTTTGTATCAGCAAGTGTTCAGACTGCTATTAAGAAATATTTGGATAATCATGATGACATTAAAAAGCTTCCAGAAAAAGTAGTATTCCAGTTAAATGATACACATCCAACTATCTGTGTTGCAGAGCTTATGAGATTGTTGATGGATAAATATGATTTATCTTGGGATGAAGCTTGGGATATTGTAACTAAGGCAACTGCTTACACCAATCATACAATAATGGCGGAAGCACTTGAGAAATGGCCAGTAGATTTGTTCTCAAACTTACTTCCTAGATGCTATGAAATTATTCAAGAAATAAACAGAAGATTTGTTGAAAAAATACGTGCTCAGTATCCAAATAATGAGGATAAAGTTTCTAAGATGGCTATAATTTATGATGACCAAATCAGAATGGCAAATCTTGCTATTGCAGCAGGATATTCAGTAAATGGTGTGGCTAGATTACATACAGAGATATTGAAAAAGCAGGAACTTAAAGATTTCTACGAAATGATGCCAGAGAAGTTCAATAATAAAACAAACGGTATAACACAAAGAAGATTTCTCCTTCATGCAAATCCAATTCTTGCAGATTGGGTAACTTCAAAGGTTGGAAATTCATGGACAACAAATCTTTCTGTAATTAAAGGATTAGAGCCATTAGCAGATAATAATCTTTGCCAGCAGGAGTTTATAAATATTAAGTTTAAAAACAAAGTAAGACTGGCAAAATATATTAAAGAACACAATGGTATTGATGTTGATCCTCATTCAATTTTTGATGTACAGGTTAAAAGATTACACGAATATAAAAGACAGCTTCTTAATATATTGCACGTAATGTACCTATACAATCAGGTTAAAGATTATCCAGATATGCCATTCTATCCAAGAACATTTATTTTTGGAGCAAAGGCAGCAGCCGGATATCGTAGAGCAAAGCTTACAATTAAGCTTATTAATTCTGTAGCAAATACAATTAATAATGATAAATCAATCAATGGAAAGATAAAGGTTGTATTTATTGAAAATTACTGTGTATCAAATGCTGAAATCATTTTTGCAGCAGCAGATGTAAGCGAACAGATATCAACTGCCAGCAAGGAAGCATCAGGAACAGGTAATATGAAGTTTATGCTTAATGGAGCACTTACACTTGGTACTATGGATGGGGCAAATGTTGAAATAGTAGAAGAAGTTGGTCAAGATAATGCATTTATTTTTGGATTAACCTCAGATGAAGTTATTAATTTTGAAAAAAATGGCGGATACAATCCAATGGATATATTTAATTCAGATATGGATATTCGCAAGGTTTTAATGCAACTTATTAATGGAACATATGCTCCAGATGATCAGGAGAGATTTAGAGAAATTTATGATGCTTTACTTACTGATTATTATGGAAGACCTGACCAATACTTTATTTTAAAGGACTTCCATTCATATGTTGATGCTCAAAAACGTGTTGAGGAGGAATACAGAGATCCTCTAGGATGGGCAAGAAAAGCAATTTTAAATATTGCAAATGCAGGTAAGTTCTCTTCTGATAGAACAATTGAAGAGTATGCAAATGATATTTGGAAGCTTTCTAAGGTTAAAGTTGAAATTGAACAGTAAATAAAATAGTCATTTTTTATTTTTTGTGGGCATATTATATTCTATGATGAAAATTAGAATTAATATGCCCACTTTTTTAACTTAAAAATCGCGACGAGGCTTTTTACGACGCATAGGCGTTCAATAACAAAATCTAGGTCTGTTGCTTCAGATAGAGCAAAAAAGATATAGTCTAAAAAAGGCGTGCGCGCACGCCTTACATATATAACAATTACTTATATTTTGTGTTACATTATTGATAAGAAGCTATACATAAGAATAAAGTGACATAGGCTTCCTGCCATTACAAATAAGTGAAATATTTCATGACTACCAAAATTTTTATGCTTTGAATTAAATATAGGGAGCTTTAGGGCATATATGACACCACCTACTGTGTATATGATACCACCAGCTAAAAGCCATCCAAAGGCTGCAGGAGATAAATTACTTAATAACTGTGTAAAAGCAATAACACAAATCCAACCCATTGCAATGTAAAGAAGGGATGAAAACCATTTTGGACAAGTAATCCAAAGTGCATTTATCATAATACCTACTAGTGCTACGCTCCAAACTAATATAAGAATTGGAATTCCGGTGGATTTATCTAATGCAATCAGACAAACCGGAGTATATGTGCCAGCTATAAGCACGAATATCATCATGTGATCTATTTTTCTAAAAACTTTTGTGGCTTTATCAGAGAGCTTTAACGAATGGTAAAGAGTGCTAGCTCCATATAAAAGTACCATACTAATGGCAAAAATAGAAAGGGCAACTAAATGAACCGTACCAGCGCCTGAGCCTGCCTTAAGTAATAATGGTAATATTGAAAATGCTGCCATGAGCATTCCAATAAAATGAGTAATTGCACTACCTGGATCTTTTAAATTTTTTAACATAATATCACTCCTAACTTTCCCGTTGATTTCGGGATAATTTATTATATGCAAATATTAATATTTCAATACGTGACTTTGAAAATACTGTTATGTAGTAATCAAAACTACGTCTTAAGGTTATAATACAACATATTTAAAAAAAGTCAACAATTTTTTATGGATATGGACTTAAAATATTATTTTGTTTAGGGAGCATATTTATTTGATTAAAGAGAAAAGAAAGGTGAACTAGAATAAATATTATTTAAACACTCAATAATGGGATACAATAATAATTAAAAAAAGAGGATATACTTGTAAAAGTATATCCTCTAATAAATATAAAGTTATATGACCGGTATCTTAGCCAAAGTATCTGCTAAGTAATCCTTCAAATGCCTTACCATGTCTAGCTTCATCACGAGCCATTTCATGAACTGTATCATGAATTGCATCAAGGTTAAGTTCTTTTGCACGTTTTGCAAGATCTGCCTTACCAGCTGTTGCGCCATTTTCAGCATCAACTCTTAATTCAAGATTCTTCTTTGTGCTGTTTGTCACAACTTCGCCAAGTAATTCTGCAAATTTTGCAGCATGCTCAGCTTCTTCATAAGCAGCTTTCTCGTAGTACATACCGATTTCTGGATAGCCTTCTCTATGAGCCACTCTTGCCATTGCAAGGTACATACCTACTTCTGAACATTCACCATTGAAGTTTGCACGAAGGTCTTCAATAATATCTTCTCTAACGCCCTGAGCTACTCCTACAGTGTGCTCTGCAGCCCAAACTTTTTCTCCTGATTGTAATTCAAACTTGTCTGCTGGTGCCTTACATACTGGACAGCTTTCTGGAGCTGAATCTCCCTCGTGAACATAACCGCATACTTTACATA
>CAZNKR010000025.1:17980-23108 GCA_964573715.1 uncultured Roseburia sp. | reverse complement strand
ATATTTTGCCATTTTTTTAATCTCCTTTTTTGATATTAATATTTTCTTATTTATTTTTTGTGTAAATTCAAATCAGTAATGATTACTGTTTTATAATAGCATTCATTACTATTATTGTCAAGAGCTTTTAAAAAAATAATTATAAGCTTATTAAAAAATAATTATAATCTAAAAAAACAAGCAAACAGCATAGTTTGCTTGTTTTAATTTTATTGAGCTTTAGCAATTGAATGAGAAATCTGGCAACTCTTACATGTGCCATAGAATACAGAAATCTGTGATTCTATAATTCCATCAAAATGTTCTTGAGCAATCTTATTGATTGAATAAATGCTGTCAGGGTCAATTTCAATATCTAATAAGCTTTTACATTCTTTACAAAAGAAATGAAAGTGTGGGTGAGTGAAACCATCAAAATGTGTACTATCGCCTTCTAGATTAATCTTTAAAATTGTTCCATTTTCAGATAGTAGTTTAAGGTTTCTATAGACAGTACCCATACTTATATTAGGATATTGTTCTCTAATATTATTATAAATAATTTCTGCAGTTGGATGATCTTTTCTGGTTTTTAAAAAATCAATAATAGCCTGACGCTGTCTGCTATATTTTGTAGTTGCCATGGTTTCTCCTTTACATTAAGTTTCCGTCGCGCTACACAGTATAAGCCTAGGAAGATAATTAATAAAAATATCAATCCAAGGCTAAATTTACACAAAAATAAGATATTTTCAATTTAACATAAACTTTTGGTTATGTCTAGTAAAAAAGTAAAGAATAGGTAAAACTATTTTATAAAGAGAAGTTATGTGGTAAAATGATAGCATTATCGTTAAAATAGGAGGATTTTCATGAGAAAAACAAAAATTGTATGTACTTTAGGACCGGCAACAGATAGTGAAGATATAGTTAGGCAGTTAATGATTGAAGGTATGGATGTGGCTAGATTCAACTTTTCCCATTCAACACATGAGGATCATGCAGCAAGACTTGATATGATAAAGAAAGTTCGTAAGGATTTAGGGATACACGTAGCAGCATTGTTAGATACAAAAGGACCAGAGGTAAGAGTTAAGCAGTTTGAAGAAGGAAAAGTGGAATTAATAGAAGGACAAAAGTTCATTCTTACAACAAGAGATGTTAAGGGTACAAAAGACATTGTTTCAGTAACATATGAAAAGCTTCCTTACGATTTAACTGTTGGAACTATTGTTCTTATAGATGATGGTCTTATCAGACTTGAAGTAACTCAAATAGAAGACCAGGATATTATTTGTAAGGTTATAGCAGGTGGTATTATTTCTAATAATAAAGGAGTAAATATTCCTAATGTTGATTTAAATATGCCATATATTAGTGAGAGAGATAGACAAGATATTTTATTTGGAATTGAGCAGGGATTTGATTTTGTTGCAGCTTCTTTTGTAAGAAGTGCAAGTGATGTTCTTCAAATTAGAAGAATTCTCGATGAAAATGGTGGTAATTTTATAAATATTATCTCCAAAATAGAGAATGCCTCTGGTGTTGATAATATCGATGAAATTATTCAGGTTTCAGACGGCATTATGGTGGCTCGTGGTGACATGGGTGTTGAAATTCCAGCGGAAGAAGTTCCATCTATTCAAAAAATGATTATCAAAAAAGTATATAATGCAGGTAAGCAGGTTATTACCGCTACTCAGATGTTAGATTCTATGGTAAAGAATCCGGTACCAACTAGAGCAGAGGTTGCAGATGTTGCCAATGCTATCTATGACGGAACTAGTGCCATTATGCTTTCAGGTGAAACAGCTGCAGGAAAATATCCGGTAGAATCAGTAAAAATGATGGCAAAGATTGCTGTTCGTACAGAAGATGATATTGATTATAAGAAGAGATTTTTCCAAATCGATAGAAAAGCAAATATTGATGTAGCAGATGCTATTTCTCACGCAACAGTTACTACAGCCCTTGATCTTAATGCTAAGGCTATTGTTACTGTTACAAAGTCAGGAAGAACAGCTAGAATGATTTCAAGATATCGTCCAGATTGTGATGTATTAGGATGTGCAACAAAGGAAAGTGTATGTCGTCAAATGAATATGTCTTGGGGGGTTACTCCAGTTATGGTAAACGAGATGAAAGAAACCTTTACACTTTTTGAACATGCTGTAGAAGAATGTATGAAAAAAGAGTTTCTTAAAAAAGAAGACCTTATAGTTATTACAGCAGGGGTGCCAATGGGCATTTCAGGAAAAACCAATATGTTAAAGGCTCAGGTTGTTGGCTCTCAGTACTAGTGTTTAATATAGGAAGGTATACAATGGAGAAAATAAATGTAGTTTCAAATGAGGAACTAATAAATAGTTTAAATGAATGCATTACCATATGCGAAGAAATTGAAAAGGCGGGATTGGTTAAAGAAAAGTTAAAGACTTCTCTGGGAGAGAATTTAAAATTTCAGATTCTTAAATTTGTAGTATATTTATCTGCATTAGATGGATTGCTTATGGATGATGAGCTTAAATTTATTAGGGAAGTACTTGGCTTTAATATGACTAGGGTATCGGTTGTTCATTTTAAATATGATAACAAACTTAATACCACCGATTTTGAGAGGGAAATACCCTTTGTATTTAAGTATTTTGTTTTAGCGGATGCTGGAAAGAAGCTGCCTAATAGTAAATTTTCAGGAAAAATGGCTGAAAAGTTTATTAGATTGTATAGAGAAGTAGGGTGTACCTTTATATCCTGCAATAATATTGTTAAAGAAAATGAAGTTGAATGTATGACAAAGTATTGTAATATGCTTACGAAATACATTAGCCAGTTTGGACTTAGCCGTAACGAATATGAAACAAAGCAAGTAACTTCCTATGAAAATCAGCAGGTAGATGCGGATGAATTATTAGAGCAGCTTAATGGATTAACTGGACTTTCTCAGGTAAAGCAGGACCTTAATAGCCTTATCAATCTTCTTAAAATTCAAAAGCTCCGTAAGGAAAGAGGAATGAAGCAGCCAGATGTATCAAAGCATATGGTTTTTTCTGGGAATCCAGGAACAGGAAAGACTACAGTTGCCAGGATGTTGGCTAAAATATATTATGCACTTGGATTTTTGTCAAAGGGGCAGCTGGTAGAAGTGGATAGATCAGGACTTGTAAGTGGCTATATTGGACAAACTGCAACAAAGGTTCATGAGGTTGTAGATTCTGCTATCGGTGGCATTTTGTTTATTGATGAAGCATATACCCTTACTTCACAAAAGGGCGAGGGCGATTTTGGACAGGAGGCAGTAGATACACTCCTAAAGGCAATGGAAGATAATAGAGATGATCTTATAGTTATTGTTGCAGGATATCCTAAACTTATGGATGAATTTTTAGGCTCTAATCCTGGTCTTAAAAGTCGTTTCAACAAATTTATCTTTTTCGAGGACTATACACCAACTGAGCAACTTCAAATTTTAAAAAGTATGTGCAAGGGTCAGGACTATAAGCTATCAATGGCAGCAGAGGAAGCTGCATTAGCTTTCTTTATGGAAAGCTATGAAAATCGTGATGATACATATGCAAATGCAAGAGATGTGAGAAATTTTATGGAAAAAGCATTAGCAAATCAAGCAGGTCGATTGGTTGCAATGACAGGCCAGATAGATGATGAAATATTGACAATGTTAGAAAAAGAAGATTTGCCTATTGAAATTAAAAAAGAAGATTAGTGAAGGGTGATAAACAGAGCATAATAAAACTGGTATATGACCGAATAGAGAAAAAGTAAAACAAATATGGTAATGAAATTATACTAATTTGTAAAAGTGAAAAATTAGTGAAAAGTAAAAGAAAGCTATTTATATTTTTTAAACACTATGCTATAACTAAAGAGCACGACTTGATTTTTCTATTTAGTTTACTAATTAGTGATATATATTTGGTTTGCATTAGGGGCAAATATATTTAGACCCCGTCATTATATTTATAGGAAGGATTTATTATGAAAAAGAAGCTATTAGCAATGGGTTTAGCGGTTTGCACAGTTCTTTCTTTATCAGCATGTGGTAAGGATAAGGCAGAGGAAACAACTGCAGCAGTTGATTTGAAATTTGGAGAAGGAACAGTAACACTTGGAGAATACAAGGGACTTACCGTTTATTCAGATGATATTGATGTATCAGAGGATGACTTAGAAGAATATTTGAATTATAGACTTAGTCTTGATTCAACAACTGAGTATAAAAAAGAGGGTACTATTAAAGCAGATGACAAGGTTAAGGTTTCCTACAAGGGTACTGTAGATGGGAAAGAATTTACAGGTGGTACATCAGAAGGTACTGTTGTATCTATTACTGATAAAGGATTTAGCGTTGATGGATTTACTGATGCTCTTATTGGACACAATGTAGGTGACGTGGTTTCTATGGATCTCACTTTACCAGATGATTTTTCAGACTCTACAGTAAAGGGCAAGGCAGTTCATTATGAAGTTACAATACAGTCATTGGTTATTACAATTGTTCCAGATTTAACAGATACTTATGTTAAAGAAGGATATGGTGTTTTAGGACTAGAGACAGTATCTGATTTTATGGAATATTTACGTAACGATTTATATATCAATAATATTTATTCTAAGATTTGGTCAACAGTAGTTGAAAATGCTACAGTAGTTGACTACAATGAAGATAAATACAAAGAATATTTAACAACCGTTTCTGAAAATCAGGAGAATTCTATCTACAATTCATATGGATATACACTTACAGAGTATTTATCTTTAGTTGGACAGACACAGGCAGATTGGGATAAATCTATTTCTGAGTATGTACAAAACACTCTTAAGGAAGAAATGATTATTAATCAGATAGCAAATGAAGAAAATATTGAAGTATCTGATGAAGAATATAATAAAAAGATGTTTGAATATGCAAAGCTTTATGGCTATAGCTCAGCAGAGGAATTTATTAAAGCCTATGACAGTATAGATGAAGAAGATTTCAAGTTTAGTGTTACTGCATACAAGGTTCAAGAATTTGTTTCTAAGTCAGCTAAGGTAGTACAAGGCAGTGATCCAAATGCTGAAACAACAACTACACCAGAAACAACAACTACACCAGAAACAACAACTACACCAGAAACAACAACAAACTCAG
>CAZNKR010000025.1:14421-17880 GCA_964573715.1 uncultured Roseburia sp. | reverse complement strand
GAAACAACAACTACACCAGAAACAACAACTACACCAGAAACAACAACAAACTCAGAAACTACAACTTCTGCAGAATAATATTTTTATAGCTATATGAAATTTAATAATATAATTAACAAATTTATGGTTTGAAGAAATATGTAAATAAATGAAAAACCAGAGTCCAGTTCACAGCGACATTTGTCAGCGTGGATTGGACTTCTTTCTTGATTTATATAATAAAATAAAGTATACTTGTTGCTGCATGGTGCTTGAAAGGACGTGAGATTTTGGTACCTTTATTGACAAAAATGGCTGTATTAAGAAAAATGGAATTTGACCATGTTATACTATTAGGCAATTATGAATTATCATACTCTCTTGGTGTTTTAAGCAAGGTGTTTAATGTACCTAAGCTAGACAGTATAGAAAGTGCAGGAAACTTAAGAAAATATGTTTTAGATAAAATTGGAGATCAATCCTTAGAAGATATATCCATAACCAGACTTTTGCGAGTAGTAAAAGAAATGGATACATATAGCGAAGATTTGGATGATCAAATGTATGAACTATATACTACCGGTTTTGATGATGGATGGGGGTAGTGTATGGAAAAAGATTCAATAAAGCATATACATCTTCATGACACATTCCTATGGAAGCAGGGAGACAAAGCATTTAGAAAAATATTCCTGCTAGGCAGATGGATTGTTATGGCACTTATTACAGGAATTGTAGTGGGTGGGTTTGCAACCCTATTTGCAAAGTGCATGAATTATGTAACTACACTCAGAACTGATAATCCCTATATTATACTTGCACTACCATTAGCGGGTATAATTATAGTTGGTCTCTATAGACTTACCAATAGCACAGATGACAGAGGAACAAATCTTGTTATTTCTTCTATTTCATCTCAAGATGATATACCATTTAAAATGGCTCCACTTATTTTTGTATCTACTGTTTTAACCCACCTATGTGGTGGTTCAGCAGGAAGAGAAGGTGCAGCTTTACAGCTAGGTGGTAGTATTGGTAATTTTATAGGTAAAATATTTAAAATTGATGACAATGATAGGAAAGTCATTATAATGTGTGGAATGAGCGCTGCATTTTCGGCGTTGTTTGGAACACCTATGGCGGCAGCTATATTTTCTATTGAAGTTGTAAGCGTTGGCGTTATGTATTATTCGGCACTTGTACCTTGTATAGTAGCTTCGCTGTTGGCCACAAGGTTTGCATCAGATATGGGAATACGACCAGAGCATTTTACAATTGTAAAAAAGGTAGATTTTTCTATTCCAAATGCAGGCAAAACTATTATTCTAGCAATTATCTGTGCTGCAGTTAGTGTGCTTTTTTGTCTGACTATGAAATATGTATCTATTTGGTATAAGAAATATCTTAAAAATGGATATGTAAGAGTAGTAGTAGCAAGTTTACTCATTATTGGATTGTCAGCCCTGCTACAGACAACAGATTATTTGGGTGCTGGAGTAAATGTTATTGACAGGGCTGTTTCAGGGGATGCATCTACTTTTGCTTTCTTACTAAAGATAGTTTTTACTGCACTTACTCTTGGAGCTGGATTTAAGGGCGGAGAAATTGTGCCATCTTTTTTCATAGGAGCAACATTGGGCTGTGTTTTTGGACAGATTGCCGGTATTTCACCTTCATTATGTGCAGCTGTTGGTATGGTTTCTGTTTTCTGCGGAGTGACCAACTGTCCGATAACCTCATTACTTATTAGCTTTGAGCTCTTTGGCGATGATGTAAAATCATATTTTTTAATTGCAGTTGCAATTAGCTATATGATGTCAGGCTATTATAGTTTGTATCACGATCAAAAGATTATTTATTCTAAATCAAAGACAAAATATATCAATATCAAAGCAAAATAAGATATAAAGTAATAGATTGAGAAAGTAAGATATATAATAATAATTTACATATAGGAAATATAGTAGTTATTAATTAAAACTAAGGTAAAAGGAAAAAATTATGGAAAAAATCTCCAAAATTGTATCAGAAATTGATGCTATAGCATGGGGACCAGTAATGGTTGTTTTACTAGTGGGAACTGGCGTATTTCTTACCTTTAGAGTAGGATTTTTGACCTGGAGAAATCTAGGTTACGCATTAAGAAGTGTTCTTAGCAAAGAATCACGTAGGCACACAGACAAAGAAGGAGATGTTTCTCCGTTTTCTGCACTTATGACTGCTTTGGCAGCCACTATAGGAACAGGTAATATTATTGGTGTTGCAACTGCAATGGTAGCAGGTGGACCTGGAGCATTAGTTTGGATGTGGGTTTCTGCGGCCTTTGGTCTTACTTCAAAATTTGCAGAATGTATGCTTGCCATTAAGTATCGTAATACAAATGCCAATGGTGAAATGATTGGCGGTCCAATGGTAACAATGAAGAGAGGCTTTAAGAATAAGAAAGCAGGAGCAATCCTTGGTATGGCATTTGCTATATTTACAGTACTTGCGTCTTTTGGTATTGGAAACGTTGCTCAAGGAAATTCTATTGCCAGCTCAATGAATTCATTGTTTAATATACCAACATGGGTAACAGGAATTATTATTACAGTTCTAATTATTGCTATAGTATTTCGTGGAATTCAGGGAATATCCAAAATTTCTTCGGTTATTGTTCCAGGAATGGCTGTTTTTTATGTAGTAGCTGGTCTTATCGTTATTGCCTTCAACTTTAAAAATATTCCTGATGGACTTTATCATATTCTTGTGATGAGTGTTAATCCTAAGGCTGTAGGCGGTGGTGTTATTGGAACTATTACTGTATCCGTGATGAATGCAATAAAGAGTGGTGTATCAAGAGGTGTATTTTCAAATGAAGCTGGTTTAGGTTCCGCAGCGATTACAGCAGCTGCTGCAAAGACAGATCATCATGTAAGACAGGGCTATATCAATATGACAGGAACATTCTTTGATACTATTGTCGTATGTACTATTACAGGTCTTGTTATTGCTTCATCAGGAAAGCTTGGAGTTGAGGGCCTTGAAGGCGTTAAGCTTACAATGGCTGCCTTCTCAACTGGTATTGGACCAATTGGTGAATACATAGTAGGTATTGGTATTGTATTGTTTGCATTCTCAACAATTTTGGGATGGGAATATCACGGCGAAAAAGCTTTTGAATATATATTTGGAAGTCACAAGTACAATAATATTTATCGATTATTCTTTTCAGCAATTGTTTTCTTTGGAGCAACTCAATCACTTGCTCTTGTATGGGATTTGTCAGACATATTCAATGCATTAATGGCAATTCCAAACCTTATTTGCTTAATAGTTATGAGTAAGGAAGTGGCAAAGGATATTAAAGGTTTTCAACCAACTTTAATAAAAGAAAGAGAAGAACGTAAAGCCAAAAAGAAAAATTAATTAAAGTAAAAAGCTCAATAAATTTATTTAACAATTTATTGAGCTTTTATATTACTACTTAAGTTTTATATT
>CAZNKR010000025.1:0-14321 GCA_964573715.1 uncultured Roseburia sp. | reverse complement strand
ATAAATTTATTTAACAATTTATTGAGCTTTTATATTACTACTTAAGTTTTATATTGCTATTGTAGCTATCATATTTCTAATGTTGTTTATAGTAACAAAGAAATTCTGCAAGCTTACTTGTTGCATCCTCAAGAACTTCAACACGAGGAAGGTATACAACGCGGAAATGATCTGGCTGTTTCCAGTTAAATCCGCCGCCGTGTATGATAAGTATTTTCTTATCACGTAGCAGGTCAAGGGCGAACTTTTCATCATTTAATATATTAAATTTCTTTGTGTCTATTTTTGGGAAAATGTAAAAGGCTGCTTTTGGCTTAACTGCGCTTATTCCGGGAATATCATTTAATGCTTTATATATATATTCTCGTTGCTCATATATTCTTCCTCCGGGGATAATATAATTGTTTACACTTTGATATCCACCCAATGCAGTTTGTACAATGGATTGTGCAGGAACATTTGAACATAGACGCATATTTGAAAGCATATTAAGACCTTCCATATAATCCTTAGCAAGGGCTTTATTTCCACTAAGAACCATCCATCCAATTCTAAATCCAGCAATCATATGAGATTTTGATAAACCACTAAAAGTAACACAGAAAAGATCAGGTGCTAGGGAAGCAATTGAAATGTGTTCTTCACCATCCATTACAAGTCTATCATATATTTCATCAGAGAAAATAATAAGCTGGTGTTCTCTTGCTATATCAACAATTTGCTGTAAAACTTCCCTAGGATATAAGGCACCAGTTGGATTATTCGGATTTATGATTACAATGGCTTTGGTCTTATCAGTTATTTTTTTCTTGATATCATTCATATCTGGATACCATTCAGACTGCTCGTCACAAATATAGTGTACAGCAGTTCCGCCAGCTAGAGTAACACAAGCAGTCCAAAGAGGATAATCTGGAGAAGGTACTAGTACTTCATCGTTATTATCAAGAAGTGCAGACATACTAAGATTGATTAGCTCACTAACACCATTGCCGGTGTAGATATCTTCTATTGATACATTTGGCAATTGTTTAAGCTGAGAATACTGCATAATTGCCTTCCTTGCGGAAAATAAACCCTTTGCAGCCGAATAACCTTCACATTCTGTAAGCTGACTTTGCATATCATATACAACTTCATCTGGAGTGCGAAATCCAAAGGGTGCCGGATTTCCAATATTAAGTTTAAGTACTTGGGTACCATTAGCTTCCATTCTTGAAGCCTCGTCAACAACTGAACCTCTAACGTCATAAAGTACATTATCTAGTTTTGTTGATTTCTTAAATTCTCTCATAGGATTAGTCCTTTTCTGGCTTGAATAGGTATCAAGTTTTGTATTTGTATTATTAGTTAAAGTTACTTCATTTCCGTATAACCAGTTAAAATCAACATCTAATATAGCAGCAAGGAAGTGACCGACATTTTCTCTTGGGATGGCCTTCCCGCTAACATATTGGCTTATTTGACTTTTATTAAGCTTTATATTTGCCGCGGATGCTGCCTTGATAATATCAACTTGCTTTAATCCGTTATTCTTCATAGCTTCATTAAATCTTACTGTGAATAAGTCTTTGCTCATAATTTAATTCCTTTCTAGAAATATATGCTATAAACATTAAAAAGTTCAATTTAATAGTGAACAAATAATAGCACAGAGTATCAAAAAGTTCAATATAAAATGACAAATTTATTAAAAATACTACATAAGTTTAATTAATTGATAATATAATATTAAAAACACTATAAAAAGTTCAATTAAAATTAATACAATAATAAAATATTAGAAAAAAAGTTCAATTAATATTGACAAAACAATAAAATATTAGAAAAAATTCATTTTTGAACATTCCTTTAAATATAATACAATTTTAAACCATATGTTTAAATAAAGTTGATTTTGTTTTAAGATTTTAAATAAAAAGGAACCGATAACTTATTAGAATAATATTCTAAATTTAAGCTACCGGTTCATATTATTAATTCTATTTATTTAGATTATCCATATACATGTCCATACCTACAACACCTGAAACCTTGCCATTGGTATAAGTGGCTTTAGATAAGGTAATGCAAATTCCTCCAGTTTGTTCATCAACGTATGGGTCAGATATGAACACTTTATCTGGATTAGCTTGAGCTTCCTTGTACCATACACGATCTAAAATAACGAAGTCAGCTGGTGGTACCCAACCACCACTCATAATAACCGAATTATCATCATAGCAAGAGTAAACGGCTGATACCTGACTATCTGCAGCTACCATAGAATCTACATAAGCTAAAATATCGCTCTTGTCGGTAAAACATCCAGAATCGATACCAGCAGCAACAGATGTAATCATACTAAGCTTAGATGTCATAGCAGAATCAACCTGTTCTGTGTATAACTCAACAGAAGCTTCTACATCTTTTGTAGCTAATACATATGTAAGGAAGGATGAAACTAACGTACTACACTAATTTTATACCTATACGACCTATTTTTCTACAAAAATCGTTGATTTATTACATCTAAAATAAAATTAATTCTAGAATGCCAGCTTTCCTTTTCTACAGACATGAAATATCCCCGGTCTGCAATGGAATGCATTTTGTCATAATCATTTAACAGCAAAGAAAGTCTTTTAGAAAGCCTGTCAATATTAGATAAATCATAAAGAATAATATTTTCATCATCGCAAAAATGATTAGACAAGTAGAGGCTTTTGTCTGAAATACATATACTGCCATTCATAATACTGCTATAAACTCGGTCGTGACAACCATTTTTAAACCAAGGCATTACATTAAGGGAAAATTTTGAATTAGCAGCGGCCATGAGACAATCTATGGTTTTTACACTTCCATGTTGAATGAGATTATTCTTGTTACGACAATCAAGAAGGTCCCAGCCATTTCCAAAAACATCAATGTGAAAGCCAGAATCAACCAGTGTTTGAATAACCTTGCCTCTAAAATAAAAACGTGTATATAAATCAGCATATATCATATTAGACATTGCAGCATCAAGATCTTTATCACATACATCTCCAAGACTAGAATAAATGGCACTTGAAAGAACGTCTGTAAGTTCTCTATGTGGTTCATTTTTAAGAGTGTCTAATATGGACATATAGAATTCTTTATATTCTAAGTTTAAATTATCTAGATGTTTAATAAACCTAGATGGAGGTGTATAGTTTCCACAAAAGCAAAAATCCATAGATCTATCTTTGATTTTAATAGGTAGAAGATTACCAGAATGAGTGGTGGTCATAGTAGCTTTTGGACAAACACAACCTGCTAGATACATTGTTTTGGAAACAGGAATATTAGGATAAAAACGATGCATATATAATGTATGCTCTTCATCTATACATATTTGAACGTATTTTTTTGGAATATATTTCATAACCTTGTGATAGTACAACGGATGGTCAACAATAATATTAACAACAGATATTTTAAATTCGTCAAAAAAAGAATCACCGTTTTTGTCTAAAAAAATAGTTTCCCCGGAAATTCCCATATGATTAAATGTAATTAAAATAGGTGGGGAACAGCTCATATGGCAATATGGAATAAGGTTGTCCATTGAGAAAAATTCATTAGCAAGGTTGAAGGTAAATACGTTATGCCCAAGTTTTGTTAGTTCGTCACCAATTTGCTTTGAAAAAAATTCAAGGGTCTCCACGCTGCCTTTAAATATTATAAAGTTCATAAGTTCCTTTCAAAAAAAGCACAGACATAAGCCTGTGCTTTAAAATATTACTTTGTACCGAAAATTCTGTCTCCTGCATCTCCTAGACCTGGGCAAATATATGCGTTTTCATTAAGGCATCTATCAAGATGACCAACATATATCTGAATGTCTGGATGAGCTTCGTGAAGTCTTTTAAGTCCTTCTGGTGCTGCAATAATACACATAAACTTAACGTTTTTGCCACCATGCTGCTTTATAAAATTAACAGCTTCTGCACCGGAACCACCTGTTGCTAACATAGGATCTACAACTACGATTGTTCTTTGGTCGATAGGAGCAGGAAGTTTGCAGTAGTATTCGTGTGGCTCATGTGTTTCGGGATCACGATAAAGACCAATATGACCAACCTTTGCAGATGGTACTAATGCAAGGATTCCATTAACCATACCAAGACCTGCTCTTAAAATAGGAACTATAGCAAGCTTTTTACCTGCTATTATAGGAGTCTTTGTAGTTTCAATAGGTGTCTTAATTTCAACATCTTCTGTAGGGAGATCGCGAAGTGCTTCGTATCCCATAAGCATAGCGATTTCTTCTATAAGGGCTCTGAATTCGTTTGTTCCAGTTTGTTCATTTCTAAGAATTGATATTTTGTGCTGTATCAAAGGATGATCAAGCACGATGACATTTTCCATTTTTTCCATGTCAGCCTCCTGAGTTTTAATACTTAAATTGTATTTGAAAATGAAAAATAAGTCAATATAGAGTAAGCTTTTGTGGATAATATAGGGGGAGTTTTTGTGAATATTGTAAAAAAATAGAAATATAGGGAAATTTGTATATTTTGCTTGTAAAATCTTTAGAAAAAATTTATAATTTTATCTAGAAAAATTAAGGAGGATATTCTGTCATGAATAATCAGAAAGAAACAATTACCGATGCTAGAAAGCTAGGTATACCTAAAATGCTTCTTTTAGGACTTCAGCACATGTTTGCTATGTTCGGAGCAACTATTTTAGTTCCAATCTTACTTAACTCTAAAGATTACTTTAATGGTGAAGGTATTTCAGTTCAGGTAACATTATTATGCGCAGGACTTGGTACATTATTTTTCCATGTATGTACAAAACTTCAGGTTCCAGCGTTTTTGGGTTCATCATTCGCATTTTTAGGTGGATATCAAACAATTGCAACTATGAATACAGGAGAATTCGCAGATATGACTATGGGCGAAAAACTTCCATATGCATGTGGTGGTGTAGTTATAGCGGGTTTACTTTATTTGATACTTGCAATTTTAGTTAAAACAGTTGGAGTAAAGCGTGTTATGAAGTTTTTACCACCAGTTGTTACAGGACCAATCATTATTTGTATAGGTCTTACACTTGCACCTAGTGCAGTTTCAAATGCCTCTACAAACTGGATTATTGCACTTATTGCCTTGGCAACAATAGTTATCTTTAATGTTTGGGGCAAGGGCATGTTTAAGATTATTCCTATTCTTATGGGAGTTGTTGTTGCTTATGTAGCAGCTATTATAATGAATGCATGTGGATTACACAATGCTGATGGTACAGCAATCCTTGCATTTGATGCTGTAAAAGAAGCTAGCTGGGTTGGACTTCCAGGCTTTGTATTATGTAAGTTTAATATTTCTTCTATTCTTGTTATGGCTCCTATCGCTCTTGCAACAATGATGGAGCATGTTGGCGATATTTCGGCTATTTCAGCAACAACAGGAAAAGATTTTATAAAAGAGCCAGGTTTACACAGAACACTTATTGGTGATGGTATTGCAACATCTCTTTCAGCAGCAGTAGGTGGACCTGCAAATACAACATATGGTGAAAACACAGGTGTACTTGAACTTAGCCGTGTACATGATCCTAGAGTTATTAGAATTGCAGCATGCTTTGCTATTGTTCTTGGCTTTATTCCAAAGGTTGCTGAGGTAATCGGCTCTGTACCAGCTGCCATTGTTGGTGGTGTAAGTTTTATACTTTATGGAATGATTTCTGCTGTAGGTATTCGTAATGTTGTTGAGAACAAGGTTGATTTTACTAAATCAAGAAACCTTATAATAGCAGCAGTTATTCTTGTTTGCGGATTAGGATTTACACAAGGAATTACATTTACAGTTGCTGATACTCCTATTACTCTTACTGGATTAGCTATAGCAGCTATATCAGGTATTATCCTTAATGCAATTTTACCAGGAAAAGATTATGATTTCGATTCGAAAGAAGAAGGCGAAATTATTAAAGAAGATATACTTCAAAAATAATTACAAAGTAATTAAATAATAATTACAAAAACATATTAAAAATAAAACCGTTGAGAATTTTGATTTTCTCAACGGTTATTTTTTTAGTTTGCCAAAGGTGTAGCTGGAATAAAATCCATGTTTGTTTCAAAATCAGTATATAAAATTGATGTTGAATGATCAACGAGAATTTCACCGTCTGTTAGCTTGAAATAGCGATAGTAGTTATCTGTGGTCATCATAGAGGTATCTACATGATACCAATTATTGTCTATGGAAATCATGTTCCATTCATAATCTTCATTGGTTATTCTATTAGATCCGTAAACATTAATTGCATTGAGACCAGCAATAGTACATAGGTAAGTATATGCTTTGGCAAAACCTGAAGAATCTGCTTGTCGATAAATTATAGCATTGTATAAACCTGAAATATAACCAATAGATAAATCTGAAGTTTTCTCAGTGGTGTAGGTAATGTTATTAGCTACCCATTTAGCTATGGCGTAGGCTTTTGATTCATCTGTTCCATCACATTCGATAGATTCAAGAATATCCGAGGCAATTAGGTATAATTCATCCACGCGGGATGTATTATCATAATTTAAACCTTCAAGATAAACACCAGAGTAGGTTTTGTCTTGGGAAAATGATTCAGAATCCTTGTATCCAAAACTAAGAGCTGTCCCTGCCGGAAATTGGCTGATAAATAAGACATTTACAGTGTCAATTTCAGCTCGTGTCATTTTTGAAAAATCATAAGTCTTATTTAGTTCCCTGGAATTCCATATGTCAAAATAAGCCTTCCAAAGTGATTTTTGATTATCATTTAACAGACTGTATGCGCCAAATGCGTCATAACGTGGATAATCATTTACTAAAATATGTCCATCAAAAGCAAAATTTTGGATGGGTGCTTCTATAAAAGAAGTTGTATTTGCTTCAGATACCGCTGTTCCCTCAAAATTACCCTTAGTTGATGAACTAGAGAAGCTACAGGATGCGCAAAAACTGCAAACAATGGAAGCTGCTATAGTCATTACTAGGAATCTTTTTTTCATTGGATCTCCTTGAATTTGTTATAAATCATATAAATGAGTTAAAAAGTAAGACTAGTATAGCAAAAACTGCCAAAAACGTAAAGAAAAAATTGATTTAGTGTGATACAATAACAACATTAGAAAAATCTAAATACATTGGGGCTAAACCTTTCCACCTCGATGATAAAAAATAGGATTTTATAGTTTAGTTATTAATACAATGGACGTATACACAAAATACAGGTGAAAGGAATAAGGATAAAAGAGTGAAGAAGAATTTAAAGATAAGATTAATAATAATTTTAATAATATGGTGTACTGTGAAGATAGATATCGTGTACTTAGCGAGATTGAAAGACAGATAAAAGAATTAGAAGCATTAGAATTTATAGAGGCTATCGAAGAAAATTTACAAAAACACATTAATAAAATGTAATGAGGAAGACTATATGAAAAATGATAGATTAGATAAGATAAATATTATAAAAGAAACACTAAATATAATGAATGAAGAATTTTATATTTATAAGGGGAAAACTAAGAAACTAAAATTATCCAACGAAGAAATGTCTAATGTTATGTTTTATTCACAAGAGCAGGTTGATAAAATGCTTCAAGATGATGCAATAGCAGACGAGAAGAATATTGATGAAGAAATTCAGGTAGACAGTCATAGAGATAATGCTTTAAAAAGATGTGATATAAAGGTTTTAAACATTGATTCCTTTGAAGCAGCTTTTACATTAAGTGAAAAAGAAAATCAGGAAACACAAAATAAAATTCTTGTACTAAATTTTGCAAATCCCATTCATCCAGGAGGTGGAGTGAGAACTGGTGCGTGTGCTCAAGAAGAGGAATTATGTAGAAAAAGCACACTTCTTAAATCATTAGAAAGTAATAATGCAGCTGATTATTATGAGTACAATAAGACAATAAAAGGCTATTGGTCAAGTGATGCCATAGTTGTGTCTCCCTCTGTTGAGGTGTTTAGAGATGGCCAGAGTGAATGTATAGAGGATTCCTTTGTTGTTGCAGTTATATCAGTAGCAGCACCTTGTGTCACCAATGAAGATAAAGAAAACCCAAAGCTACCACAGCTTTTATATAAGCGTATAATGGGTATGCTACATATTGCGGCAAAGCTTGGATATAGGCAATTAGTTTTAGGCGCCTGGGGGTGTGGTGCATTTAATAATGATGCAAAAATGGTAGCAAAGCAGTTTGAATTTGCCCTTAAGGATATGAATATCAAAGGCAAAGTTATGGAAGATTTTTTTGATTCCATAGTTATGGCTGTTTTAGATAATTCCTACGCCCAGTATAATTACAAATCATTTTATAAATATTTCCTGTCATATTACAAGGAAGCAGATGAAAAAGAAGCAAAGAAGATTAGTCTTCACATAAATAAAAATGAAAATAAATATTTTTCAAAGATAAAAGGCTGCATTGTAGGTGGAGCAATAGGAGATGCATTAGGTTATTCAGTAGAGTTTAAAACCTTAAAAGAAATAAAAGATAAATATGGTAAAAATGGTATATCTCAGTATGAATTGGTAGACCAAAAAGCCTTGATTTCAGATGGTACACAGATGACTTTATTTACAGCTAATGGTATTATTTATGGGGAAACCAAAAAAGCTTTAAGTGGTGTTATGGGAGATCCGGAAATATATGTTTATGAAGCTTATCTTGATTGGCTAGAAATGCAAACAGGAAGAGAAAGCAAGCATAAAATTTCGTGGCTTTTAGATATAGAGGAGTTAAAGACTAGACGTTCCCCGGGATATACTTGTATAGAAGCTTTGTCTAGTGAAAAGATGGGAACCATGGAAAATAAGATTAATGATTCAAAGGGTTCTGGTGGAATTATGAGAGTTGCACCTATTGCACTTTATTATCATTTTAGTGATGATAATATTGATAAGCTAGATATGATTGGTGCTAAAACAGCAGCAATAACAAATGGACATAATCTAGGATATATGCCAGCTGCAGCACTGGTACATATTGTATCTAGAGCAGCATTTGGTGGTTGTATATATGGTGATGATATTTATGATATAGTAAAAGAATGTATGGAAGCAATGCTTAGAATATTTCCAAATGAACCAGATATTCTATATATGCTTGAAATAATAGATAAAGCTGTTGTATTGTCAAAAAATGACGAAACAGATGAAGATAATATTGCACTTTTAGGTCAAGGATGGTGGGCGGAGGAAACATTAGCCATTGCTATATATTGTAGCTTGAGACATAGTGATAATTTTGATAAAGCAATATTGGCAGCTACAAATCATGATGGAGATAGCAATAAGACAGCATCAGTTACAGGAAATATAATGGGCGCTTATCTAGGCTTAGACGGCATAGATAACAAATGGATAGAGCCCCTTGAGCTTAAAGAGACTATAGAAGAAATAGCGTTAGATTTATGTCATAAGTGCCAGATGAGAGCTGACAATTCTTATATGGATGAGAAGTGGATGAAAAAATACAAATATATATAGAAATTACAAATCTATGAAGGCAGGAATGAATGATCATATTTCAAAGCCAATTGATACAGAGCTTATGTATCAGGTGCTTGATAGATGGATAAATCGTGATTGTGAAGAGTAGAAAATAAGTGATTGTAAAGAGTAGAAAATAAGTTGCCATTAAATTTTTTATAGAATATAATTAATTACGTCTATAAAAGGCTTACCTATTTTGCTGGAGGATAAACATGTTAGAAAAAGAAGATAAATCCTATGAAGATATAAGAGAAAAATCAATTATGCAATGGCTAGATGAGATGGAAGATCATGAAGACATTTCCGTGCATTGTGGAGTTAGACTTGCGAAAGACTATATTGCATATCTAAAATATGAAATAAATTGTCTTACAGACAGATGCAAAGTAAAAGATGAATATTTAGCAAAGATTAGAGAAAACATAACTAATAGGACTAGTATTAGAAAGTTCAACCCAAAGCTTATTGCTGAAAAAAGAATTGAGGGAATATTAAGGGCTGGAATGGCTGCACCATCTGCAATGAACCAACAGCCTTGGGAATTTTTTGTTGTAACAGATAAAGATATACTAGGTCAGTTATCTATGGCTAGTCCTTATGCTGGATGTGCAAAAGACGCACCACTTGCTATTGTTGTAGCATATAATAAGAATTGTAGTGCACCTGAGTATGCCGGATTTGACTGTAGCGCAGCCATTGAGAATATGATGTTAGAGGCTAGGCTAATGGGCATTGGTTCAGTGTGGCTTGGAATTGCACCTATTGAAGAACGTATGGAAAAAGTTAAAGATATTTTAAAAATGGGGGATAATCTAGAAGCATTTGCAATTATGGCATGTGGATATCCATATGAAACCAAAGAAGTAGAAGATAGATATGATGAAGAGAAAATTCACTATATTAGAAAGTAGGTAATTATGGTACTTGAAGTTGTACAAGGTTTAGCAATACCCTTTTTAGGAACGACATTAGGAGCTGCATGTGTGCTTTTTATGAAAAAGTCTCTTAATGCAACATTAGAAAGAGCATTAACTGGATTTGCAGCAGGAGTTATGGTAGCTGCATCTATATGGAGTTTGATGATTCCAGCTATTGAGGATGCAAAAAATATGGGAAAACTTTCTTTCGTTCCGGCAGCAGTTGGATTTTGGGCAGGAATTTTATTCTTGTTATTGCTTGATCACATTATTCCACATTTACATATGAATAGTGATAAGCCAGAAGGCCCAAACAAGAAATTAAAGAAAAGTACAATGATGGTTTTAGCTGTTACGCTTCACAATATTCCAGAGGGAATGGCTGTGGGAGTGGTTTATGCTGGATTATTAACAGGTAAAAGTGATATAACCCTTATGGGAGCAATGGCCTTATCTATTGGTATTGCAATTCAAAACTTTCCAGAAGGAGCAATTATTTCAATGCCTCTTAGGGCTCAGGGAGAAAGAAAGCTAAAGGCATTTTCTCAAGGAATGTTATCAGGAATAGTAGAGCCCATAGGTGCGATACTTACTATAATTGCATCTAGTCTTGTTGTACCTGCATTGCCTTATTTACTAAGCTTTGCGGCTGGATCTATGATGTACGTAGTAGTTGAAGAGCTTATTCCGGAAATGTCACAAGGTGAACACTCAAATATTGGAACGGTGATGTTTGCTCTTGGATTTACAGGGATGATGATACTTGATGTTGCCCTAGGCTAAAGTTTTTTTAAATATATTTTATGGTAATATTTAACCTTTAATTGTTAGAAGTAATGTGATGTTTTAGTACGAAATTAAGAAATTAAATGAATACTTATGATAAGAAAACAATAAAAACATTCACAAAGATACGTAAACCTGGTTTTGTGGTTTGAGATGACGCAAGAGAAGGTGGATTTATTACAGGATATATAGAGTATGATACTATACTTATGGACATTAGAATGCCAGTATTAGATGGACTAGAAGCTACAAGACGTATTAGAAAATTGGACAGAAGGGACGTAGGAATGATCCCTATTATTGCCATGAGTGCTAATGCTTATGCTGAAGATATAGAAAAATCCAGGGAAGCAGGAATTGATAAACACCTGTCTAAACCTATAGATCCTAATATTCTGTATCAAACCTTAACGGATATATTTAAAAAAAGACAAACATAAAGTACAAGATATAGATAAAAGCTCTTGACTACACCACTAAATGTAGTATAATTTTTAATATAACTGTAAACAGCAATTATTTAAAAGAAAGAAGCGTATTAGGGTGAAAGTTATTAAAAGAAGTGGAATCGAGGACGATTTCAATGAGGCAAAAATTGAAGCTGCTATTGTTAAAGCAAACAACAGTGTTATTGAATCAGAAAGACTAAATGATTTACAAATTCATCTGATTGTAAAAGCTGTAGTAGAAGAGTGCGGAATGAAAAAACACGCACCAAGTGTTGAGGAAGTTCAAGATATAGTTGAAAATCATTTAATGGAGAAAAATGCATTTAATGTTGCTAGAAACTATATTACTTATCGTTACAAAAGAGCCATGGTTCGTAAGTCTAATTCAACAGACGAACAGATATTAAGTCTTCTTGAGTGCAACAACGAGGAAGTTAAGCAAGAAAACTCAAACAAGAATCCTGTTGTAAACAGTGTCCAAAGAGATTATATGGCTGGGGAAGTTAGCAAGGACATAACAAAGAGATTCTTATTAACAAAGGATATTGTTGAAGCTCATGAAAAAGGAATAATTCATTTCCATGATGCTGATTATTTCGCACAGCATATGCATAACTGCTGCTTAGTAAATCTTGAAGACATGCTTCAAAACGGAACGGTTATTAGTGAAACTATGATTGAAAGACCAAAGAGCTTTGCAACAGCTTGTAATATTGCCACTCAGGCAATAGCTCAGATAGCTAGCTCTCAATATGGTGGACAGAGTATTTCTTTATCCCATCTTGCTCCTTTTGTGCAGGTGAGTCGTGAGAAATTCCGTACAGAAACAAGAGCAAAGCTTGAAAAAGTGGGCATTGATGCCACTGATGAAATGGTTAATTCTATCGCAGAAGATAGAGTAAGAGACGAAATTAAACAAGGTGTCCAAATTATTCAATATCAGGTTACAACCCTTATGACAACAAATGGACAAGCTCCTTTTGTTACAGTGTATATGTATTTAAATGAAGTTCCTGATGGACAAATAAAGGAAGACTTGGCCCTTATTATTGAGGAAACATTAAAACAGCGTATTCTTGGCGTTAAGAATGAAAAAGGAATCTATATTACACCTGCATTTCCAAAGCTTATTTATGTTTTGGAGGAGGACAATATATATGAAGGTTCAAGATTTTTTGAACTTACAAAATTAGCTGCTAAATGTACTGCTAAAAGAATGGTTCCAGATTATATATCTGAAAAGGTAATGAAAAATCTTAAGAAGGGTAACTGCTATCCATGTATGGGATGCCGTTCGTTCCTTACTGTATATGATGATGAAAATGGCAACGGAAAGTATTACGGAAGATTCAATCAGGGTGTAGTTACAATTAATCTGGTTGATGTGGCATGTTCTTCAAGAAAGGATATGGATAAATTCTGGAAGCTTCTTGATGAAAGATTACAAATTTGTTATAGAGCATTAATGATTCGCCATAATAGATTAAAGGGAACTAAATCAGATGTTGCTCCTATTTTATGGCAAAATGGTGCTTTGGCTAGACTTAAAAAGGGTGAAACCATTGATAAATTATTATTTGGCGGATACTCAACTATATCATTAGGCTATGCAGGATTGTGTGAATGTACAAAATATATGAAAGGTGTTTCTCACACTGAACCAGATGGCACAGAATTTGCATTAAAGCTTATGCATAAGCTTAATGATGTATGCGCAGAGTGGAAAGCTAAAGAAAATATTGATTTTAGTTTGTATGGAACTCCTCTAGAATCCACAACATATAAATTTGCAAAGTGTCTCCAAAAACGTTTTGGTGTAATACCAGGAGTTACTGATAGAAACTATATTACAAATAGCTATCATGTTCATGTTACTGAGCCGATTGATGCATTTGAAAAGCTTAAATTCGAATCTCAATTCCAGGAATTATCTCCAGGTGGAGCAATCAGCTATGTTGAAGTTCCAAACCTTAATGACAATATTGATGCGGTTATCTCAGTTATGCAGTATATATATGACAATATTATGTATGCCGAATTAAATACCAAGAGTGATTATTGTATGGAATGTGGATATAACGGACAGATACAAATTATTGAAGAAGATGGAAAGCTTATTTGGGAATGCCCTAATTGTAAAAACAGCGATCAGGAAAAGATGAATGTAGCAAGAAGAACCTGTGGGTATATCGGAACACAGTTTTGGAATCAGGGTCGTACCCAGGAAATAAAGGATAGAGTTCTACATTTGTAGAAGAGCATAAATTAATAATAATTAGAGTAAAGATGTCCAAATGATAAATTTCAGACGAGGTCATATCCCCAAATGCTTTTGCATAGAATGTAAAAACAGTTATATGGGGAGAAACCTTTGAAAGGATATATTGAAGAACGAGCCATAAAAATGGCAGAGTACATTGTGGAAACTGGTCAAACAGTTAGGCAAACTGCAAAGACATTTGGAGTGAGTAAGTCAACCGTACATACCGATGTACACAAACCGAACGATTTGAAACAGTCATTGAGATTGGCTAGAAAGCCCGTAGATAGGGAGAAATCTTAAAATCCCACCAAAATCTGAAGGAAAGACGGAAACAGTCTGACGAAGATTTTGGTGGGATTTTTGCATAAAAGAGGCTAGTAATGAATATAATAAAATTATCCA
>CAZNKR010000024.1:28813-33775 GCA_964573715.1 uncultured Roseburia sp. | reverse complement strand
TTTAAATGGAACTTACCATAATGTTTTGGATTTCCACAACATACATAGTATGATAATCATTATCACTATACCATTTTTCTATACATTCCTTATCAAGGAAACAATCTTCCTTCATAGGCTGGGCATAAAGCTTTTTACACACAAGTGTCATATTTGCCTCTTCAAATACAGGAGCCAAATAACCATCTGCCATATGAAGATTTGCTGTTGCTATTTTATCTTCATTTCTGCCAGAAGTACTACCCATATATCCCAACATTTTCTTATAGCTTTCATCAAAAAATGACAAAGTTAAAGTGTCTGAATTATCAACGAATTCCTTTGTAAATCTGCTTTCCCTGATAAATACAAAAGCCACTTCCTTGCCCCACATAACTCCAAGGCCTCCCCAAGAAGCTGTCATAGCATTACTTTTTCCATCCTTTGTAGCTCCAACAAGCATCCAAGTTTTACCAATCAGGTTAAATACATTTTCATTTAAATCTTTAATATCCATTTTGTTCATAAAAACCTCTCTCACATTTACATACATTTACATACATTTACATATACATTTTTAATTCAATTTTTCCCCTATATATTTATATGCTCTCCAAAGATATTATAAACTATAAAGCTTTAATTCTTTCTATAGCCTCTAAGGTTTTTTCATAGGTTCCAAATGCAGTAAGTCTAAAATATCCTTCTCCGCTTGGTCCAAAGCCCGAGCCAGGAGTTCCAACAACTTTTGCCTCATTTAATAAATAATCAAAGAAATCCCATGAAGTCATTTTCTCAGGAGTTTTCAACCAAATATAAGGTGCATTTACACCTCCAGAAACTGTATAGCCTGCTGCGCTAAGTCCTTCACGAATAACCTTGGCATTGTTCATATAATATGCAATCTGCTCTTTTGTTTGCTTTTTACCTTCTTCAGTATATATAGCAGCTCCAGCTCGCTGAATAATATATGGCGCACCATTAAATTTAGTTCCATGTCTTCTTGCCCAAAGGCTATTAAGGGAAACCCCATCAGAAACTAAATCCTTTGGAATAACTGTAAATCCAAGTCTTGTTCCAGTAAATCCAGCATTCTTTGAAAAGCTGCGAATTTCAATAGCACAGCCTCTTGCGCCTTTGCACTCATATATAGAATGAGGTACATCATCTTCACTAATATATGCTTCATATGCAGCATCATAAATAATAACCGCACCAACCTTAAGTGCATAATCCACCCATTTTTGAAGCTCATCTTTATTAATAGTAGAACCTGTTGGATTATTTGGGAAACATAAATAAATAATATCTGGAGTTTCACTTGGAATCTCAGGTGCAAAATTATTGTCCTTTGTACAAGGCATATATATTACATTTGACCACATTTGAGTATTTGGATCATATACTCCTGTTCTTCCTGCCATAACATTTGTATCAACATAAACTGGATATACTGGATCACAAACAGCAATCTTATTGTCTGTTGAAAAAATATCTCCTATATTTCCAGAATCACTTTTTGCACCATCTGAAACAAATACTTCGTCTAATGCAATATCACATCCTCTAGCCTTGTAATCGTTATCAACGATTGCCTGTCTTAAAAATTCATATCCAAGATCAGGTGCATATCCTTTAAAGGTTTCTTTTTTACCCATCTCATTAACAGCATTGTGAAGAGTATCTATAACAACCGGTGCAAGAGGTAATGTAACATCTCCAATACCAAGTCGAATAATATTTGAATCTGGATTTGCCTCCGTAAATGCTTTTACTTTCTTTCCAATTGTAGAGAATAAATAGCTTCCTGGCAGCTTTGTGTAATTGTCATTAATTTTAAACATAATAATATCCTTTCAAATTTATATTTTAATTATAGCTACTAACAATAATTCATCATAATTTGTATAATCATTTGAGCAGTTTCAACCATGTTAGTACCACTATCCATACTGGTCTTTTGGATATATCTATGTGCTTCATATTCAGTCAAATTATTTTTTTCAATAAGAATCTTTTTGGCTTCATCTATGAGCTTTTGTTCCTCTAGATTTCGTTTCTTAGGCTGCTCTTTAAGCTTCTTTCTACGCCTTAGAATATTCATAGACAGCATATCAATGGTATTAGCCAAATCATTTACCTTAAGAGGCATGGTAATTGAAACAATTCCTTGTCCCATTGCTTCATTCACCCTTGCGGGTGTTGTAATTAAAATAAATCCAAAATAATCTGGCAAATTCATTTTCAAATCTGAATATAACATATCCTGAAGCTTGTATCCACAAATAATAATAGCATCATTATATTCGTCAATTAAATTAAGCACCTTAGAACCACTAGTACATACAGCAGCAACGGAGTATCCGCTTCTGACCAACAGATTTTTAATGTTAGTAGCATCTTCAATCTTTGGAAATGCCACCACAATGTTTGTCATATATGCCTCCGAAACTAAAACTTATATAAGTATTGATCAATTTCCCACTGTGTTACTTGAGATGTATAGTTATTCCATTCTTCTGTTTTTGCAGATACATATTTTTGTGATATATGTGAGCCTACCACATTTTGAATAAATTCGTCCTTTTCAAATTCTGCTATAGCTTCCTTTAAATTAAGTGGCAAACATTTTATACCTTTTTCATTTCTTTCTTCTTCTGTCATATCAAACATATTGATATCAAAGCCTTCAGGGCATTCCATTTCCCTCTTTATTCCCTCTAGTCCTGCCGCAAGACATACTGCTAAGGTAAGATAAGGATTACAAGCTGGATCAGGATTACGAAGCTCTACTCTGGTTCCTTCTCCCCTTGCTGCTGGAATTCTAATAAGTGGTGTTCTATTCTTTACAGACCATGCAATATATACTGGTGCTTCATATCCAGGAACAAGTCTCTTATATGAATTTACTATTGGATTTGTAATAACAGCCATTCCTTTAATATGGTTCATAATACCAGCAATAAAGTGATATGCCTCTTTGCTTAGTCCAAGCTTTCCATTTGGATCGTCAAAAATATTTACACCATCTTTAGTGAGTGACATATTGACGTGCATACCAGAACCACAAATTCCATATTTAGGTTTTGGCATAAATGTAGCATGAAGTCCATGTCTTTTAGCAATAGATTTAACTGTAAGTTTAAATGTCATAATATTATCTGCTGTCTTTAGAGCCTCAGCATATTTAAAATCTATTTCATGTTGTGCAGGTGCTACTTCATGATGAGATGCTTCAATTTCAAATCCCATTGATTCAAGGTTTAGCACCATATCACGTCTGGCATTTTCTCCCAAATCAATAGGTCCAAGATCAAAGTAACCAGCTTGTTCATGTGTAATAGTAGTTGGTTGTCCATTGTCATCTGTATGGAATAAGAAGAACTCACATTCAGGTCCTACATCAAACCTATATCCCATATCAGCAGCTTCTTTAATGGTTTTTTTAAGAACATATCTTGGATCACCCTCAAATGGTATTCCATCTGGTCTATATACATCACAAATAAATCTTGCTACCTTGCCCTGCTGTGGTCTCCATGGAAATATTTCAAGAGTATCTAAATCTGGATATAAATACATATCCGATTCTTCAATACGAGCAAACCCATCGATTGAAGATCCATCAAACATGCACTTATTATCCAATGCTTTTTCTAACTGACTGGCTGTAATCGCCACGTTTTTCATTGTTCCGAACATATCAGTAAACTGAAGTCTGATAAATTCTACATCTTCCTCTTCAACTAGATTGATAACATCCTTTTTTGTATACTTCATAGGTCCTCCTTTTGCACTTGGCCTCACATAAAAATTTTTAAAAAAAGGGCGCTATTATAGATATAATAACGCCTCTTTGCTAATAAAATATTATCAGCATATATTAATTTTGTCAACAAAAAACAATAAAGTGTTGCAATTAAGAGTATTTCTTATTAAAATGTAGTTTAAGCTTTATTTAACATAAAAAACTACAAAAGAGAGGTATATTATGAAATCCCTTAGGGAATTTTTAGTTAGAAATAGACATTTGGTAGCTTTGACCGTGGGAGTATCCACACTTTTATTTACCACCTTCACTGTTTTAGCTATTTGTGTGTTACAAGTACCCATAAAAGAAAAGTCCGTAGAACCCACAACCATTAGACCCTATCAAACTACAGCAGAAGAAACCGAATTAGAAACAACTACTGGTCCAGAGGAAATCATTGGTGTTGAAGAAACGGAGACTACTGAAATCGAAACTCTCCCCGCCAAACAGCTTCCTTATTTAATAATGGTTAATCGCGCTATGTGTTGTGTTACAATTTATGAAAAAGATGAAACTGGTCAATTTACCGTACCAGTAAAAGCTTTTGCCTGTTCTGTAGGACGTGAAGGTCATTCCACACCTACTGGTACTTACAACACTTCTGATTTATTCAGATGGGCAGTTATGGCCGACTCTACCCATGCACAGTATGTATACAGATTTAAAGGACCATATCTTTTCCACTCTGTTCCATATTTTAGCAGCGCCAAAGACACCTTAGAAACAGAAGAATATAACAAGCTTGGTTCACCTGCTTCCCTTGGATGTGTTAGATTATGTGTTGCTGATGCTATTTGGATTTATCAAAACTGTCCAGCAAATACTACTGTTATTATTTATGATGACGAAAGTACTCCTGGCCCACTTGGAAAACCAGAATCCATCAAGATTCCTTTAGATAGTCCTTACTTAGGATGGGATCCAACAGACCCAGACGAAGCTAATCCTTGGCATAATTTTAGTGCAGCTATAAAAGCAAAAAATGATAATATTACTATTGTCAAAGGAGCTTCTGTTGATACTATACTATCCCAGTTTAAAGCTACTGATACTTGTGGCAATGATATTTCATCAAAAATGACTATTGAAGGAAATTACAACTTAAATATTATTGGCAAATACACAGTTACAATTAAGGTAACTGATGCCATAGGCTCTAGTGCAACAACTAC
>CAZNKR010000024.1:14772-28713 GCA_964573715.1 uncultured Roseburia sp. | reverse complement strand
CTTCAGATGCTGCTACATCTGAAGATTAAAAGGAGATTATAAATGGAATACAAAGAATATATACTAGATACAACAAAAAAGCTTCTATCCATTGACAGTCCAAGTGGATTTACAACAAAAGTTACAAGCTTCTTATTAGAAGAATATACTAGACTTGGCTACAAACCTGTTCTTACAAATAAAGGCGGTGTAGTTGTAGATTTAGGTGGTAACACAGCTTCAAATGATGGTATTATGCTCATGGCTCACGTAGATACCTTAGGTGGAATGGTACATGAAATCAAATCAAACGGTAGACTTCGTCTTACCCCTATCGGAGGACTTACACCTCCAAATATAGAAACTGAAAATGTACGTGTTTATACTAGATTTTCAGGTGAATATGAAGGAACTTTTCAGTTAGAAAATGCTGCTGTTCATGTAAATGATGACTTTGATGAGGCAAAAAGAACTTTTGACACAATGGAAGTTGTCCTAGACGAATTAGTTGAATCTGCTGAAGATACCAAGAAGTTAGGAATTATGGCTGGAGATATTGTATGTTTTGACCCTCGAACCGTAATCACTAAAAATGGATATATAAAGAGTAGATTTTTAGACGATAAACTTAGCGCAGGCATTTTACTTGGATATGCAAAATACTTAAAAGATGAATGCATTACTCCAAAAAGACATACCTATATAAACACCACTGTTTATGAAGAAGTTGGTCATGGTGCTGCTTGCAATATACCAGCTGATGTTTTAGAAGTCCTATCTGTAGATATGGGCTGCGTGGGAGATGGATTAAGTTGTACAGAAAGAACTGTTTCTATATGTGCAAAAGACAGCCGTGGACCTTACAACTATGATGTTACCACTGCACTTATAAAAGCGGCTATGGATAATAATATTGACTATGCCGTTGATATTTATCCTCATTATGGCTCAGATGCAGATGTTGCACTAACCTCGGGACATGATGTAAAACATGGATTAATAGGAGCAGGTGTTTATGCCTCTCATGGATATGAAAGAAGTCATATAGACGGTATGATGAATACCTTTAAACTAATAAAGGCCTACTTAGCGTAGGCCTTTTCTTATTCTTTGTACAGTTTCTATTTATTATCTACACTATCCCTAATTATTCATCTTTCGTTCATCATCAAATTCTTTTTTTAGATCTTCATCATACATATCACGATTGTATTTGCTAAGACCTTTTCCAAAGCTGTAGCTACAATGCATATAAAAGAAACGATATACAAATCCCATAACTACTCCAAATATACATAGTACAGCTGTAAAAATAATTGCTCCTAGTATCCCTTCCATATAGTATAACCCTCCTTAATTCTAGTTATTGTATGTGTAGTTAATAGAAATAACTTCATCATCCTTTACAACAATTCCTAGTGTTGTATTACCATCTGTAAGCTGATAATTTCCAGTGCTGTCAGAAGAAATACCATAAGCAGAAGTAACAGCTGCATCATTGCTACCAATCTTTACTCCTTCTGGTGTGGCTGTCATATCATTTGTAAGACTAATGGCTGTAACTACTTCTTTACCATTTACAGTACTGATTGTAACCTGATATGAATCATACATATACATATGGTCTTCACCTTCAAAAGCACAGCTTACTGCTGTAAATGTACTTTTTGCTTCGCCTAAAGCTTTTATAGTATCATCACCATTATCACCAAGGTAAACCTTTGTTCCACTAGCTTCAAAATAGTATTTGCTCTTTGTAGCATTACTTTCACTAGCGTTTGTTGTTTCCTTTGAGTCAGATGAAGAACATCCTGTAAAACAAAATACCATTGCCGCAATAGTTAATACTGCTAATAATCTCTTTTTCATAATCAATATCCTTTCAAATATCCATATTCTTCAAATAAATCTTCCTGCTTCTTTTTTTCATCATTGTAATCATCTGTAATGGTTGCCCAATGCTCTTTAACTAAAGCATCTGAGGCATAATCCGTAAACTTAAAATTATCTACTAAAATATTACCAAAGTAGTCGGCAAGCTTTTCTGCACCATATACATTTAAATGAAGTCCTGCATCATAAGTATCCTTATCAAAGTCTATACCTATTTCCTGTGTATTGTCAAGGAAATTTAGGTACATTAAATCATTATCCTTTGCATATTGCTCCATTGCTTCATCCCATTCTTCATACCAATATGGATAAAGACTAGGTGCTTTCATTAGAACTAGTTGAATATCATTTTCTTTGCAAAGATTAACCATCATATCTAGATATTTGTAACTATTCTCGCAAAAGCTGTAATCTGCAAGCTTTTGAGGCGTAGGCAATCCTGAAACTGGTTTAATATCTGCTCTCATAAGATATCCACTAAAGGTTACCTTATCTTTTTTAAACAAATATTTAAAATCATCACTAGATAATTCGCTCCAGCGAGAATGATATCTAAGTATTGGGAAGATATAGGATAAAAAGGATTCATCCTCCATTGATGACGCTTTAATTGAATTAATCTTTGACATTGAAAGCTTCATTCCATCAAGAGTCATTCTGTTATATGCTTCATCCTGTGGCTCGCCGTACTTCATCGAAAGTACATTGAACACTACAACATCTGGTTTTTCATATTGAAGAGTTTCCTCAAGTAAATAATATGACTGCCAGATTAACTGTTGAGCTGAACCTCTCATATAACTTGTAATTCCATACTTTTCCCATAATGTCACTGGTGAAATATTTTCATATATTTCACAATCACCTACAAAAACAATATTGTGGTTTTTGCTATCATCATAGTACTCAGCAATCATAGCTCCTTCATAAATTCCTGTCATATATTTAGGCATTAATAGTCTTTGAAGTAATGCAAGCATAACTATCATTACCACTAAAACTATAGCTAAAATAACTATTTTTTTCTTTCTTTTTGTCATGACCTAACCTCGCTAAAACTGATTGTAAATAAACTGGCTAGCATCAAATCCAATGCCATATGCACCAAATACTATTATCACAATAAATAAAATTGCAAATACCGAGCATTCAAATGCAAAACCTTTATTACTAATCCGTTGTCTGACACCTTGTTTTCTTTGGAGCATACTAACCATAAACATAATAAATACACCAATAGCTAATAATATATAATCTTGAATTGAAAGCCCTAATAACAAAAGCTGTCCACCTGTAACATCACTAATATGAAAATCAGTAAATATACTTGCAAAAGCCTTAAAAGTAACTGGAACATTTCTATAGCAATCAAACATTCTAAGTGAGCTCATAATAAATATAGTTCTTAGAATTTCAAATATTTTATATCCTGTTGTTGGCTTAAGCTTTGGAAACTTATTATGAAACTTCTCATAAAGTGGCTTAAACTCTTCACTTATAAGGATAACTATACAGTTTCCAAGTCCCCATACAATGAAATTCCATGCTGCTCCGTGCCAAAGGCCTGTAATAAACCAGGTAATTAATGAAGCAATATATACTGGTATCTTCTTACCAAAATTTTTTCCAAAAATCTTTTTTGATACTTTGGTAAGCTTCATCATCCAACCACTAATGGATACTGGAAAAAAAATGTAGTCTTTAAACCAATTACCCATAGAAATATGCCATCTTCTCCAATATTCTGCAATATTTTTTGAGAAAAATGGACGATAGAAGTTTTCCATAACATCAATACCAAACATTTTACCAATACCAATAGTAATATCAATACCACCTGTAAAATCTGCATATAGCTGAACTGCATAAAAGGCCATTCCAATTAATGCATAAATGCCATCATATTGAGTTGGATTAGATATTAATGTTTTAACTCCAACTAGCATTCTATCTGCTATAACAACCTTTTTGAAATATCCCCAAAGTATTCTTTCAAGTCCTAATCTAATATTGGACCATAAAAGTGGATGTTCACTAAAAAGTGTAGTACTTAATTGTCCAAATCTACTAATTGGGCCTTGAATTAGTTGTGGGAAAAAGGATGTAAATAAAGCAAGCTTAAATATATTTCTCTCTGCCTTATATTTTCCATAATATAAATCAATAAGGTATCCCATAATTTGAAATGTATAGAATGAAATACCAAGTGGAACAAATAAATCAAGAAGCTGTAATTTTGAATCACCACCAAAGAAAATGTTGTTGGTATTGGTAATAACAAAATTTGAATATTTTAAAACTGCAAGAATTCCAAAGTTGAATACAAATCCAACTATAAGCATTCTTCCACGCTTCTTTTTCATCTTTTCCTTATACTCTTTTTTTTCTTCTTTAGACCACTCACCCTTATTGAGCTTGACCTGTTCTTTTTCTGTGGAATTTATTTTATCAATTCTAAGACTCAACAAGTATGTAGAAATAATAGTAGCAGCAATGAAGATAAATCCCTCTATGCCAGCTGCATAATAAAATCCACAGTTAGCTACAAGTAAAAACTTCCACTGCCACTTTTTAGGTACTACATAATATAAAACTACTGTTAAGACCAAAAAAGCAATAAATCCTGCTGAGGTAAATAACATAAGTTCTCCTATTAGTCTTCTATTAATCTAGTAATAAGTGCATATAAACTCTGTGCTGAGTTAAAGTTTTCTGGAATAATTTCATCTGCTGGAATCATTACATCAAACTCATCATTTACTTCTGAAATAATGGTTACAATATCAAATGAATCTAAAATTTTATTGTCAATTAATCCTGTTGTTGTTTCAAAGTCCACCTCTGGGTGTAATTCAATTAAGATGTTAATAAGGTCTACCATATTTACCTACTTTCTTTTAATAATCTCATTTTTGATTTTAACTCTGTCTATTTTACCGTTTAGAGTTAGTGGCATAGTTTCAAATTGTTTTACACTGCTAGGAATCATATATCTAGGCAGCTTATCCTTAAGACCACAAACAACCTCTGCAACAGTGGCCTCACCTTGATAAACAAGATGTATTTTCTTCTTGTCCAAATCATATATACAACAGCATGAATTGACTCCCATAAATACATTTACAGCTGCTTCAATCTCTCCAAGTTCGATTCGGTGACCCATATGCTTTATCTGATGGTCTCGTCTTGAAATATAAATAAGCTCGCCATACTCATTATATTTTGCCAAATCTCCAGTCTTGTATACAATTTCTGGGTATTTATCATTAAGAGGATTTTGAACAAATGCAGTACTTGTCCTTTCAAAATCATTATAATAACCAAGTGTTACTGCTGTTCCTCTAATATAAATCTCGCCTTCTTCATCCTTGCTTGCTAGTTTATTTTCATCATTAATCAGAAGAATCTCTGTATTACGGAATGGCCTTCCAATTGGAATAACATCTCCTTCATTAAATTCCCTGTTAACAATGTAATAGCAAGACATTCCTGTTGCCTCTGTTGGACCATAAAGATTAATGTATTTAGCATCTGGAACATAAGTCTTCCACAAATTAAATTGTTTTACTGGGAAAACCTCGCTACCAAATGCAATCACCTTAAGATACTGTGGTACAACTTTAGCAAAAGCTCCAAGGCCTGAAATAATAGTAAGTGCTGGTACAACCCAGCAAACTGTATTTATCTTATATTCATTGAGATATTCAACAAGCTTTACTGGCATCATAAACAACTGCTTTGGAATAAAATATGTGGTAGCACCAAATTTCATAGTGGTATAAACCTCTTTAAGACAAGCATCTACATAAAGTGGTGTTTGATTACCAAATATTGTTTCATCGCTTACCTCAAGCACCTCTGAAAGGGTTTCAATATAGTCAATAACTGATCTATGACAAGCGATAACACCCTTTGGAACTCCAGTAGAACCAGATGTAAATACTATATAAATAGGATCTGTATCAATCTGTTTTAATCTAATATCCATTAGTAATGTATCATCAATAGATTCCTTAATTAAATCTTCATATACAAGAATATTCTTGCAATCTGTGTACTGGTCAATATGTTCTGCAACATCCTTTGAGCAAATAATCTGCTTTGGATTAAGTCCAGAAATAATAAGATCTATACGTGTCTTTGGCATTTCCTCATCAATAGGTACATAATAGTTTCCTGAATAAATAACACCCATAAAAGCTGCAACCGTAGCTGGGGATTTATCCATAAAAATAATAATTGGTTCCTTATAGCAGCCGGTTTTTGAAATTGCACAACCAATAGCTCTAGCATTATGATAAAGCTCATTGAAAGTCATTGACTGTTCACCATTTGAATATGCAAGCTTGTCACTATGGGTTTTAACTGTCTGCTCTAAGTATTCTAGAATATTATTCATAATATTGCCTTTCTAATTTAAGTAACTGTATTCATCATTCAGCGTAGCTCCACAAAGCTCCACTGACCTTTTAGCCAATATTTCTAGCACATCAAGGAAATCATTATCCAATGTATGTTTTCCTTTAACAACTGATAATTCTGTGCAGCCTAAAATAATAAGCTGTGCCCCATTATCCATCAGTTCATTTTTGATGTCATACATATCATCTGTACTAACTTCCTTGCCTGCCTTAACCTGGTCATAAATAATATGCATAACTTTTTTTTGCATTACAGAACTAGGTAATACAACCTCAACACCATAATTCTTCAGTGTTTGTTCAAAAACAGCGCTTTTTACAGTACCATCAGTAGCCATCAACCCAATCTTTGTAATTTGGTGACTTCTAAGAAATTTAGCAGTTTCTTCAATCATATTAATAAAACTATGATTAAGCTTTTCATCTAAATCCTTACCAAAATAATGTGCTGTAATACATGGCATAGCCACATAATCTACTCCCTGTTCAACAAGCTGTGTGCCCATATCAAGTATAACCGGTAAGGGATTAGGCTTTGAATGATCAAGTAAATATTCTGTTCTATCTGGTGTATCAGGGTAGCTGTAAATAATCATAGGTATGTGGTCTTTATCAGCATCAGCTTTAGTCAGCTTAACCACTAGCTCCATGAAATAAATAGTAGCCATGGGACCTAATCCACCAATAATTCCTAATTTTTTCACTGTTGCTCCTTACTATTAATTTGCTGCTACATACTCTTGGAACGTAAAATTCTCAGTAGGTGTTGCTGGATAGAGAGATTGGTCAATAGTGTAAAAACCATAAACAACATTTGTTGAATATTCAGCAGTCTGAGCATCTGTAGCCATAAATCCATTAAAATAATGTGTTCTTCTAGTTGGATCAAAATGATAATATCCTGTACCCAAATCTACTAACAACCAATAATGATGTCCTAAGGAGCTTCCTTCCTTTCTAGTAACATCAATAGTTGGAATATCCAGTGCTTCTAACAAAACCTTAGCTGCGGAGAAATATGTATAGCAATCACCGCTAAAATTAGTTAATCCTCTATATGCTTCAAGTCTATAATCACCTTTTTGTGAATCCCCAGTATATGCTATATTGTTATAAGTGTAATTATATATAGCATTGGCCTTTTGAGCCAATGTCATATCTTCTTTGATAATAGACGAAAGTACTTTTTGAACTGCTTCATCTATCATATCGTCTGAAACACCGTTTTCTTCAAAATAGAAGGTAGAAGCTTTTGTTGTTGCATTTCCACTTCTATCTGTAGCAGTGTATACCACCTGATAGTTGCCTACTACTGCTTTTCCCTGGTCATCAAACTGAATTAATGAATTATCAACCTTGACTTCTACGTCTCCTTCAAGTGCATCTACAGCAGTAATGCCCTTAAGATAAGTAATACTGTCACCTATATTAAAATGTCTATCAATAACACCTGTAAGTACTGGAGCCTCTGTATCTGTATAAACCTCAAGAGAAGCATTAAAGCTTTTACTTGCTCCATCCTCTGACTTAACTAAAAGCTCAACTGATTTAGTTCCATCCTTTGTTATGTCTGGTGTGTCCTTAAATTCAACGCTTATACCAGGAACATTGTCGATATTATTAATAAATTCTGCAGCAGATATTTCAACGCCTTTTGGCCACTTAACATCTTTTGCTTCTACATTTGCTGTAAATGGAATCGTTGTTTCGTTTACACCATCTCCACTAAGTAAATCTTTTGATAAAAAAACGATAGCTATAATGCCTGATATTGATACAATGAGTAATGCGAATATTGCAAATATACTTGCTCCATTACTTTTCTTTTTCTTTTTTGCCATTTTGGTATTCCTCCCGGATTTGCCCGTAGTTTTACATCATAACCTGCATTATATTACTTTGACTGGCTTTTTTCAACCTTTTTCATTGTGTTGTTTAGGATATATTATAATGAAATTCACCTAAATAAATGTGTTATATCACACCACACGCTTGTTTTGCCAATTCATCTGCAACATCATTATATTTATCTCCTGAATGGCCTTTAACTTTAACAAACTGTATATTAATGCTATTTGAGGCTTCTTTAAAAAATTGTTGATAAGCAATGGTTCCTTCTTTGTTGGCTTTCCATTCCCCTGTGCACCACTTTGCGATACCCTCATAATCGTGATATATTTTTATATTCTTGATGTTCTTTGACATTGCATGTCTAATAGCTGCTTCAGAACCCTTTATCTCTCCCGCGACATTTCTCATGGTTGATAAGGATTTGTCAGAAAAGCTGCCATTTAAGTGTGTTTCCAATCCATCATAAAAAAACACAACGCCAAAACCACATACCTGTGTTGCTATATTAAAGCTTCCATCAACATATGCAATAGCATAATCTTTTTGATTGTTTACACTATCATTATCATTTGACATAGCTCCACCTACAATGCCCATAAACTCTTCCGCTTCTTTTTTTGTTTTAAAGCTTTTATATGAGGCACATTTATATCCATCAATCTGTGCCTTACACTCCTCCCAAGAAGTGAATATACCTGTTTTTCTTCCTACTCTTACTGCATAATACTTTTCTGCCATAAATACCTCTATTTCTTAGTGTTTTTTTATTTAATAAATCTCGGATTTTGATATTAATAAAAGAAATTATATCACTTAATAAATATAGTGAAAAGACAAGTCTTTAATTTATTAAATAATAAAAATTTTTTCTTTATGAGTGCATTTTTTCAATTTACCCTCATTGATTCTATCTTTATCGTATTCTGTTCCATAAAAAAAGCCATCAGGGGCCAATCCATCATTTATGGTTTGGTCCCAAATAGCTTCTATACGTGTCTTTCCACTAAAATCCTTAATGTTAAAAAACGGACTATCAAAGGGTGCGTTTTTTTCAACAATAAAATCAGCAAATTCTTCCGACACAGCTTCATTCTTACAATTAGCCATAAATCACCTACAATATCATTCTATAGATATTATGACTTTTGCATTTAATATATAACTTTAAGTACCATAACTTTTTGATTGTATAAATCTAGTTGGATGTGTCTGCACCTCTCATCTCAATAACCGGGGCACCATGATTTTCGATATAGTCTCTGGTGATTGTAACCTTGCCTATATTGTCATCCTTTGGTATTTCAAACATAATATCAAGCATAAATTCTTCAATAATAGCTCTAAGTGCACGAGCTCCAGTTTTTTTCTCAACAGCTTTTTCGGCAATTGCCTCTATGGCATCATCACTAAATTCAAGTTTAACTTCATCTAACTCTAAAAGCTTTTGATACTGCTTTAATATAGCATTTTTAGGCTCTCTTAAAACCTGCTGAAGCATTTCTGATGATAAACCTTCTAGTGTAAAGATAACTGGTAGTCTTCCAAGGAACTCTGGAATCATACCAAATCCCTTTAAATCGTCTACTATTACTTTGCTAACAAGATTCTTCTCTTTATCATATTTATCCTTAAGATCAGCTTGAAATCCTATAGCAGACTGTTTATTAAGTCTTTCTTTGATTATATCTTCAATGCCTGGGAATGCTCCGCCACAGATAAATAAAATATTTTTCGTATTAATAGTAGTAAGTGGAACCATAGCGTTTTTGCTATTGGAGCCAACAGGAACCTCAACCTCACTACCTTCAAGAAGCTTAAGTAATCCTTGCTGTACTGCTTCACCACTAACATCTCTGTTAGTGGTATTTTGCTTTTTGGCAATCTTATCTATTTCATCGATAAATACAATTCCTGTTTCTGCCTTTTCTACATCATTATCCGCTGCTGCTAGTAATTTTGATAAAACACTTTCTATATCATCACCAATATATCCTGCTTCTGTAAGAGAAGTAGCATCGGCAATGGCTAGTGGCACATCTAAAAGCTTCGCAAGAGTCTTTACAATATATGTTTTTCCACATCCTGTTGGTCCAATCATAAGCATATTTGACTTTTCTATCTCAATATCGTCCATGCTATTAGTGGCAACTCTTTTGTAGTGATTGTATACCGCTACACTCATTACTTTTTTGGCATAATCTTGTCCTATAACGTATTCATCTAACTGTTCTTTAATCTTATGAGGAGCAGGCACCTTTGACAAATCAATAAGTGGCTCTCCTGGTTTTCTATTTGATTTTTTCTTAACCTTTTGACGTCTAGGAATATCTCCCATCATATCAGCTAAATTAATGAAGCTGATACTTGGAGCCTTTTTCTTAGGCTTATCCTCCTCATCGGTCTCTATAGTCTCATCCTCTACAAGCTCTGAAACATCATCTGAAGCACTAATACAATCTTTCGTTTCATTTGTATTACTTGTAGTATTATTATTTAAATTTAGATTCATAGCAGACATGATATTGTTCATATCTGATAGATTAATATTAGACATATCTATATTGGACATATTTGACATATTCATCATATTTTTCATCTCTGTATCTGTTAATCCAGATGCAAAAATAGAGTTCATAGTAGTCTGCATACAATCTGGACATATATTGATTTTTCCAGGCATACTAACCATCTTGCCTGTTATGCTTTCACTTCTATGACACATATAGCAAATCTTTTCATATTCATCATCATTATATTCGTTTGACATTACTTATATCCTTTCCTTTTAGGTTTTCGCACTAAGCTAGATTATACAATAATTTTAGACTATCGTAAAGTTTACTTTATGTTAATTTTATTAAAAAAGAACCCTTCTCATTGTTGAACCAGCCTGCCAATCGTTAGATTTATGGTCTGACTTTTGGGTAGATGGTTCAACAAAAGAAAGGATTCTTTATATTATTTACCTAAAATATATTAATCAAAAATTGACTTTGATGTAAGTTTTATTGTATAGGTTTTTTCAACATACTCTCTATCACTTGGTACAGAAGCTGTTATAGTAATAGTATCACCTGCTGTATAATAAGAAAGCTCTTCTACAAGTTCATCTGCTGTAGATACTTCATTATCATTAATGGATGTAATAACACTTCCTGCTATAATACCTGCCTTATCAGCCGGACTATCTTCAACTACGCTTCTAACATAAGCTCCTTCTGGTAAATCATATGTTGATGAAGTCTGTGAATCAACAGTAATAGCACTTACTCCAAGATATCCTCTCTCATCATCAGAATACTGAGTTCTTGTCTCTTGATTCATAAGATTTTCAATTACTGACTGAGCATCTGAAAGTGGTATTGCATATCCCATGCCTTCTACAGATGAAGATGATGAGCTTGAGCTACTAGACTTTGCAACATTGATACCAATAACTTCACCCTTCATATTGATAAGGGCTCCACCACTGTTACCACCATTTATAGCTGCATCTGTTTGAATAACAGTCATATCATTATTATCTACAGTAATAGTTCTATTTAAGGCACTTACATATCCTACAGTAACAGACTGTCCGTATCCTAAAGCATTACCTATAGCTACTACACCATCACCAACAGACATATCATCTGAGCTTCCAAGAGTAGCAATTTTAATAGCTGCAAGTGTATCTGTATCTATATCATCAAGCTTTATACCAACAATGGCAATATCACTCTTTGAGCTTGTACCCTTTACGTATGCTGTATCAACTGAAACGTCATTAGTAAACTGTACAGAAAGACTAACTGATTCTTCTACAACGTGATTGTTTGTTACAATAAGAAGTTCTGTATCATTTTGTCCAATGATAATACCCGATCCAGCACCTTGCACCTGATATGTTCCACCACTATAGAATGGATTGTAATTCTGCTCAACAATTGATGTATTTGTAATGGCAACTACTGATGGCATAACCATCTGAGCAATCTGGGCTACTGTGTATGTACCATCTGTATTTGTAGAGGTTTTATCTGTCTGTGTAGATGTACCCGCTGTGGATAATGTACTTTGAATAACATAACCATTGTTACTTGTGGTCTTGGATTTACCCCAATCAGTATAATTAAGAACACCATATAAAACTGCTGAATTTATAAGTACCGCAACTAAAACACAAGCTATACATGATGCAAAAACCTTACCCATAGTAACTGGTTTCTTTACTTTTTTAATTTTAACCTTCTTGGCTTTGCTCTTTTTCACCTTTTGATTATTATTCAAATCAGAAGATTGATTCATTTCGCCTTGTGGAATATTATAGAAATTATAGCTTTCAGGCTGTGGCTCTGCCATTGTAGGTTGTGGCTCAACTACTGTAGGTTGTGGCTCTGCCATTGTAGGTTGTGGCTCAACTACTGTAGGTTGTGGCTCTACTACTGTAGGCTGTGGCTCTACCATTGTAGGCTGTGGTGTAAATGTATTTTCTTCGTTCATTATATTGACCTCCTTGAAATTCATATCTTATGGTCTATATAATAAAAATAAATTGTGTAAAAAGTGTGTACTTAAAGTGAAGAAAAAGTGGAAGTTTTAAAAAAACTTCGTTCAAGTTTATTCTTTTGTTGTTCCTACCTCTTCATTAACCGAAAAATGATATTCTCCTGATTCATCAACATAGCTTTCTATTTCTATGTCTGAATAAAACTTTTCAAGTATTGTTGTACAAGCCACCTTTTGAAACTCAATAGAATTTATATTAGTTGACGTCTCATTATTCTCTAGAAGTACTAACCCATACTCTAAAAATGCCTCATTTGCATTTCCTCTATCCCAAAGTTCTTTATACTCAGGGCATTTAGAATATAATAATTCAAAAGGTTGATTTACACCATCATAAGGCTTTTCATCAGGGCCACCTAAAATTGTAATCTGTTCTAATAATGAACTAGAATCTAATATGGCTTTAACCAATTCCCTATCATTACAACCCTCTAGAGGATTAGTTGTATTTTCTATTGCATCATTTATTGTATTTTTGGTGGTGTTATCATTTGTGGTTCTGGTATTAGATGTGGTTTTGTCACCACATCCACATATTGATAAACCTACTGTCATTGCTATAACCATTGTAAATATTACTGTTCTTTTTTTCATACTAATCTCCTTCTCAAAAATTATTAATTTCACTCTAAAATTAATACAAATAAATTAGTTTATTCTTTTCCATATTGTTATGTTTGAGGTATCATAACTTGATAATACATATCCTATTTTATGTTTAAAGACTCCATATTCACCCCACTTTGAGTATACATATTGATTTAACACAGGTTCACCATTTGGCGAATTTGCCAAAATAGCCGAATGGGTATTATTTGCATAATAAACTTTATCTCCACTTGAAAATCCATAATTATAAGCAATATTATTTCCATTGCCTGAATACACTCTTGAATAACTACCATCAGTCATATATGGAGAAGGATAATTCATCCAGTTCTTATTTGTTGTCAAAGTGGAATACCATGCATATGAATGGCAATTATACTTTGCCGTTCCCTGTGAAACAATTGTCATTCCGTACTGTCTAGCCAATTCTTCATTAACTTGTTGTCTTTTATATGGCAATAATGTTTCATCTAAATCATAATAAGTTTGTACTCTACTGCCTCTAGGTGTCGTAACATATACTATCTGTGTTGATCTTGAATCATAATATACCTGCACCTCATTATCTAATGCTTCACAAATCATTTCAAATGCTATTTTTTGAAATTCAAAACTATTGATTTCACTTAATAATTTTTTT
>CAZNKR010000024.1:0-14672 GCA_964573715.1 uncultured Roseburia sp. | reverse complement strand
TAATTCACCTGTACATTCTCTTCATTAGATTCAACCAATTGCATATTTTGAGCATCTGAATTAATACTCACTTTTATAAAAACTCAAAACTGATTCCATAGATTTAGTCTGACATGGCTTATTTATTTAATCAATACAAAAAAATTAATTAATTAACCCAAAATGTCTCTTTAAATTATCATATTCTTTATTTATGTATAATAAAGTAGCTTCATCACCATTACCACTATCTGGATGATATATCTTCATTAAATCACGATAACGTTTTTTCAAGGAAGCTTCATTATTTACGCCCACGAAAAAAGCTCCGTTTTTTACAACGAAGTTTTTATTTGCTTTATTTTGTTCAATCCTTAAGGCTGTTTTTTCTCTTTCAATATATGCTTTTTCTCTAGAAATACGTTCCTTGTCATTGGCAATACGATAGAGTTCTTTTTCAACAACGCCCCATTGTTTGTCAAAAAGATCCTTTTGTCTCATGAGCTGCTTTTCTTTAATAGCAAGCTCACTTTCCTTGGCATTTTTTAGACGTTCAAATTCTTTTTTTTCTTTTGTTAACCTAGCTCTTTCCTCTTCTAGCGCTTCACGTTCATGGTCAAGTCTTACATTTTCCATAAACATCCAACGCTTATCAGGGTCTTCTTCCTCAGCATCAGTATAAAACACAAAATTTACGTTATCTTCCATTCAATCCCTCGTTCTTTAAATACAATTAATTGTATCAAAAAAATAAAATTCAGAATCAACCTACAACCTTTTCCTTAGTCAAAATTCATATCATACTTAGTCAAAATCCACATCATACTTTGGCTACGCCTATAACCGTTTATTAATCCAAGTTTATATTCTCATCACCATCTAAACGTTTTTCTGGATATCCCAAAATTCCATAAAGTGCACTGTCTATCATTTTTACAGTATCAGATGGTTTATAGTTTTTATTATTAAATAAAAAATAATGCATCTTGTAGTTATTATATCCCAAACCAGCAATACATACAGGATACTTTATCACTTCATCACCTGCATATACTATTTCTGGTGTATCAAAAGTGTATGGATATCCTGTCGAATCCGTAATTGAGAAATTTAAAAGTGTTGGAATCAAATCAAGAATTTCATCATATGGAATACTTGTATATATAAGCCTTTCACTACCATAAAATACTTCATTTGCAGCATCCATTACCTGTGATAATCCAGCATTTTTAGCCAAATCTACAAGTTTCATAATGATTCTTCTTTGTCTTGCTGTACGACCAAAATCATTATTGTATACAGCTCCATCCTCATCTGTAAATTGTACCTTTCTAATACGGCAAAAAGCAACAGCCTGTAATCCTGATAAGTGTACATCACCATAGCTGTATACATCTGGTGCATAGATTCCTGTAACCTTACGAGTTTCAGTCAAATACTGATTAATCCAGTACATCTCATCTGCTGAAATATTAATATCAATGCCGCCAAACATATCTATAATATTGGCAAGTCCAGTAAAATTAATAGATACATAATCACTAACATTTAAATCAAAATTTGCATTTAAGGTTTTAACTGCAGCTTGTGGTCCACCATTGATATACGCACTATTTATTCTGCTATAACTAAAACCGCCATCCGCTTGTGCACATCTAACCCAGCTATCTCGATATACAGAGCAAAGCTTAACCTCACCTGTTTTCTCATGAATACTAGCTATAATGATTGTATCGGAATTAACACCTAGCTCAAGCTCATCTGCTCTTGAATCAAGGCCAAATAGAGCAATATTGTAGTAGCCCTCCATAGCCGAAGTATCTAATCCACCATTTACATCTACATCATTTCTATTAAAATCCTTGTCATGTATATTGTCATAGTCATCCTCTGACATTACTAATTGGATTAAAAACTTTCCAACAGGTGTACTAAGCAGCCATTGCTTGGAATTTGGAACCAATAGCATAATAAGAATAAAGGATAAAATGATAATAGCAAAAGCTTCACCAATAAGAAGAGCTATCTTCTTTCTCTTTTTCTTCTTTTTTTTCTGTCTTTTATTCTTTCTAGCATTTTTTTCCTGCTCATATACTTCATCAGCATCTTTTACAACATATTCTTCATAATCCATATCTTCATCATAACTGTATGAATGCTTATTGCCTTTTTTGTTAGAAATAATATCTAGTTCTTTGTCTTCTCTACTCATAATTCCACCTAACTAATCAATTGTTTTATTATCTGTTGCATCCTCAGGAAGAGTTACTTCTTCAACGTGAGTGATACCATATATTGACTCACTAATTCCTTGTACAGTCTTTGATGGTGAATAACCATAATCACCGAATAAGAATTGGTGCATCTTTTTAACATTGTATGAAAATCCCTGTGCTACTACTGAGCTTTCACCATTTGTATAGCTTACATCTGGACAAGTAAGTGTAGTTGGGAAGCCAGCTGAACCAGTAATATTAAAATCCATTAATACTGGAATCATATCTAAAAGATCATCATATGGAATACTAGTTTTAATAAGCTGGGTATTACCATTAAAAACTTCATCCACAAGGTCTAAAACCTTACTAATACCAGCGTTCTTTGCCTTTTGAACTAACTGTTCAATAACAAATCTCTGTCTTGCAGTTCTACCAAAATCATCATTTATTCTAGTACCATCTGGAGCAAAATATGTTGTATACCTAATACGACAATATGCTGTTGCCTGAAGTCCACTTAGGTGAACTTGTCCATATGAGGAAACATCTGGAGCAGACATACCTGTAATCTTACGTGTTTCTGTAAGATACTGATTGATCCAATGCTGCTCTGAGCTTGTAATTGTAAGATCAATGCCGCCTAACATATCTATAATATTGGCAATACCATAAAAATTAACTGCTGCATAGTCAGTAATATTTAAATCAAAGTTTTCATTAAGCGTCTTAACCGCAGCTTCAGGTCCACCATAAGCATATGCTGAATTAACCTTGCCATAAAATGAGCTTCCATCATTTTTAACAACACGAAGATAATTATCTCTGTATACAGAACACATCTTAACTTCTTTTGTTTCCTCATTGATACTTACAACTATAATTGTATCACTTCGAACTCCTGAATCTAACTCATCAAATCTAGAATCAAGTCCAAAAAGTGCGATATTGTTATATCCCTCTAAAGCTTCAAGGTTTACACCATCATTTGCTGACATATTATCTCTGTCATAATTGGTATCTAAAATATTGTTATATTCACTGTCTGAAACAACCATTTTAATGACAAATCTACCAAGCCATGAATTAACAAGCATAGACTTAGAATTAGGAATAACTAAAAGTGCCAAAGCTAGGGACATAACCATAATGACAACAAGCTCACCAGCTAATAAAAAAGACTTTCCTACAGTACGTCGAGTTTTCTTTTTTTTGTCCTTCTCCTCTTCATTTAGAATATCCTCTATACCATCAGTATCCACCCTGAAATCTTCTAAATCATAGGTATCAGTAATATCCTCTAAATCATCTGCTTCATCCTTATATCCTTCTAATCTATCTATAATCATGTCAATCTCTTGTGTTTCATCAAACAAGTTGCTCATATTATTTCCTCTCTACTTGACTAGTAAGCATTTTTATTTACAAAGCCTTTAAAAAAGGTTAAGAAAATTATCTTAATGTCAAATCCAATAGTCCAGTTTTCAATATAGTATAAATCGTATTCAATACGTTTTTTTATAGACGTATCTCCACGAAGTCCATTGACCTGAGCCCATCCTGTAAGACCTGGTCTTACCTGATGTTTTACCATATATCTAGGTATCTCTTCTTTAAACTTTTCAACAAAGAATGGTCTTTCTGGTCTTGGACCAACTAGACTCATATCTCCAATAAGTATATTAAAGAGCTGAGGCAGCTCGTCAATGCTTGTCTTACGAATAAATCTTCCTATTGATGTAACTCGTGGATCGTTTTTAGTGGTCCACTCCTTCTTTTCTTCAGATGCCTTTTGCTGCACCATAGAACGGAACTTGTACATATTAAAGTTCTTGTTATGAAGTCCTACTCTTTCCTGTTTGAAAATAAGTGGTCCTTTTGAAGTAGTCTTTATTAAAATCGTAACTATAAGCATAATAGGAGAGGTAATAATAATACCAACTAGTGAGCCTACAATATCCATAGTCCTTTTAAGAAGGGCATTTATGGTGTTTGTAAGTGGAACATATCTAATATTAATAACTGGTAACCCTAAAAGGTCCTCAGTATATGGCTTTGTAGGTATTATACCATTATAATCTGGAATAAACTTTGTATGAACTCCACTCTTTTCGCATGCGCTAACAATACTTCCAAGCTTGTTGTATTCTTCTATTCCTAGGGTAATAGCAATCTCATCTAGCCTATTTTCTGGTAAAATAACTGATAAATTTTCTATTTTACCAATAACCTTAACGCCCTTGTACATAGTTCCTCGTTCAATATTGTCATCAAGCACTCCGCGAATAATGTATCCCCATTGAGGATTGGAATTCACTCTGTCAATAAAGCTTTCCGCAGCTCTTGAGTATCCTACAAGTAAAATATGCTTTTGATTAAAGCCCTGATTTCTAATAGAACGTAAAACAAAACGTAAAAGCATACGCATAATAATGCCATTAGCGGTATTTACTACAAAGAATATAAAAATCATCTCTCGAGAGAAATCTACATGTCTAAGCACAAAAAGAACAGTAAGGATAATGAGAACTCCTAAAGCATTGGCTTTAATAATATTGCCAATCTCATACCTTCTGCCCTGCACACGCTTTGGTGTATATAAATGAAATGCCATATATAAAATAAGATATCCTGGAACAATAAAAATAAGTGCCAACATATAATCCTTATATGACAATGTTCTATAGCCATCAAAAAGCGATGTATTAAATTTTAAATGCCATGCTTCCACATATGAAAGCATAAAAAGCAAAATATCTAAAAATAAATGTAATCTATTAAAATACTTTTGATTATCTTTAATCATTTCTATCTTCACTCCTGCACTCGGTGAGAATAGTTTCATTCAGTATAATACTACCATAAGGGTAATTAATCAACTAAAAAGTGCTCCGAGTTTTCTTTCTAAAAGTCCAATTGATGAAACTATATTAAATATGCACATTCTAACAGCTCCGGCTTTTTTATATTTTTTAAGATATATCCTTTTGCTGTCACATAAAAGCTTATATCTTATAGCTTTTTTCTTATATATCTTTCCTATTGTAGCATTATGAGCATGAATGTAAGAACAAGTATTAAGCTGTAGTTCTTTATATCCTCTAAGCTTCATCTTGTAGCCTAAAATGTTCTCTTCACAATAAAGGAAGGTATCTTCATCAAAGAACCCCACCTCATAAAAAGCAGCTAAATCCGCCATGAATAGCGAGCCATTCACCGCTTCCACATAGGCTTTTTCTCCACTATAAATATCGTGAGCATAAACATTTTTGTCTAGCTTAAATAAGTGATTCATAAGATACAACGAAGCAAAGGTTTCTCTAAAAAATCCTGGTAACTTCCATGCTGTAATTTGACGTTTGCCATTTGTATCAACCATAATAGGTGAAGCAATCTTAACTGTTCTATCTGAGTCCATTGCATTTGCCAACATACAAATGGCATCAGCACTAATAATAACATCTGGATTTGTAACAATGACTTTACTAGTAGATACATTGCTATATACCCAATTAAGTCCAATATTGTTGCCACTTCCATATCCATGATTATCACTATTTTTAATAAAATGTCCCAGTGTACTAAAATCCTTTATTATACGTTCAAAGGAATCATCTGTAGAGCCATTATCTATAAAAATCAAACTGGCTACATCTTTTAAATTTTCTTTGAAGTGATTAAGAAAGCTAACCGCTGTTTCATAATCATTGTAATTAAGTACAATGATGGGGATCTTTGTAAGTAAATCCATATTATTCCTCTTGTTTATACAAAGTATTTCTCAAATACCTTGATATATTCACCTGCTACATAGGACTTTTCATATTCAGGAAAATCTAATGCAAACTTTGGTGTATCCTTAATCTGCTTTAGCTTCCCTATCCATTCATCTACATCATAAGGATCATCTACATAAAATGCTTTTCCCTTTGATACTTCTGGAATACTGGTACACTTTGTAGTAATAACCCTGCTACCTAACATAAGGCCTTCAACTACAGGCATACCAAAGCCCTCAAATACACTTGGAAAAAGGAATGCATAGCTGTTTTCAAACAATGTATTTCGAACTTCATTTGAAACAAATCCCGCTAAAATGCAATAATCCTTTAATCCATGTTCGTTTATATAGGTTATTATTCTATTTTCGTCAGACTCGCTAATACCTGCAATCACAAGCTTCTTTGGCAAATCCAACCCTTCTTTTACTATCTTTTCAATCACCTTAATGGCTGTAATAATGTTCTTGTGCTTAAACATTGAAGATAAAACAAAATAATAATTATCCTTAACAATACCATATGCCTTTGAAATCTTAGAAAAATCTTCGCTGCCCTTGTTTATAACAATAGGATTAAGTATCGTCTCTATATTAGTGTCCGAATTTCCAAAATTTGTTGCAATATCTTTTTTAACCCATTCTGAAATAGCAACAACACAATCTGAAGTCTTTACTGTGCGTTTCCAGGCAAACATCATCCACATACGTCTTTTCTTAGAAAAGTATTCCGGGAAATGGAGCTGTTGTAAATCATGAATAGTGGTCACATACTTCACCTTTTTACATCTTCTAAGTGGCTTGCAGTAAACTGGCATAAAGCAATTCTTAATGCCTAAACTAACAAGCAGCTTATTAAAATGTCTATTATGCCAAATAATACGTTTTCCCACATCAAATGCCGAAATATCACAAATATGCATGGTAAATCTTGAATCCGAAAGATATTCATCAAAGGACTTTGCATTATCCTTAGCACAAAATAAAACGTATTCATTATCATCACTTCTTGCCATAAATCCATCTAAAAGGTTTCGTATATATGACTCAATCCCTCCGTTGCATTTAGGTTTTACCCAAAGAAGGTCAATTGCTAGTTTCATAGTATTCTCCTAAATATGTGTAACAAGTACTGTACACATTCCTATTATCTTTATTTTATTATTGCCTGCTGGTGCAAAAAAGCTATCACCTTGGTTAAATTCGAAAGAATTACTGCTATCTTCTATTATACCTTTTCCTGCCAAAATAATAATAGACTTAAAGGATACATCATCCATCATAATAACAGTTTCGCTGAATATATCGTATTTTATGCATTCAAAGTACTTACACCTTGCAAGTATCATAGAATTATATCCAATATGCTTCTCTATGTCAAACTTACTATTTTGTTCACTTAATTTGTTTAAATTAGCAACATCTAATGCTTTTTTGAGATGTAACGGTCTCTTTTTTCCAAACTTGTCAGTACGATTATAATCATATAGTCTATATGTGCAGTTTGAATTTTGCTGAACCTCACAAACCATTACCCCTTTTCCAATTGCGTGTATGGTTTTTGCATTTACAAAATACACATCACCTTTATTTACCTTTATCTTATTTAAATCCTCTAATATAGTGTTGTCATTAATCTTTTTGTTAAGTTCATCCTTTGTCATATCTTTATTAAGTCCAAGATATATAGCCGCATCATCACTGGCTTCCATAACATACCACATCTCATTTTTACCAAGCTCATGCTCGTTTTTAAGTGCATACTCATCATCCGGATGAACCTGAATAGATAAAGATTCTAACGCATCTATAAATTTAATTAAAATAGGAAATCTATCAAAAGCCTCAACCTTCCATCCAAGGCCATTAAAACCCAGCTTATCAATATAGTCGCTAAAGGTTCTTCCTTTATATTTTCCAGATGCTATAATGCTGTTTCCTGATTCATGTGCTGACAATTCCCAGCTTTCTGCTATCTTGTCGTAATCGCATTTTTTACCATATATATCCCTAAGCTTTGTTCCGCCCCATATATAATCCTTAAAAGCTGGCTCAAGCTTTACTAGTTCCCTTGATATATTGTTTGAATATCCTTCTTCTGAATCTGTTATAGAAATAAAATCATTCTCGTTAAGCTTATTACCAACACTTACTTCTATAATAACAACATTTTCTTCAGAATCATTTGCTAGTCCATGTGTAGTTCCTATTGGAACAAATCCACTCATATTTTTTTCTATATATGTGGTCTTTTCATTTATTGTAGCTAGTAATCGTCCGTCAATTACAGACCAATGCTCACTACGGCTTGTATGTTTGTGAATATCAATCTCACAGCCTGGAAAAATAACCACTTTTCTAACCATAAAATCACTTTCCATTTTAAGGATTTCTCTATATCCCCAAGGTCTATATGTAACATCGTCATGCATAAAGAAGCTTTCAAACTCCTTGTTTTGCATAATAATATCTTTTATCTCACCAGATTTTTCTTTACTTGTAACATATACTGCGTCATTCGTTGCAACAATATCAATATTACTTACATCATTTGCAACCACAAGTCTTTTATCACTTCTATTGATAATGGAAATATTTTTACATTCTGTTTGTAAAGTATTCTTTTTATATCCTGAGAGCTTATAATCTTCAAATACCTTAAAAGAGTCAATAGCCATCCATTCAAATTCAGTCTGTAATATTTTTTTATTAACCATATCCTTATATAGGATGCTCTCAATACTTTTGCTTTCAATATCAACCTCAGGAATATTAATAGTTCTAGACGATGGTTTAATGCTTTCTCTAATAGATAGAACTTTTTCATAATAACTACTGTCTAATCCACAAACCTGTCTAAGAAGTTCTCCAGCAGTGGTAATAAATAAACCTGTATTTACTAAATAGTTTTCTTTGTCTATTTTTGCATCCTTATGAAAAATAAATTCATATTCGTCATCTTTCTTGCTAAAGAAATCAAAATTAGAATGAGGATTACTAACCTTTGCTACAAAGGTTGCTGTTAATCCATTTCTTGCCAATTCCATTGCCTCTACTACCTGAGACTGATAGCCATTACCATTAATGAAGTGATCCGAATTAATTACAAACAATAGTTCCGAAGGATTACAGCATAAAGCCGCCAAAATAACAGGTAGTGCTGTTCCTCTACCTGTCTGTTCATAAAAGCATCTGTACTTCAATCCCTGAAAAGCTTTCATCTGACCTTCCACAATAAAGCTGTGACTAATATTGGCCATAATAAAAAATTCTTCACATAAAGAAAGATTTCTACCAATAGTTTCTTGAAGCAAAGATCTATCCTCTTTAATATTCATAAACTGCTTTGGGTAATCCCTACGGGATAATGGCCACATCTTGTCGCCAGTACCACCTGCTAGAACTATACACTTCATACTAGGTCTCCTAAGATTTAGATATACTTATAATAACCTTTTTCTTTTAATATATCTACTGCCTTTTTTACATCCTGAGCTTTTGATTTATCACAAACCAATATTGCATCCTTTGTATCCACCACTATAGTATCTTTCATGCCAATTGTACAAATCAACTTATCCTTACCCATAATCACACAACCAGCACTCTCTACACCAATATATTCCCCTTTTATTATGCTTCCATTATGGTCTTTTTCATATATTGCATCAAGATTATCAAAGCTTCCTACATCATTCCATCCAAAACTAGCTGGAATAACCTCAACATTGTTCGCTTTTTCCATTATGCCGTAATCAATGGATATACTTGGTATTTTAGGATAAATATTATCAATGGTTTTAATTTCATCACTGGTATTCATAGAGTTTCCTATACGAATAAGACATTCATAAATCTCTGGAAGATAGATTTTAAACATTTCCAAAATCAGGGATGCCTTCCAAACAAACATGCCACTATTCCATGCATACTCTCCACTCTCAACATATTTTTTAGCTGTATCAAAATCTGGTTTTTCCTTAAATTCTATTACTGGTTTAGAAACATTATCACATTTTAAATATCTAATATAGCCATAGCCTGTAGCAGGAAATGTGGGAGCAATACCCATAGTAACCAAAACATCTTTATTTGTAGCTATATGGATAGCCTTTTCTAGTATATTTGAAAAAGTCAGCTCATCCTTAATATAGTGGTCTGATGGAAAAATACACATAACACCATCACCATATTTTTTAATAATCTCCATTGCTGCATAGCCAATACATGCCGCAGTATTTTGTCCAGTAGGCTCTTTAAGTATATGATTTTCTCTAATTCTGAGTTTTGTAGCATCGTACATAGCCTCAAACTGCAATTTATTAGTAACTATAAAAATATCCTTTTTCGGAATAACACTACTAATTCTATCAATAGTTTCATTAATCATTAAGTCCTTGCCACTTAAATTAAGTAACTGTTTAGGTCTACTCTGTCTGCTAAGTGGCCAGAATCTTGTTCCTCCACCGCCTGCCATAATTACACCATATACGTTCATGCTTTTTTCTCTATACTTTCTAATATATTTAATTTACAGTAAAATTACTAATCTACAATGCTCATTAGGGCAGCTCTTAGGCTTTCTAAAAGCTCATCTGCATCTGCTAATGTTTTACCCTTTACACCCATATAGAACTTAATCTTCGGCTCTGTTCCTGATGGTCTTGCACAACACCAAAAATCATTATCTAATTCATAGTAAAGTACATTTGACTTTAGTAAATCAAGGTTACTTTCTATTCCTGATACCATATCTAATCTAATACTTCTGTCATAATCTCTCACTGCTAAAACCTTAAAATCACCAATCTTTTGTGGTGGATTTTTTCTAAGATTACTCATTATTTCTTTAATCTTTAAGACTCCATCCATTCCCTTTATAGTAATAGACTCAAGTCCTTCCTTGAAATAACCATACTTTTCATATATCTTAAGCATATTATCCCATAATGTCATATTGTTTTTTTTGCACCATGCCGCCACTTCACAAAGCATCATAACCGCTACACAAGCATCTTTATCTCTTGCATATGTTCCAGCTAAACATCCATAGCTTTCTTCAAGTCCAAAAACATATTCATAATTATGATTTTCCTCAAACAATTTTATCTGTTCACCAATATATTTAAAACCAGTAAGCACTTCAATAAGCTTAACATCATAATCCTTGGCAATAACATCTGCCATATTTGTAGTAACAATAGTTTTCACCAATGCTCCATTGTTAGGCAAAATACCCTTTGCTTTTTTTTCTCTTAATATATATTCGGCAATAAGCATTCCTGACATATTTCCAGTAAAGCTTACATAGTCCCCAGTTTTCGTATCCTTAGCATATACGCCTAATCTGTCTGCATCTGGATCAGTAGCCAAAACAATATCTGCATCTACTTCCTTTGCAAGTTTAAGTGCAAGTTCAAATGCTTTTGGATCTTCAGGATTTGGATAACTCACCGTTGGAAATTCTCCGTCAGGCTGCTCCTGCTTAGAAACCACATAAACCTCTTTAAAGCCTAATTCCTTTAATACCCTTTGTACTGGAACATTACCTGCTCCATGAAGGGGTGTATAAACAATCTTGATATCCTTTGCAACTTCTCTAATGATTTCAGGATGAATTGACTGTTTTTTCAACTCCTCCATATATTTATCATCAATTTCACTACCAACAATATTATATAATCCTTTTTTTATAGCCTCATCCTTATCCATTGTTAATACATCAGCATAATCATCTACCGCTGCAACTTCCTTGATAATAAGCTCGTCCTTTGGATAAGTAATTTGAGCACCATCTTCCCAATAAACCTTATAACCATTGTATTCAGCTGGATTGTGACTTGCTGTAATAACAATACCAGATATACATCCAAGTGTTCTTACTCCAAATGATAATTCCGGTGTTGGTCTTAGGCTATCAAAAACATATGTTTTAATACCATTTGCATTTAAACAAAGGGCCGCCTCTTTAGCAAAATCTGTAGACATTCTCCTTGAATCATATGCAATAGCAACGCCCTTATCTTTGCCACCTTCCTTAAGAATAAAATTAGCTAATCCCTGAGTAGCCTTTCTAACAGTGTATATATTCATCCTATTAGTTCCTGCACCAATGATTCCTCTTAGTCCGCCAGTACCAAACTCAAGGCTTTTGTAAAATCTATCCTGAATTTCTTTATCATCATCCTTAATGGATAACAATTCAGCTTTTGTAGCCTCGTCGAAATATGGATTTTGTAACCAATTATTGTAGTCAGTTAAGTATGACATAATGTCCTCCTGTAATTAATTGAATTTGTATATATAAAATCGTCCAATCATTCTATCAAATTGCAACGCATTACCATTATATACTATTTCATTTTCAGTGCAAATATAATCTACATCAAGTTTATGTAATGCGTCTAAAGATTCCTCTCCAGATATATTTTTCTCTTTATATACTTTATCATACAAATTCATATATGAAATTTCTGTTTCATGAATTATATCTTTATTACTAGACATCTTTCTTGAATAAACCACATTTACCTTTGACGTATATTGGCGTATTTTATCAGAATATCCTTCAGGCAGCAATATCGTCATATTTTCATATTTCTCATCTGAAAAGTACTTTGCTATTTTAATCAAATTATCTGGAAGCTTATATTCATTTTTATGTTCCGTAAAATATTCACCCTCTTTATAAATATTGTCTCCACAAAATATGATAATCACTGCTACTGAAACTAGTGCCGTAAATTGCACCAATTTTGCCTTGCTAATATTAATGAACTCTGCGGCAGAATATGCAATTACCAAATAAAAAGGTAATAACCAAAACAATCTCCAGTAAACTGCAACTCCCGTTATTTTTTGAGAAACAAAATTACACAACAAAGGATTGAAAAAAGTACAAAGATGAAAAACAGTCATTCCAATTATCAACAGCTTCTCTGTTTTATGCTCCTTCATAAATGCCAAAGCCAACAAAGAAACAATAAATAATGCCAAGATTAATCCTTCACCACGAAACAGCATTATAACCTTATTCCACTTTGGAGGTTCTTTACTAAGATAATTAACACCTACTTGAGAAGTAACTGTTTTAAAAAAAACATAGATAAGCAAACAAATCGTTGGAATCAAGGTTAGAAAAGCATTTCTAATAAGTAAAAATACTTTTTTGTCTTTATCAAATAATTTTTTAATTATTAATGGCATCCCTATGACAAAATAATATATAGGCATAAGATATACGCCAACCACGGTCATCATGGCTCCTGAAAAACATATTAATAAATTATTAATCCACGTAGACTTATCATCTCTATTGAAATATATTTCCACGCAGGATGAAAGCAACAACGGAAAAGCAAAATTAACCATCATAGCTTTTCCCTGCCATATTCTAAGTATTAAAAAAGCTCCGGCAGTATATGAGGAATATCCACTAAAAATATTTAGTAATGCATATACAATTAAAAAGATATATGCTTTATTTTTATCTTTAAAAAGAGCCGATGCCAGTATGTATAATGACAAATAGCACAATGGAATAAATACGAAAGGTAAAATGCTGTGATCTAATATCGCAGGATGAACATTTGAAAGCTTTGCTATAAAAGCAATAAAAATCTCCCAGCTGGAAAACTCTGGTCTAACACTATCATTAATACTGTAATCCCCTAGATATATGTAATTACCATCTAAATTAATTTCATCTTTTTCTATTGCACTTAATGAAGCAGTAACAAAATACCCATCATCTAAATCTGTGTGATATAAATAACTGCTAAGAAACGCCTGTCCCAAAATCATCACCACAGCAATAATAAAAAAAATATTGATTTTTCGCTCATTAAAAAAGCTGTATTTTAAAAGAGATTTCCTAGTTATTAGAACAACTAAAGATACCACTATTAAAATCAGCCACAAAAATAGAAACAAATAAAAAAAGCACGAAAATTTCATTTGTTTTAAAATAAAAGGCATTCCCACAATACTAAACATAGCATACGTCACAACGAAACCATAGACTATGGAACGGGCAAAAGAAAAGGTCTCTTTTTTTAAAATTTCCATAAGCAGATTTCCTGCAAGAAAACTGCTTATGAGCATGACAACGCTAACTAATATACTCTGTAAAACAACTACACTCATCAAAATCCTCCACTATGTATTTTAAAATATCATATCTAATTAATAAACATTACGTCCATATCTACATTTCCTGATATTCCTTCAATACTACCCTTACTAGAATATTGCCAAAACTTATACTGTCCAAAATATTTATAATCAGTATACCACTCTGCAAGCCATTTAGTATAATTATTCAATGTTGTACTTGTAAGATGATTTTTATAGTAGCTGCTATTTGCATATGTACCAGAAATATATCCTGCTGCTGTAATCTTCTCGTTAAATAATATAGCTATATTATTAAGCATTTCATTTGTAGGAAAACCATGCTCGTTATAATATTTTGTGTCTTCTATGTCTATAAACACTCCTAGGGTGGGATTAAATCCATTTATCATTCTAAGGGTATGTTCAACTTCACTTTGTGCTTCCGTTAAATTCAATGCATAAGAATAAAGATAAACACCATATGGTATACCTAATCTTTCACATTCCTGCATGTTTCTTATGGCTGTAATGTCATCTTGATATGTTAAGTTATTACCCCATCCAACTCTAATAATTGCAAATTC
>CAZNKR010000023.1:5961-33886 GCA_964573715.1 uncultured Roseburia sp. | reverse complement strand
AAAGGTAGTGGGAGGAGAAAATAATGAGGTTATGGCGATGTATGATAAGGAATTTTCATATAGTTGCAGAAAAAGACATAAAAAAAGCAGACTATATATATAATCTGCTTAAGGTAATAAAACAATGTGCACTTTAAGTATGTATGTGGTTAGTTATAGAAGTAATAATCTGTGTACAGATAGTCTATATACCACGTATTTTCGGCATAGTAACAAATGAAATATTCAGTTTCACTGTCAGTTTTCATTTCTTGGGAAAGCTTGGCGTCGGTGTACTGAATGAAACATTGGGATTCAACTAAAACTGCGTATTGAATATTAAAAGGGTAATTAATTTCATTTGTAGAATCGAAATCATTGTTTATAGTATCATCATTGTTTGCATCGTCCATTGGCACTTCTAAAGTTTCTTTGGATTCATTGGATGAAGAATTATCATTTGTTTCTTCAACAGTGTCATCTGTTGAAAAGAAAGTATCATTATAATATATATTCATCTTTTCAACTTCGGTTTCGTCAAGTATGGTTATGTTACTAATTGTATTATTGATAACAAAATATTCACCAAAAATACTTGTATATGCATGATGAATTTGAGAAATATATGAATCAACATCTGTAAATTCACTAGCTTTTACTAAATAGTCCACAATAAAATCGGGATATGCATCAGATAAATAACTGCTATTGTTGTAAATAATTGAATTGTTGTAGTAGCTGCATGGTTTTATTATATCATTAGGTGAAAATGTTTTTCCATCAACTTCGTATCTTCGTTCATCAAGGGGAAGTTCATTTGTAGAACTTTCTTCTTCAACATTGGCAGTTATATCATTATTGGTTGTTGTAGAATTATTTGCTTGCTTACTTGCAGGTTTTATTTCTAACTGGTATTTAATTAAAAAAATAATCATTGTGCATAATATAGTAGCAAAAAAAATACTTGAAACGATAGATATATATTTTTTCTTGTTCATATGTTATCCTCTTTTCATTGATAACTATTATAGTAATATTGATTTATTTAAAAATCAACAAAAATGTGATAGAATCTAAAAAAAAAGAAAACTGAGGTACCTATGGATATTAAATTTATTATAGTAGTATTTTCATTTACTTTACTAATTATTCTTATTAGAAGTTTTTATGAAGTAAATACCATTAAAACAACTAAATATAATATTTGTTTACCTGAATTAGATAAGAAGCAAAATATTGTGTTTTTTTCTGATTTTCATTCGATTAAAAAAGAAAAATATATTGAAAAAATCATTAGAAAAATTGATGAGATAAACCCTGTATATATACTTATTTGTGGGGACATGCTTATAGGTAAGAAAAATGCATGTAATGAAAGTGCTGTATATTTTCTAGAAAAACTTTCTACTAAGTATGAAATATATTATACATTTGGTAATCATGAATCTAGAATGATAGAAAATAGTATTGCAGATAATTGCGATTATTTTTACAGAATAAAAGCTTTATCAAATGTTAAAATACTCAATAACAAACAGTCAACTATTTTTATAGGTAATCAAGCTATAGATATTTGTGGACTAACTTTTTCGGAAAAATATTATAAAAAGCTAAATAGTTCAAGACCTAAAATTCAAGAAATTTCAAAAATTTTTCAAAGAAATAATGGCTTTAGTATTGTTTTATGCCACAAACCAGATTTCTTTAAAGAAATTTCTTGTTTGGCCCCGGATATAGTTTTGTCTGGACATAATCATGGTGGAATAGTAAGGCTACCATTCCTAGGAGGAGTTATATCAACAAGCTACAGATTATTTCCTAAGTATTCCTATGGATTATATAAACTTCAAAACAGCATTATGATACTTACAAGTGGCATAGGAACACATACAGTTCATTTTCGATTATTTAACAAACCGGAAATAGTGAATATAGAGTTTGACGACAATAAATAATAAAAATGTAATTGCTTTTTTTATGGAATTTTTGTAAAATAGGAAAGTATGACTTAAAGTTATGTAGGTAACAAGAAGGAAGAAAATATGGGAATTCCAGTTAAATTAGAGGCGTTTGAGGGTCCTTTGGACTTGCTTTTAAACCTGATAGATAAAAATAAAGTAAATATATATGACATTCCTATTGTTGAAATAACAGAACAATACCTAGAATATGTTAACAATATGGACAAGCAAGACCTTAACGTAGTTAGCGAGTTTTTGGTTATGGCTGCAACGTTATTGGATATTAAATCAAAAATGCTCCTTCCTAAGGAAACAAATGAAGAAGGTGAAGAGGTTGATCCAAGAGATGAGCTTGTTGCTAGATTGTTAGAGTACAAAATGTACAAATATATGGCATTAGAACTTCGTGAAAAACAGCAAGATGCCATAAAATCTTTATTTAAAAAGCCTACTGTTCCTGAAGAAGTTTTACAGTATGAAGCACCAGTTGATTTAGATAAATTGTTAAAGGATGTTACTTTAAACAAATTAAATGATATTTTCAATATGGTTATGAAAAAACAGGAAGACAAGGTTGATCCTGTTAGAAGTAAATTTGGTAAAATCGAAAAGGAAGAAGTAAGTTTGCCAGATAAAATTGAATTTATTAAGGATTATGCAATTACCAATAAGAGATTTAGCTTCAAAAAGCTACTTGAATCTCAACATACAAAAATGCATATTATTGTTTCTTTTTTGGCAATACTTGAATTGATGAAAATGGGTATTATTAATATTGCTCAGGAAGATACCTTTGAAGATATTATAATTACTGCAAACTAACAAAATGGAGAAGAAAATGGAAATCGATAAGATAGAAGCGGCTATAGAAGCAATATTGTTTACAATGGGTGATTCTGTTGAAGTTAGTGTAATTGCAAAGGCAATTGAACATGATGAAGCTACCACAAAAAAAATAATTAACAATTTAATGGATAGGTATGAAAGTGAAAATAGAGGAATTAAGATAATTGAAATAGATAACGCATTTCAAATGTGTACCAAATCAGAAATGTATGATTATCTAATTAGAGTTGCCAGCCAGCCAAAAAGACAAATACTTACTGATGTAATGCTAGAAACATTATCAATTATTGCATATAAACAACCAATCACAAGAACTGAAATTGAAAATATTCGCGGGGTAAAATGTGATCATGCTGTTAATAAGCTCATTGAATACAATCTAATTACTGAAGTTGGAAGAATGGATGCACCGGGCAGACCTATATTATTTGGAACAACTGAAGATTTTCTTAGAAGATTTGGAGTTCAGTCTGTTGAGGATTTACCAGAGATTACTTCAGATAAATATGAAGAATTTCAGGAGGAAGCCAAAGAAGAGGTTCAATTAAAACTTCAGGTATAAATTCATTACTAAATTCATATATTACACAAAAAAGGTGTTTTACAATGAGATGTGTATTTTTGTTAAAAAACAAGCCAATAATTTTACTATGTAAATTATTGGCTTTTATTATTCTAATAGAATGTTTTTTTATCTAAACCTTAATATTTATGGAAAGGTTTATGACAGTAAATTACATGCTATTTGTGCTTGCTTGTATGATGCAACAGATGTGCAGCTTAATGCAAAGGAAAATGAACAATATAGGCTGGGAGATTTGTTGTAACATTGCTTGGCTGTGGATGGCCGAATAATAAAACATATAAATGGCAGGATTCAAAATACCTTATTAATTATGGATTAGAAAATTATGAATTTCATACAATTAATAATACTCCAATTAAAATTAGGGATGTATGGGTTAATAAAGCTACAAGAGATAATAATAGAGGAACACTTTTAGTTGATACAAAAATCATAGGCAATGAATATAATATGTTACTATCTAAAGAGGATGTAGTTACTTATGCCGTAGATTTAAATACAAATATGGAGGCACCGGTGGATGTTGGCAAAGAAATTGAAATGATTAAGTACTATGTAAATGACGAGCTTGTGTACATTGAAAAAATAATTACAGTGAATGGTGCAGACAGCTATGATTTTTGGTGGTGCTTAAAAAAAGTATTTATTATGTTTTATATATAACAACATAATATAAAATAAAAAAATAATTAAATACATATTCAAATAAACGATAAAATTATTAAGCAAACAAATAGTAGGTTAATGCTGAATTTATTTAAAATATACTTGATATTTTTATCAATAGGATATAAAATTATAATTGGCAGAAAATTGATTTAGTAGAAATACTAATCTTTTCATAATATACAGAAAACGGAGGGCTCAATGATGAGTAATTTGGCAGAAAAATCAGCGAAGAGCAGAATAAACGCATTGGTTGATGAAAGCAGCTTTGTTGAAATTGGCGGCTTGGTAAATGCCAGAAGCACAGACTTCAATATGCAGTCTATAGATACACCTGCAGATGGAGTTGTTACTGGTTATGGTGTTATTGACGGAAACTTAGTATATGTTTATAGTCAAGACGCAAGCGTTTTAGGTGGCACTATTGGTGAGATGCATGCTAAAAAGATTTCAAAAATTTATGATTTAGCAATGAAGGTTGGAGCTCCAGTTGTGGGCTTAATTGATTGTGCTGGACTTAGATTACAAGAATCAACAGATGCACTTGAAGCATTTGGTGATATTTACAAAAAGCAGGCTTTAGCATCAGGTGTTATTCCTCAAATTACAGCTATTTTTGGCACATGTGGTGGTGGACTTTCTATAGTTCCTACACTTACAGATTTTACCCTTATGGCAGAAGACGGAAAATTATTTGTTAATTCTCCAAATGCATTAGATGGTAATGATGAAAACAAATGTGATACAGCAAGTGCAAAGTATCAAAGTGAAGAGTCAGGTCTTTGTGATTTCACAGGAAGTGAATCAGATGTTTTAGCACAGGTTAGACAGCTTATTTCTATTCTTCCATCAAGCAATGAGGAAGAAGTATTGAATGATTGTGTGGATGATCTTAATAGAACATGCGCAGACCTTGAAAATTGTACAGAAGATACTAAGATTGCATTATCCAACATATCAGACAATAATTTCTTTATGGAAGTTAAAGGTTCATACGCAAAAGAAATGGTTACAGGCTTTATGTTACTCAATGGAGCAACAGTTGGAGCTGTAGCAAACAGAACTAAGGTTTATGATGATGAAACGAACGTTATTGCTGAATTTGAAGCAAAATTAACAACTGCTGGTGCTACAAAAGCAGCTGAATTTGTAGAATTCTGTGATGCATTTAATATTCCAGTTGTTTCATTAACAAATACAACAGGTTTTGCTGCAACAATTGAAGAAGAAAAAACTATTGCTAAAGCAGTTGCTAAACTTACTTATGCATTTGCAAACGCTACAGTACCAAAGGTTAATGTAGTAGTTGGTCATGCTTTTGGAAGTGCTTATGTTGCAATGAATTCAAAATCAGTAGGTGCGGATATAGTTTATGCTTGGCCTAATACAAAGATTGGAACAATGTGTCCAAAGGAAGCTGTTAGAATTATATATGCGGATGAATTAAAAGCTGCAACAGATAAGGAAGCATTCCTTAAAGAAAAGGCAGATGAATATAGAACTTTACAGTCAAGTGCAGTTTCTGCTGCAAAGAGAGGCTATGTTGACAGTATTATCGAAGCCCGCGATACAAGAAAGTATCTTATTGGTGCTTTAGAAATGCTTTATTCAAAGAGAGAGGATCGTCCTGACAAAAAGCATGGTACGGTTTAAGAGGTAACAGTCATGAAAAAGATTAAACGTTTTTTAGCTGCCTTACTTATATCTATGATTTCTATTACAACATTGGCTTTTGCCCAAGATACCTCTACAGCTGCAGATGATGCAACAGTTATTAAATATGCAGAGGAGTTATTAACATCTAACTTCCTTGGTGTTTCTGAAGATGTTTGTAAATATTATGTTGATAATGAAACAGGTATGGTACAAAGAGCATTTGAATCATATCTTCCATATTCAGAGGATGGTAAGCTTGGTGATTTTGAAAAATTTGGTGAAACCAAGATTACAAGAGATTCGGATGGATTAATCACTTGTGAAGTGATTGCGATTTGTAAAAATGAGCAGCTTAAAGCAACATTTGGTTTTAAAATTTTTAATGGTTCACTTACACCTGTTGAAATTACATTTGAAAGCTATGATGATAATTCAAAATCCCTTGGCTCTAAAATGTCAACAGCTGCACTTAATACATTATTAGGTTTATTTACAGTTTTTGTTGTTCTTATACTTATATCTGCCATTATTTCATTGTTTAAGTTTATTCCGAAAATTCAGAATAAGCTTACAAATAAAGATAAAGAAAAAACAACTACACAAGCTGTTGATAATGCTATTGCACAGATTACTCAAAACGAAGAGATGTGTGATGATTTAGAGCTTGTTGCAGTTATTACTGCCGCTATTGCACAGGCAAGCGGAACATCTTCTGATGGATTTGTAGTAAGATCAATTAAAAAAGTAAAGAGAATAAGATAACGGAGGCAATTATGAAGAATTATAGAATTACAGTAAATGGAAATGCATATGACGTAACAGTTGAAGAAACAGGATCGGTTGCTACAGCACCAGTTGCTACAGCACCAGTTGCAGCACCAAAAGCAGCACCTGCACCAAAGGCTCCAGTAGCTTCTGGTAATGATGGCGCTGTAAAGATTAATGCGCCAATGCCTGGAAAAATTCTTTCAGTTAAAGCATCTGTAGGTGCTTCAGTAAAGAAAGGTGATATCATCTTAGTTCTTGAAGCAATGAAGATGGAAAATGAAATCCAAGCTCCTTCTGATGGTACAATTGCTAGCATTAACGTAAACGAAGGCTCAATGGTTGAAACTGGAGAATTATTAGCATCATTAAACTAATATTACGTTAATCAACAATACTACTTTAGGAGGTTAAAAGATGGATTACGTTTTAGACACATTAGGAAATCTTATCCACCAGTCAGCTTTTTTTGGTTTGACTTGGGGTAACTATGCAATGATTATCGTTGCATGTGTTTTCCTATACTTAGCAATTAGAAAACAATATGAGCCACTTTTACTCGTTCCGATTGCATTTGGTATGTTATTAGTTAATATCTATCCTGATATTATGCTTAATCCTGAGGATGCATCCAATGGTGTTGGTGGTTTGTTACACTATTTTTATGTTTTAGATGAATGGAGTATTTTACCTTCACTTATCTTCCTTGGTGTTGGTGCCATGACAGACTTTGGTCCACTTATTGCCAACCCAAAGAGCTTTTTACTTGGTGCTGCAGCACAGTTTGGTATTTATGCAGCATACTTTATTGCTATTTTCATGGGATTTAATGATAAAGCAGCAGCAGCTATTTCAATTATCGGTGGTGCAGATGGACCTACATCAATTTTCTTAGCTGGTAAGCTTGGACAAACTGCTCTTATGGGACCTATAGCAGTAGCAGCATATTCATATATGTCATTAGTTCCAATCATTCAGCCACCAATTATGAAATTACTTACAACAAAGAAAGAAAGATCTATTAAGATGGAACAGTTACGTCCAGTAACTAAACTTGAAAAGATTTTATTCCCAATAGTTGTAACAATAGTTGTATGTCTTATTTTACCATCAACAGCTCCACTTGTTGGTATGCTTATGCTAGGTAATTTATTTAGAGAATCTGGAGTTGTTAAACAGCTTACAGAAACAGCGTCAAATGCACTTATGTATATTGTAGTTATTTTACTTGGAATATCAGTAGGAGCTTCAACTAGTGCAGAGGCATTTCTTAACTTAGATACACTTAAAATCGTAGCATTAGGACTTATTGCTTTTGCATTTGGTACTGCAGCAGGTGTTCTTATTGGTAAACTTATGTGCAAGGTTACAGGCGGTAAGATTAATCCTCTTATTGGATCTGCAGGTGTTTCTGCTGTTCCTATGGCAGCAAGAGTATCACAGAAGGTTGGTGCTGAATCAGATCCTTCGAACTTCCTCCTAATGCATGCTATGGGACCAAATGTAGCAGGAGTAATTGGTACGGCAGTAGCTGCTGGAACATTTATGGCTATATTCTTATAAAATTGAAAGGAAACAGGTGGTAGTATTATGGAAAAGAAACCAATTCAAATAACTGAAACAGTATTACGTGATGCTCATCAGTCACTTATTGCTACTCGTATGACAACTGAACAGATGTTACCTATCATTGATAAAATGGATAAGGTTGGATATCATTCAGTAGAATGTTGGGGCGGAGCTACATTTGATGCTTCACTTAGATTTTTAAAGGAAGATCCATGGGAGAGACTTAGAAAACTTCGTGATGGATTTAAAAATACTAAATTACAGATGCTTTTTAGAGGTCAGAATATCTTAGGATATCGTCATTATGCAGATGATGTTGTTGAATATTTTGTTCAAAAATCAATTGCAAATGGTATTGATATTATTAGAATTTTTGACTGTTTAAATGATATTAGAAACTTACAGTGTGCTGTAAATGCTACTGTAAAAGAAAAAGGTCATGCTCAGGTTGCATTATCTTATACATTAGGTGATGCATACACACTTGATTATTGGAAAGACATTACAAAGAAAATCGAAGATATGGGTGCAAACTCCATTTGTATTAAAGATATGGCAGGTCTTTTAGTTCCTTATAAGGCAACAGAGCTTATTGGAGTATTAAAGGATACTGTAAATATTCCTATTCAGCTTCATACACATTATACCTCAGGTGTTGCTTCTATGACTTATCTTAAAGCTGTTGAAGCAGGTGTTGACGTAATTGATACAGCTATTTCTCCATTTGCAATGGGAACAAGCCAGCCTGCAACAGAAGTTATGGTTGAAACCTTTAAGGGTACACCTTATGACACTGGATATGATCAGAATTTACTTGCTGAAATCGCTGATTACTTTAGACCAATGAGAGATGAAGCATTAGAGAGTGGATTATTAAATCCTAAGGTTATGGGCGTTAATATTAAGACACTTTTATACCAAGTTCCAGGTGGAATGCTTTCAAATATGATTTCACAGCTTAAGGATATGAAGGCTGAGGACAAGTATTATGATGTTCTTAAGGAAATACCAGAAGTACGTAAGGATTTAGGTGAACCACCTCTAGTAACACCATCTTCACAGATAGTTGGAACTCAAGCAGTTCTTAATGTTATTGCTGGTGAAAGATATAAGACACCTACAAAGGAATGTAAAGCTGTTCTTAGCGGTGAATATGGACAGACTGTTAAGCCTTTCAATAAAGAAGTTCAAAAGAAAGTTATTGGTGATAAAGAGCCTATTACATGTAGACCAGCTGATTTACTTGATAATGAATTAAATAAAATCGAATCAGAAATGGTTGATTGGAAGAAACAGGATGAAGATGTATTATCCTATGCATTATTCCCACAGGTAGCGACAGAATTTTTCAAATATAGAAAAGCTCAGGAAGATAAAGTGGATATGAATAAAGCAGATACACAAAATAAGGCTTATCCAGTTTAAAACTATAAATTTATGCCTATATATGATGTTTGTACAATATGAAAATTGTATTGTAAAACATAAATATATAGGCATTTTTTTAACGAATTGAAATTTATATGATATAATTAGATTAATAATTTATTATAATACAGAATGGATGGTGTTTTATGAGCAATATTTATAATAGTCTTGAAGAATTAATTGGAAATACTCCTTTAGTTGAACTTACAAATTTTGAAAAAAAACATAATTTAGATTGTGAAATTGATGCAAAAATAGAATTTTTTAATCCACTGGGTAGTTCAAAGGATAGAGTGGCATTAAGGATGATTGAAGATGGTATTGAAAAAGGAACTATAAATCAAGATACTATTTTAATTGAACCAACTAGCGGAAACACAGGAATTGGTCTTGCATTTGTAGCAGCAACACGAGGCATGAAATTGGTGCTTACTATTCCTGATTCAATGAGTGTTGAAAGAATTAAGATGGTGGAAGCTTTTGGAACAAAGGTTGTTCTTACTGAAGGTTCAAAGGGCATGCAAGGAGCTATCGATAAAGCAAATGAATTAAAAGAAGAATATGGAAATGCTATTGTTTTAGGTCAGTTTGAAAATGAATCAAATCCAAGGGCTCATGAGTTAACAACAGGACCAGAGATAATAAATGATACAGATGGTAAAATTGACATTTTTGTTGCAACAGCTGGTACTTGTGGTACTGTAGTTGGTACAGGAAGGGCGCTTAAAAAATTCAATCCTTCAATTAAAATTGTTGCTGTGGAACCATCTAATAGTTCAGTTCTTTCAGGCGGTATAGCTGGTAAACATAAAATTCAAGGAATAGGTGCAGGCTTTGTTCCAAAGATATATGATTCAAATGTAGTGGATGAAGTTATGACCTGCACAGATGAAGATGCCTACAAATATGCAAGAGAAATAGCAAAAACCGATGGTATATTTTGTGGTATTTCCTCAGGTGCTGCTATTGCATGCGCATATGAATTAGCAAAAAAAACTGAAAATAAAGGAAAGAGAATAGTTACATTGTTGCCAGATACAGGTATGAGATACTTATCAACAGATCTTTTTTAAAGATATTTCAAGTTTGCTGATTTTTATTTAATTTAATTGTAAAAGGATTCCTATGACAAATTTTAATAATATTATAGAAAGTGAAGATGGTGTAATAACCGATCTTGATATTCATTCTGAATGGAAGAACATACTTAAAAACTATAAGATTATGTATCTTGGTGGTACTTCAGGACTTGGAAAGACAATGCAGATAATGTTTTTTGCCAAGTCTAAGTATAGATTCTATGAACGTATTGATTGTAGTAAAAAAACAAATATTATTGAGTTAATTAATCAATTCGTGGCACAATCAAAGAAAAAAAGAGTAAAATCAATACTTATTTTAGATAATATTCATTCAATTTTTGATAAAACCATTCAAAATAACATAATTGAAAATTTAGAATCTATATGTATTAATTATCCCTTTGTTGATGTCGCTATAGTTGGAAGAGCAAAAGCACCTTCATGGATTATGAAATTAGTTCCTAAAAAGAGACTTTTTGTCTATGATTCAACAAAGCTTGTATTTAATACGATGATGGCAGAAGTATATTTTAAAAAGAATATTTCTGAAAATTACCATTTATCAAAAGAACAAATATTGGAATATACTACTAAATTAAAGGGATTGCCGGTTGCTTTTACAATTTTATCAGCATTGATAAATACTGGACATACAGATATTAATAATAATATAAGTCTTACCCAAAAATATGTATTAGAGTATTTTGAAGAATCTTCAAAGAATTTTATTATTGCTCCTTTAAATAGGGCGATTGTTTTATTGTCATTGTTTGACACCTTTAATATTACAATGATTAAAATGGCTTATGGCGATGAAATAGACGAAAATTTATATAAACTTATTGATTATTCAAGTGTATTAGAAGAATATGCAAATGGTGAATATAGATTTAATGATATAATATCAACTTATTTCACTGATAAAATAAGACAGTATATGTCTTTGCATGAAGGTGATAAATTTGTTTGCGTAGCAAAATGTTATGAGCAAATAGGTAATTATGAAGATGCAATGAGATGTTACTACTCATCTAAAAATTTGGACGAATTTACAAAATTTATTATTAAAATGTGTGAAAGAGCCGATTGTAGCTATTTTACAAAATGGTGCGCAAAATATATTGATATTATTTCTGAAGAAACCATTCTTTCTTCACCAAGGTTATTGGGTGTTAAGACATTAATAATGTCATATAGTCTTAAAATTGATGAATGTAAGTATTATCTTAAGAAATTATATAAAAAAGCTATTGATGAGAAAAATTCTTTTGGATTTGGAATTGCTAACAAGACTTTGGCACATACATTAGCTGTGTTGCCACATCAAACGGCAATACAGGTTTTTTCTAAAATTGAATATACATTAAAATGGGTCAATGAAGAGGATTTGCCAATAAGCAATGTTAGTCCTACAGCTGCAATGCCTTCGGTAATTAATGGTGCTATTGATCTTTCAAAGTATTGTAGGATGCATGAAAAAATATATAGTAGAATATCTAAAACCTTAGTAAAGGTATTTGGTTATGAGTTTTCCGGTGTTGCGGATATTTGTCTTGGGGAAACATTTTATGAAATGAATCGTCTTGAGGATGCTGTTTTGAGTCTAACAGTTGGAATTACTGATGCATGTATTAAAGGTACTATGCGTGCAGCATATGCAGGAAGAGCCATACTTAGCAGATTGTATATGTCAGTGGGGGATTATAATGAAGCTTTGGATATTTTAAATAAAATATATTCATTATGTGAAAATGGTGATAATAAATATCTTAGAAATAATATATCCTGCTCAATTATGGATTTGAAATTATATTTGGGTGATAGAAAAGAAGCTTTAGAATGGAGAAAAAGGTATGCACCAAAAGGGGATGATAGCTTTTTTATTACAGACAGACTTACATATATGACATATGCCAAAATTTGTATTATGTTTGGAAAACATATGGAGGCTTTAGGTATATTAGAACTTCTAGAATATTATGCTAATAACTATAACAGAAACTATATATTGATAAAAGTTTATTTATATAAATCAATTATATGTTATAGAATGAAAAATTTTGATAAAATGAAAACCAATATAATTTATGCAATAGATAAAGCATATGTATGTGGTTTTGTTAGAATATTAGCGGATGAAGGAGCTGCACTTATGCCTGTATACAATCTAGTTTATAAGGACTTGTTTAAAAAGTATACAGGAGAAAAACGTAGTTTTATAGAGAAAATTCATGAGGAAATGACAAAAATGTCAGAAAAATATCCACATTATCTAGAGGAAAAGCTTATAGATAATGTACTATTAACAGAAACAGAATTAGTGGTTATAAGGCTTGTTGCAGAAGGAAAGACCAATGCTGATATTGCTAAATATATGGATATTAAAGAACCAACCGTAAAATTTCATATTAAAAATATAATGAATAAATTATGTGCTAAAAATAGAACTATGGCGGTTGGAAATGCAAAAGAACTGGGAATTATTGAATAAAACCAAAAATACATTTTTTTGGAAAGATAACCTATACTTTTGGGTAGGTTACAAAATCGAATATTGTTTATACAATATTTGCGGAGTGTTTGGTTTGTATATAAAATAAATAAAAACAGAAAGTTGGTTGACTTTCTGTTTTTTTTGTTACGCCTAACTGCACACGTTTCTAATAATTTTGTAGATGTAGCTGATATAGAAACTTGACAGTAACGTGAAAGTTTCGATATTTTACTTTTTTTATTCTTAATGGTATAATCTAACTATTCAATTTAACAGTAGGTGCTATATGGAATTAATTGACAGAATGAATGAGCTCTTTCCTAAAATGAGCAAAGGGCAAAAGAAAATAACAAATTACATATTATCAAATTTTGACAAGGCAGTATTTATGACTGCAGCATCTCTTGGAGAGGCTGTTTCGGTAAGTGAATCTACTGTTGTTAGATATGCTTCTTTACTAGGATATGATGGTTATCCAAAGTTTCAAAAATCTTTAGAAGAGTTAGTTTCAGAAAAGTTATCCTCAATCGAGAGAATTGAAATAAAAAATAAGGATTTATCAAAGCAGGATATTCTTAAAAATGTTCTAACTGCTGATGCAGAAAAAATCAAGCTTACTTTAGATTCTATTGATAAAGCTTCTTTTGAATTAGCCCTAAATATATTAGATAATTCTAAGAAAATATATATTTGCGGTATACGTAGTTGTAAACCTTTAGCTGATTTTTTGGGTTTTTACCTAAATATGATTTGTGATAATGTTGTGGTATTAGATACCAATAGCTTAAGTGAACTGTTTGAACAAATGATACGAATAAATAAGAATGACTGCTTTGTGGGCATAAGTTTTCCTAGATATTCTATGAGAACCTTAAAGGCAATGGAATATGCAAATGACAGAAATGCCAAAGTTATTTCTATAACGGATAGTGTACATTCTCCTATGTGTTTATATTCAGCTTGTAATCTTACAGCCAGAAGCGAGATGGCATCTATTGTGGATTCATTGGTGGCTCCTCTAAGTGTTATTAATTCAATAATTGTTGCTTTATTTATTAAAAATCAAGAAAAATCCATTGCTACGATGGAAGAGCTTGAAAGATTATGGCAGGATTATCAGATATATGACAAGGATGAGATAAATATGATTAGTGAAGATATAATTTAAAGAAATATTTTACTAAATAAAAATAAACTAAAATCAATATAAACAATAAAAACAAACTAAAATCAATATAAATAATAAAAATAAACTAAAATCAATATAAACAATAAAAATAAACTAAAATCAATATAAACAATAATATTAAAGGAAAATAATATGGCAAATGTTATTATAGTAGGTGGAGGAGCGGCTGGTATGCTTGCTGCTATTGCTGCCGGAAGCATAGGACACAAGGCTTCTATTTACGAAAAAAACGAGAAGCTTGGAAAGAAAATGTATATTACAGGAAAAGGAAGATGCAATATTACAAATGCTTCTGATATGGATGTATTATTCAATAATGTGATAAAGAATAATAAATTTCTATATAGTGCCTTTTATACCTTTACAAATGAAGATATTATTTCACTTTTAAATGAATATGGTACACCTACAAAAATAGAACGTGGAAATCGTGTTTTTCCACTTTCAGATAAATCATATGATGTTATAGCTGCACTTACTAGAAAATTAAAAGAATTAAAAGTAGATATTCATCTTGAGAACGAAGTTAAAAATATATTGGTTGATGATAATGTTGTAAAGGGCATTGTGCTATCTAAAGGTACTAAGATATATGCAGATGCTGTTATAGTCACAACTGGTGGATTTTCATATCAGACAACTGGTTCAAATGGAGATGGATATAAATTTGCAAAATCGTTAGGACATACATTGACAAAATTATTTCCGTCCCTAGTACCTTATAATACAGCTGAAGATTTTATACCATTGTTACAAGGCCTTTCTCTTAAGAATATCGAAGCAAGCTTTTATGTTAATGGAAAAAAGCTATATTCAGACTTTGGTGAAATGCTATTTACCCATTTTGGCGTTAGTGGTCCAGTTGTTCTTAGTTCAAGCAGCTACTTGACAGAAAAAATTAATGGTGATAATGATGTATATATGAATATTGATTTAAAACCAGCTTTATCAATTAATGAACTTGATGATAGAATAACAAGAGATTTTGGTAATAATATAAATAAAGATTTTAGAAATTCTCTCAATGAATTATTGCCCAAAAAACTTATTCCAATAGTGATAAAATTATCGGGGATTGATGAATTCAAAAAAGTAAATGAAATAACAAAAGAAGAACGTCATAAGCTTGTTATGATACTAAAAGAATTTAAAATAACTATTGTTTCAACTAGGGGATTTAATGAAGCAATTATTACAAGAGGTGGTATTAATATAAAAGAGGTTAATCCAAGTACTATGGAGTCAAAGTTAGTACATAACCTTTATTTTGCTGGAGAAGTGCTAGATATTGATGCACTTACTGGTGGATACAATTTACAAATAGCTTATTCTACAGGATATCTGGCAGGAATAAGCATAAACTAAAAGTGAGGAATAATATGTATAATATTGCAATTGATGGTCCAGCAGGTGCTGGCAAAAGTACAATAGCTAAGCTTGTAGCACATAAATTAGGATATATCTATGTTGATACAGGTTCAATGTACCGCGCTATGGCATTGGCATGCATTAGGGCTGGTGTGAAAGCGGATGAAAAGGATAAGGTAGAGCAAATATGTAAAAATCTTGAAGTATCTATTTCTTATGTAGATGATACTCAGGTTGTTTACTTGTGTGGTGAAAATGTTAATGGATTAATTAGAACAGAAGCAGTTGGAAATATGACATCTGCAATTTCTGTGTATGCATCGGTTAGAGAAAAACTAGTTGAACTCCAAAGACATATTGCCACAGAACAAAATGTTATTATGGATGGAAGAGATATAGGTACTTGTGTACTTAAAAATGCATTTTTGAAGATATATTTAACAGCCAGTTCTAGAACTAGAGCCCAAAGAAGATACAAGGAATTATGTGAAAAAAATATAGATTGTAATCTTGATGATATTGAAAAGGATATTATTGATAGAGATTACAGAGATATGCATAGAGAAATTTCACCACTAACGATGGCAGAGGATGCGATTTTACTAGATTCTTCAAATATGAATATTGATGAAGTTGTTTCTAAAATTGTTGAAATATATGTTGAAAGGAAAAGCAAAGTATGCAAATAAAACTTGCTGAAAGTGCTGGCTTTTGTTTTGGGGTTCAAAGAGCTATAGATACAGTGTATGAACAAATAAAAAAAGCTAAAGAAAATGGAGAAATTATATATACATTTGGTCCAATTATTCATAATGAACAGGTTGTTTATGATCTTGAAAGTAAGGGCGTTACAGTTGTTAATTCATTGAAAGAGTTTGATGAACTAAAAAAAGGAACGGTAGTCATTCGTTCACATGGTGTATCTAAAGCTGTTTATGATAGTTTAGAATCAAAGGGAATGAAATTGATTGATGCAACTTGTCCTTTTGTTAAAAAAATTCACAAAACTGTATTTGAAAAAAGTAATCAAGGATATGAAATTTTAATAATTGGAAATGATGCTCATCCAGAAGTTGAAGGTATAAAAGGATGGTGTTTTTCTAAAACTACAGTTATAAATACAGAGGAAGAAGCAAAGAATTTTTATACAAATACTGAAGCAAAGCTATGTATTGTATCCCAAACGACATTTAATTACAAGAAATTTAATGTTTTAGTTGAAATTCTTGACAAAAAGTTATATGATATAATAGTTGTTAATACTATTTGTAATGCTACGAATGAAAGACAAGTCGAAGCAAGAGAAATAGCAAGGAGCGTGGACACGATGATAGTAATCGGCGGGAAGACAAGCTCAAACACACAAAAGCTTTATGAAATCTGCAAGGAAGAATGTGAAAAAACGTATTTTATTCAAACCTGTGAAGATTTAAAAAAAATGAAGTTATTACCATCTAATTTGATAGGTATTACAGCTGGGGCATCTACCCCAAAAAATATTATTGAGGAGGTTCAAAATTATGTCAGAATTAAGTTTTGAACAAATGTTAGAAGCATCATTAAAAACTATAAGAACAGGAGAAATCGTTGAAGGCACAGTCATCAGTGTAAAAGAAGATGAGATAGTGTTAAATATAGGTTACAAGTCAGATGGTATCATCACTAGAAACGAATATACCAACACACCTAATGTTGATCTTACAACAGTTGTTGCTGTAGGCGATACTATGGAAGCTAAAGTTCTTAAAGTTAATGATGGTGAAGGTCAGGTATTGTTAACTTACAAGAGATTGGCTCAAGAAAAGGGAAGCAAGAAGTTAGAAGAAGCTTTCGAAAACAAGGAAGTGTTAAAAGCTACAGTTACTCAGGTTATGGCTGGTGGACTTACAGTAGTTGTTGATGATTGCAAGGTATTTATACCTGCAAGTCTTGTTTCAGATTCTTACGAGAAGGATTTAACAAAATACAATGGTCAAGAAATTGAATTCGTTGTTATAGAGTTTAATCCTAAGAAGAGAAGAATTATTGGTGATCGTAAGCAGTTATTAGTTGCTACTAAGAAAGCAGCTCAGGAAGAATTACTTGCTAAGATTTCAGAAGGTTCTATCGTTGAAGGAACAATTAAAAATGTTACTGACTTTGGTGCTTTCGTAGATTTAGGCTGTATTGATGGATTACTTCACATTTCAGAAATGTCATGGGGAAGAATTGATCATCCAAAGAAGCTATTCAAGGTTGGAGACGAAGTTAAAGCTATCGTTAAAGAAATTAACGGTACAAAGATTGCTCTTAGTCTTAAGTTTGATAACACAAACCCATGGACAGGTGCATCTGACAAGTATGCTGTTGGTACAGTTGTAACAGGTAAAGTTGCAAGAATGACAGACTTTGGTGCTTTTGTAGAATTAGAGCCTGGTATTGATGCATTATTACATGTTTCTCAGATCTCAAGAGCACATGTTGAAAAACCTTCTGATGCACTTAAGATTGGTGATGAAATTGAAGCTCAAATCGTTGACTTCAATGCTGATGAAAAGAAGATTAGCTTAAGCAAAAAAGTTTTAGAGCCTGAAACAGAAGAAGCTACAGAAGAAACAACAGAAGCTTAATATAATTCTTGGAGGTTACATTGGATTACGAACAGTTTAAAGATCAGGTTTATTCATTAACAAAGATTGATTTAGACTCATATAAGGAAAAGCAAATGAAGAGAAGAATTGATTCTCTTATTGCCAAAAATAACTTTCCCGGATATGCTGAATATGTTGCATCCATTAAAACTGATACAAAGCTATTTGAAGAATTTGTAAATTATCTTACCATAAATGTTTCGGAATTCTGGAGAAATCCTGAACAATGGAGGATTTTGGAAGAAATGGTTGTTCCTGAACTTATCAAAAAGTTTGGAAAAAACTTACGAATTTGGAGTGCTGCATGTTCTACAGGTGATGAACCATATTCATTGGTTATGTTATTGTCTAAGTACTTACCTTTATCGAATATTAGAGTTACAGCTACTGATATTGATAAACAGGTACTTGAGAAAGCATCTGTTGGTTTATACAATGAAAAAAGTCTTACGGGACTTCCAAAAAAATATAAGGATAAGTATTTTACAAAGGTTGGATTATCTAATTATCAGATATCTGAAGATATAAAGAAATGTGTATCATTTAAGAAACATAATTTGCTATTAGATCCATATCCTTCAAATGCTGATTTGATTGTATGCAGAAATGTACTCATTTACTTTACTGATGAAGCAAAGATTGAGATATACAAGAAATTCAATGATTCTTTGAAATCTGGTGGATACTTATTTGTAGGTAGTACAGAACAGATTATTAATTATAAGGAAATTAACTATTCTTCCTTTAAATCGTTCTTTTATATTAAAAATTAATTTATAGGACAGGTTCCTACCTGTCCTTTTTTCTATGTGACGTACATAGTATGTGGAGAAATATATGAGAGTAATAGCAGGAAAAGCTCGCAGAATTTTACTAAAAACAGTGGATAGTATTAATACTAGACCAACAACTGACAGGATAAAAGAAACACTATTCAATATGCTTAATAATGATTTATATGACACCGTATTCTTGGATTTATTTAGTGGAAGTGGTGGAATTGGAATTGAAGCACTTAGTAGAGGTGCTAAAAAGGCATATTTTGTTGAAAATAATAGACAGGCTAGTGATTGTATAAAACAAAACTTAGCAGCTACACATTTTGAAAAAGAAGGAATTTTACTTAATATGGATATTCTTTCATCCTTAAGTAGATTAGAAACAGAAAATGTAATGTTTGACTATATTTTTATGGATCCTCCATATAACAATGAAATTGAAAAAGAAGTTCTTAAGGAATTATCACAAAAGTCGTACATTGATGAATATACAACTATTATTGTAGAGGCATCAATTGAAACTAATATGGATTATTTAGAAGAATTTGGATATAAATTGATAAAGAAAAAAGAATATAAAACTAATTATCATGCTTTTATTTGTAAAGCATAGATTGGAGGATAATATGAGCATTGCAATTTATCCAGGAAGTTTTGACCCAGTAACCTTTGGACATCTTGATATTATTGAGAGAGCTTCAAAAATTGGGGATAAACTTATTGTAGGTGTATTAAAGAATTGTTCAAAAACTCCGTTGTTTTCTGTTGAAGAACGTGTTAATATGTTAAAGGAAGCAACCTTTCAATTGAAAAATGTAGAAATAATATCCTTTGATGGATTGCTTGTTGAGTTTGCTAAGAACATGAATGCTGATATTATTATTCGTGGACTTAGAGCAATAACTGATTTTGAATATGAGCTTCAGATGGCTCAGACAAATCACATACTTAATAGTGAAATAGATTCTTTATTTCTAACTTCAAATATTGATTTTTCTTACCTTAGTTCTAGCATTGTAAAAGAAGTTGCTAGCTATGGTGGAGATATTTCAAAGTTTGTTCCAGCAAGTGTTGCTGATAAAGTTTACAATAAATATCAAAAATAAGGTTAGGAGACGTACATTATGAGCAAGATTGAACAGATGATTACAGAAATTGAAGACTATATTGAAGGTTGTAGAAAGGTTCCACTTTCTAACAATAATATTGTAGTCGGTAAGGATGAGATTGAAGAACTTTTAGCTGAACTTAGACTAAAAACTCCAGAAGAAATCAAAAAATATCAGAAAATTATTAGTAATAGGGAAGCTATTTTATCTGAAGCAAGAGATAGAGCTGAAAATATGATTGCACAAGCTACAGTTCAGACAAATGAACTTGTTAGTGAACATGAAATTATGCAGCAGGCTTATATTCAAGCTAATGAGGTTGTGCAGAATGCTACAGCCCAAGCTAAGGCAATATTAGATTCTGCAACAGCTGAAGCTAATGAAGTAAGATTAAGTGCCATGACATATGTTGATTCTATTTTAAGCAATGTTCAAAATGCAGTTTCTTTCCAAATGCAGGATATAACTATTAAATATGAAAATTATATGAAGTCATTAAATAACTCTTTAGAAGTAGTTATTGCCAATAGAAAAGAATTAAATCCATCTGATGAGATTAATGAGGAGCTTTTACCAGATCCTACAGAAGAAGGATTAAAAGATGACGATTCTGAATTTCAGGATTACACAGTAGATATTGATGATATGGAAGATTAGTATTGTTATTTAGGGACCGCAAGGTCCCTTTATTTTATTGAATTTAAGAGGATAATAGAAATGATTCAGGATATTGGAAATAGTTTTTTTGATAATCATTATCAAATGTTTGAAATTGCACCAAAAGATAAACTGATAATCTGCGCTAATAGGGAGATTATGGTTCATAAAACAGAGAATGTTATTGAGTTTCCTACTTATGGAGAAATTAAAGCTTGTAATGAAACTCAATATTTATTTTCAATTGATAATACACGTTATTTTATGGCAATTAATGTGGTAGGTTTAGATAATAAATATAAGTTTTTAAATATAGAAAAACTTAGAAATGTTATCCCTATAAATGAAAGATTTGCTGGTGTTACAGGATATCAGTTGTATATGTGGTATGATGAAACGAGATTTTGCTCAAGATGTGGTTCAACTCTTATTAAAAGCAAAATAGAACGTATGATGCAGTGCCCTGAGTGTAAGAAAATGATATATCCTACAATATCGCCAGCTGTTATAGTAGGAATTATTGATAAGGATAGAATACTTATTACAAAATATGCAGGTAGAGAATATAAAAATTATGCTTTAGTTGCTGGATTTACAGAGATAGGGGAAACACTTGAAGAAACTGTAAAAAGAGAGGTTCTTGAAGAGGTTTCATTAAAAGTGAAAAATATTAAATACTATTGTTGTCAGCCTTGGTCATTTACCAACACTTTGCTTGTAGGTTTCTTTTGTGAACTAGATGGTGATGATACAATTCATATAGATGAAGATGAGCTATCTTGTGGATTATGGATTCACCGAAATGATATGAATGAAATTCATGATGACAATATTTCTCTAACTAGAAAAATGATGATGGCCTTTAAAAATGGAGAAATATAGCTAGTTCAAATATTTTATCAAGCTAGCTATAATTATAGCAAAAACTAATGAGATTGAGGAATTAATTACTTTGTATTTTATATTGCTTTTTTTACTTATATTTCTATTTGTTATCATAGATATAGATTGAAAAGCAGCAGAAAAACCACCAAATGTACAAATTGGTAGAGCTATTAATAATTGATTGTATATATTTATTCCTTTTAAGGATTCTTTTATGCAAGATATTTCAAGTATAGGGGATATGATTGATAAAGTATAATTATTAATAAGCAAAAACTTGCTTATAATATTTGCCCATAAGGTTTTTTACCTATTGAATCGATTTTTAATAAATTAATAAGCATAATGTTTATATAGAATGCTAGTGATAGGTTATTACAAAAGGAAGCAAGATAATTTGCTTCTGATTTTGTTATTTCATTTTTAGTAAGTAAATCATTAACAACCTTTATTCCAAGGGGAAATCCACAAATTTTTATTTGCATTATACATTTCCTTAATGTAGAAATATAATTTAATATATGTTAAAGTATATATCAATATTCATTTAAATTAATCTAAAGGAGATTAGAAAATGAGAGTTTTAGAAAATATTAAACCTGAAAGAGTTTTTTACTTTTTTGAAGAAATATCAAAAATACCAAGGGGTTCTGGTAATACTGATGCTATTAGTGAGTATTGCGTGGATTTTGCTAATAAACATAATTTGTCTGTTAATAAGGATGAAGTTAATAATGTAATTATAAAAAAAGCAGCTTCAATAGGCAGAGAAGCTGATGCAGGTATAATTCTTCAAGGCCATATGGATATGGTTTGCGAAAAAGTTAATGATTCTTTACATGATTTTATTAATGATGGAATTGAACTTATGATTGAGGGAGATTTTGTTACTGCAAAAGGTACAACATTAGGTGCCGATGATGGAATAGCTGTAGCAATGGCTTTAGCTATACTTGAGGATGATACATTATCTCATCCTACTTTAGAGGTTATTTTTACAATTGACGAAGAAACTGGAATGGATGGTGCAAAATATATTGATTTGTCTGACATTCAAGGCAAATATGTATTAAATTTAGATTGTGATATAGATGGGGTTGCCTTTGCTGGATGTGCAGGTGGAATCAGAATTGACTTAAATTTTGAATTTAATACTGTTAATACTAATAAAGAAACATACATGATTACTGTTAATGGATTAAAGGGTGGACATTCTGGAAGCGAAATAGATAAAGAAAGAGCCAATTCTAATATGTTGATAGGAAGAATTTTAGGTAAACTTCATAATTGTATGGATTTTGATCTTATTGCTATAAATGGTGGAACAAAAGATAATGTTATAACTAGAGAAACAAATTGCATTGTAGCTACTGACGATTATGATTGTTTATTTAAACAGATTAATGAAATAATGCTAGATTTATCTAATGAATATGTGGTAACAGATCCATCTATACAAATAAATATTGAAAAATATAATATTGATGGTGAAATATTAGCTATAAATGAAGAAACAAAGAAAAATATTATTATGTTTTTAAATACTGTTCCGTATGGTCCACAAAATTATTCAATGGATATTAAAGGATTGGTGGAAACATCATTGAATTTAGGTATTATAGAAACATTAGAAAATTCTTTGAAAATGGGAATATCTGTTAGAAGTACTGTTAGAAGTAGAAAATATCTAGTTGTTGAAAAGATTAAATACTTGGCAAGCTTAACAAATGCTTTATTTAACATACATGGTGATTATCCAGAGTGGGAATTTAATAGAAATTCCAAACTACAAGAAATCATTGTTAAAGAATACAAGGAATTATTTGGACAGGAAATGAAAATAGATATGATTCATGCTGGATTAGAATGTGGGTATTTATTAGACAAAAAGAAAGATTTAGATATTTTATCTTTTGGACCACAAATGTATGATATTCATACACCAGAAGAGCGATTAAGTATTTCATCAACTGCTAAAGTATATCGCTTAGTGACAAGATTACTAGAGATTATTTAATTACAAAAAGAAAAGGTGAAAAATGAGACTATACAGTATTGCCAGTGGAAGTAGTGGAAATTGTGTTTATGTAGGGAACAATAACACACATATACTTATTGATGCTGGAATAAGCAAAAAGAGAATTGAAGAAGGACTAAACAAAGCAGAATTAAGCTTAGATGATATTAATGGAATACTCATAACCCATGAACATTCAGATCATATAAAGTCCTTAGGTGTGTTAATTAGAAAAGCGGGAATTCCTGTATACGCAACACAAGAAACAATTGATACTATATTATCAGATGGAAAAATCGGAAAAGTTGATGAAAGCTTATTTTATCCTATAAATCCAGACCAGTCATTTTATATAAATGATTTAAAAGTAAATCCATTTAGTATATCTCATGATGCTTCTAATCCTTGTGCATATAGAATATCTCAAGAGTATAAAAATGTTGCAGTGGCAACAGATATGGGATGCTATAATGACTATATTGTAAACAATCTTACGGATTTAGATGCTCTTTTGATTGAAGCAAATCATGATATCAAAATGCTTCAAACTGGTAAATATCCATACTATTTGAAACAACGAATATTAGGAAATCGTGGACATTTATGTAATGAAGATTGTGGCAGATTATTAGATTCAATTTTAAATGATAAAATGAAGGCTATATATCTAGGCCATTTAAGTCATGAAAATAATTATCCTGATCTTGCATATGAAAGTGTTAGGCTTGAAATTAATCTTAGTGATAGCGAATTTAAAGCAAATGATTTTGATATTGAAGTGGCAAAAAGAGACCTTCCAAGTAAGATGATTGAAGTATAGTTAAATAAGAATGATTGAAGTATAGCTAAAAAAGAATTGAAATTTTAACCTAGTTACACTATAATAGGCTATAGTTTTTCTAAAAAGATGAAATGAGGTAATGGAATGAAGAAGACAGTAATTACAGTTGTAGGAAAAGACACAGTAGGTATTATTGCAAAAGTATGTACATATTTAGCCGAAAAGCAGATTAATATCCTAGATATTTCACAGACAATTGTTCAGGATTATTTCAATATGATGATGATTGTTGATTCAAATAATGCAACAGAGCCATTTGGTGATCTTGCAGATGAGATTGCTCAGTTAGGTGAAAGCATTGGCGTTCAAATAAAGATGCAGTCTGAAGATATTTTTAATATTATGCATAGAATATAATTTATTCTGATCTATAAACTTGTGAATTTATGAAAGGGAAATTATGATAAATATTTTTGAAGTAAAAGAGACAAATAACATGGTGGAGCATGAGAATCTTGATGTTCGTACCATAACTATGGGTATCAGTCTTTTAGATTGTATTGATAGTGATTTAGATGCACTTAATGAAAAAATATATACAAAGATTCTTAGCAAAGCTAAAAATCTTGTTGCAACAGGTAAAGAGATTGAAAAAGAAATAGGAATACCTATTGTAAATAAAAGAATTTCAGTTACTCCAATTGGACTTATTGGTGCCTCTGCATGTAAGAAACCGGAAGACTTTGTAACTATTGCAAAAACTCTTGATAAGGTTGCAAAAGAAGTAGGTGTAAACTTTATTGGTGGTTATTCAGCACTTGTATCAAAGGGTATGACAACTGCTGAAGAGAATATGATTCGTTCCATTCCGATGGCATTATCTTGTACAGAACGTGTTTGCTCATCTGTAAATGTTGGTTCAACAAAAACTGGACTTAATATGGATGCTGTAAAGCTTATGGGTGAAGTGGTATTAGAAACAGCAAACTATACTAAAGAAGATGATTCATTAGGTTGTGCAAAGCTTGTTGTTTTCTGTAATGCTCCAGATGATAATCCATTTATGGCAGGTGCATTCCATGGTGTAACTGAAGCTGATTGCATTATTAATGTTGGAGTTAGTGGACCTGGAGTTGTTAAAACAGCTTTAGAAAAGGTTCGCGGAGAAAATTTCGAAGTTCTATGTGAGACTATTAAAAAGACAGCATTTAAGGTTACTAGAGTGGGTCAGCTTGTTGCTCAAGAGGCTTCTAAGAGATTGGGTGTACCTTTTGGTATTATTGATTTATCATTAGCACCAACACCTGCAATTGGTGATAGTGTTGCTGAAATTCTTGAAGAAATTGGTCTTGAAATGGTTGGCGCTCCAGGTACAACTGCTGCCCTTGCTTTACTTAATGATCAAGTTAAAAAGGGTGGAGTTATGGCATCTTCTTATGTTGGTGGATTAAGTGGTGCATTTATTCCAGTTAGTGAAGATCAAGGAATGATAGATGCTGTTGTTGCAGGTGCACTTACAATGGAAAAGCTTGAAGCAATGACATGTGTATGTTCTGTAGGACTTGATATGATAGCTATTCCTGGTGATACAAAAGCTACAACTATTTCTGGTATTATTGCAGATGAAGCAGCAATAGGTATGATTAATCAGAAAACTACAGCTGTTAGAGTTATTCCGGTTATTGGAAAAGGTGTGGGTGAAACTGTTGAATTTGGTGGATTATTAGGTTATGCACCTGTAATGCCAGTAAACAATTACTCTTGTGATGCATTTGTAAATCGTGGCGGAAGAATTCCAGCCCCAATTCATAGCTTTAAAAACTAAATTATCATATATACAAAAAAGACTAGTAAATAAACTAGTCTTTTTTGTATTAAATAAATCTTAAATCTATTTCTCAATAATAATTTTCCTTGTAAATTCATTGGATTCATTACTTTTATAATCAATACTTCCACATAATCTATAAAGGTTATCAGCATCTATACTTTTTTTGAATTGTCTTTTTGATTTGTCAGAAAGAAGCTCAGTATAATTTGAAACCTTGGTAATGATTTGCATTTGTGAGTGTTCTTTAATTTTTGTTAGCAGTATAGACGATTCTTCCCTAAAACCAAGAACTCTTATATATCCCCCGTAATTATTTGTAATGGAGGTTTGAATATCAGATTTGTTTATTCCTAAAATAATATGAAGTAAAGCACGACTGATTGCTGTGTATGAAATCTCTTTACTTTTTAGTAACATTACAAAGCTTTTAAAGTCAGTATATTTATAAATGGATTTACGTATTTTATCCCATAGATAATCTGGTACATCAAAATATGTGTTGGCTTCAGCATTTATGGCTTCTAAAAGCTTTGAACCAGCAATAGCTGAAAAACAATTAGAGGTATATATAGGATATGCTTTTTTAAAGGAGTCCATATATGAAATATCAAAATCCTTTAGTAAATCTATAGCTAAATCGTCCTTAAGCTTTCTTATATTACTTGCTGAGTAAAGCCTTCTTTCATATTCCTCATCAGTTATTTGGATGTTATCCAAAAACTCTTCGTGATAACCAGCGTTAATTCGTTTAATTCCAATAGGCTTTATTGAACTGTTGATTTTTTTTAGGGCTTTTATATATTCTAGGGCAAGAATATTATTTGGACTGTGAATAAAGTCTAAATTATCAGATTTTAAAACGATTTCTAATGCTTGTTTTCTTGCTTTTGGAAAGGATAAGCCTTCTTTTAAAAATCCTTTTAAAGAATTCTTATACTCGAGCTGTTCACTATTTAGAATATCAGCAATATTTTCAATTACTTTTAAATTGTTATTTTCAACACCAAAAGCTAAATAATCAACAATACCAAGTGAATTAAGAATATTAACTGCTGCTAAAGCGAAATATTCTGCGCTGGCTGTTGAAAAAAACACAGGCAATTCTATACATAAATCACAACCATGTAAAAGAGCTATTTTTGTTTTTGTATATTTATCAACATAGGAAGGCTCTCCACGTTGAACAAAGTTACCACTTGTTATCACAATACAAAAATCTGAATTTGTGACTTCTTTAGCTTTATTAATAATATATTCGTGTCCTTTATGAAAAGGATTAAACTCTGTAATAATTCCAACAACTTTCATTTTAGTCTCCTAAATCACTTCTTTTTTATTTTAACTTCACATTACAAACACATTCATATGTAAAATATAAATTGTAAACAAGAAAAAAGCAATATATTTCATACATGAAAATAAAGGAAAGTCTAAATTTTATTTAAAATCAGGAAAGGAAAGTATATATCTATAAAATGGATAGTATACAAGGATGAAAGTTATGAAGAAGATAATAGTAGTACATTATTAACCGCAGAGGAACAAAAAATATCAATAGAGTACAAGGAGGATGAACTTGTATCATACAAAGTTGTGGATGAAAATGGTAAGGAAGTAGCTAGTGAAAATTATTCTACCATAACAAGT
>CAZNKR010000023.1:0-5861 GCA_964573715.1 uncultured Roseburia sp. | reverse complement strand
ACAAGTAAGGATGATCTTAGAATATTAAATGGATATATAAATGTAACTGCCGCAAATAATGGAATAAAAGGAAAAGATTCTGTGGTAGTTAAGGAGGGAACAATAGTTGTAAAAGCGGTTGGAGATGGCATTAAAGCAGTAACAAATCTTATTATTAATAATGGAAATATTAATGTTGAGGATTCATACGAAGGCTTAGAAAGCGAAAATATTATTATTAATGATGGTGAAAAAGGAGACAGAAACGGTGGTCAGATGGGTGGTCAAATGGGTGGTCAAAGCACAGGTACATTAACAATAAATGGAGGTAATATTTATGTTAATGCAGATGGAGATGGTCTAGATAGTAATGGCTCAATTACAATGAGTGGAGGAATTGTAATTGTAGAAGGACCAACATCATCAGCTGATGGGGCTCTTGATTATGATGGAAGCTTTAATATAACTGGAGGAACCTTGTTTGCAGTAGGCGCGGCAGGTATGGCACAAGCACCAGGTAGTGATTCTACAGTTAATGGCATTATGACAAATATTACGGCAAATAGCGGGTCAAAGGTTGAAATCACCGATTCAAATGGTAGCGCAGTATTTTCATATACCCTTACAAAGAGTATTCAAAATGTGGTTTTTTGTTCTGATAAATTAACAACTGATGATACATATTTAATAAATATTGATGGAAGTGAAGCTACTAATTTTACAGCAAGTGTAATACTTTCAAATGGAGGAGGTATGGGTAATCAAGTTATGCCGGGCGAAAATTTCCAAAATAAAGGAGAAAGACCTACTGGTGACTTTGATGGTGAAATGCCAAGTGGAGATTTTAAAGGAGAAAGACCTACTGGTGACTTTGATGGTGAAATGCCAAGTGGAGATTTTAATGGTGAAACTCCACCTGATTGGAATTAGTAAATAAAGTGTATTACAAAAAAAACAATAAATCCCCCTTTTACACTTGTATACAAAAACTAATTGATTTATAATTTAATAATGAATGTGTAAAACGAAGTGATTCATTTACTTTAATATATTATGCAACAAAAGAAAGGAGCATTTTAAATTATGGGATTTATTGATGTTATCAAAGAAAAAGCAAAACAAGACAAAAAGAGAATTGTTCTACCTGAATCTATGGATAGAAGAACTTTTGAAGCAGCTGCCAATATTCTTAAAGAAGGCACAGCAGAAATTATTATTATAGGAACAGATGAGGAAGTAAAAGCAAATAGTGAAGGTTTAGATATTAGCAAGGCAACTATTGTTAATCCTAACACATACGTAAAAACACCTGAGTATATTGACCTTTTAGTTGAACTTAGAAAGAATAAAGGTATGACAAAGGAAGAGGCAACAAAGCTTCTTTTAAATGAGTATATGTTTTACGCTTGTATTATGGTTAAGGCCGGAGATGCAGATGGTGTTGTATCTGGAGCGTGCCATTCAACTGCTAACACTCTTAAGCCAGCATTACAGATTATTAAAACCAAACCAGGTACAAAGCTTGTTTCTGCATTCTTCCTTATGGAAGTTCCTAATTGCGAATTTGGTGAAAATGGAACATTCGTATTTGGTGATTGTGGATTAAATCAAAATCCAAATCCTGAAGAATTAGCAGCAATTGCTGTTTCTTCAGCAGAAAGCTTTAAGCTTTTGGTTGGAAAAGAGCCAAAGGTTGCAATGATGTCTTATTCATCAAAGGGTAGTGCAAAGCATGCAGATGTTGATAAAGTATCACAGGCTACAGCTATAGCTAAAGAGATGGCTCCAAAACTAATGATAGATGGTGAACTTCAAGCAGATGCAGCTATAGTTCCATCGGTTGGTGCGTTAAAGGCTCCTGGTAGTGAAGTCGCAGGTAATGCAAATGTATTGATTTTCCCAGATTTAGATGCAGGAAATATTGGATATAAGCTTGTTCAAAGATTGGCAAAGGCTGAGGCTTATGGACCAATGACACAGGGTATTGCAAAGCCTGTAAATGATTTATCAAGAGGCTGTTCTTCTAAGGATATTGAAGGTGTTGTAGCAATTACAGCAGTTCAATGTCAAAACAATTAATACATAATAGAGGTGAAATTATGAAAATTTTAGTTATCAATTGTGGTAGTTCTTCATTGAAATACCAGTTATTTAATATGGATAATCATAGTGTTATGGCCAAAGGTCTTTGCGAAAGAATAGGAATAGAAGGCTCATTACTTAAACATAATCCAGTAGGCAAGGATAGTATTGAAGTGAAAAAGTCTATGCCAGATCATAAGGTAGCAGTGCAGTTAGTTCTTGATATGTTAGTTGATGAGACATATGGTGTGATTAGTAATGTCTCAGAAATTTCTGCTGTAGGTCATAGAGTTTTACATGCAGGACAAAAATATTCAGATTCTATTATCGTAGATGAAGATGTAAAGAAAGTAATTAGAGAATGCTTTGATTTAGGCCCACTTCATAATCCTGCAAATCTTATAGGTATTGAAGCTTGCGAACATGCTATGCCAGGTACACCAAATATCGCAGTATTTGATACAGCATTTCATCAGACAATGCCTGAAAAAGCATATCTTTATGCTATTCCATATGAATATTATGAAAAGTATGGAGTAAGAAGATACGGATTCCACGGTACTTCTCATGCTTTCGTATCTGCTAAAGCTATAACGTTTGGCGAATTTGACAAAGAAAATTCAAAAATCATTGTATGTCATATTGGAAATGGTGGTTCGGTTTCAGCTGTATTAAATGGCAAGTGCGTAGATACATCTATGGGTCTTACACCTCTTGAGGGTCTTATTATGGGAACTAGATCAGGTGATATTGATCCTGCTGTTGTTCAATTTATTTCACACAAGGAAAATAAAACACTTGATGAGATGCTTACTATTTTAAATAAGAAGTCAGGTGTATTGGGTATGTCGGGTATATCATCAGACTTTAGAGATCTTACTAAGGCAGCAAATGAAGGAAATCATAGAGCTGAGATAGCCTTAGAAGCATATGCCTATAGAATTGCTAAATACATTGGATCATACACAGCTGCAATGAATGGTGTTGATGGAATTGTATTTACAGCAGGTGTTGGCGAGAATAATGGAGCAATTAGACAGACGGTTTGTGATTATTTAGGATATCTTGGTGTTAAGCTTGATGAAAATGAAAATGCTAAGCGTGGAGAAGACTTAGTTATTTCTACACCTGATTCTAAAGTTAAGGTTATGGTTATTCCAACAAATGAAGAGCTTAAGATAGCTCAAGAAACAGAAGCACTATTATAATTTATTATATAGCCTGTACCAGCATTATAAATATTATTTTTATAATATTTATAATGCTGGTTTTTTTCTTTGAAATTTTAATGAAAAATATTGTTGAAATTCAATAAACTATCTGTATGTATTTTGGGCAAAATGTGATAAAATATAACAAGATTATTATTATTTCGGGAGGTGTTTTATGAAAAAAACACATAAAATCAACACCATTACCATTTGGGTGTGTACATTACTTTTATCAGTTGCTAAAATTGCAGGATATGGTCTAAATTCCACCTCAATTAAAACAATGATACTTATGGCTACGGCATCTGTTATTGCAACGGTTATTTATTTTATACCAATAAATGACATTGTAAAAGGTAGCTTAATAACTAGTGCTATAGGGTTAGCTACACTTACTTTATCCATTTTACAAGGAGGAAATGCCAATACATTCTGGGTATCTTTTATTGTTTTGGGATTAGCACTTATTTACTTCAACAAAAAAATCATTCTTACATATTCTGTTGTATATTTTGTAGCTTGTTTTATTACATGCTTTATAGATATAAAGTATATTGTTGGAGTGGATGGAGAAAAGTCAAATGTTATATTTGCAATGGTTGTTTACGTAGTCCTTTCAGCACTTATGGTTATTGCAACAGGATTTGGTGAAAAATCCATGAAAGAATCCTATGGTAAAAGCCAAGAGCTCCTTGTTCATACAAATGCACTTAATGAACGAGCTAAATTACTAGAAGAAACTTCTGTTTTATTAAATGATGCCATAATTAAAGGAGAACAAAGTATAAATGATATACATAAATCTTCTTTATCAATATCTGAGGCATCAGATCAGATGGGTGTGGCAGTTGAAGAAACAACGCAGTCTATAATTAATGTAAATGAAAAAGTTGCAGAATCTACAGAAAATATTAGAAATAATTATGAAATGTCTACAAAGCTTACAGAGCAGTTTTCGGAAGTTGTGCAAAGTGTAACTACTGGAAATATTCAAGGACAAGAAGTTAATAAAGCAGTTTTAGCGGTTAGTAACCTCATGAATGAAACAAAAACAGAAACTGAGCAGCTGATTGAGGAAGCAAAACATATATTGTCAATTTTAGATGATATTAATTCTATTTCAAACCAGACAAATCTTCTATCGCTTAATGCTTCAATAGAAGCAGCTAGAGCAGGTGAAGCTGGAAGAGGATTTGCTGTTGTTGCGGAGGAGATTAGAAGTCTATCAGAAGAAAGTAGAAACGCCGCAGAGAATATTAGCAATATTTTAGATGTATTCCAGAAAATGATAGATAGTGTTTCTAAAAAAGTTATTTATAGTGCAAATGAACTAGAATCAGGTAATGATAAATTAACAAATCTTATGAAACACTTAGAAGTAATTGACGATAAAGCAAATGGCGCGAAGTCAGTTCTTGATGATGAATTTGTAATAATTAAAACTATTGAAAGTGATTTTGAAACTATCAGTAATGAAATTAATAATATTGTTGCTGTTTCTGAGGAAAATACAGCTATGATTACAAACATAAATGAAACATTAAAATCCCAAATGTCATCTGTTGAAAATACAAAAATTCAATTCAATGATATTACAGTTTTGTCCCAAAAAATTGTTGACAAATAGAAGTTAGCTATGTATAATTGACAAGTGCGATTTGAAAAGAGGTTAATATGATTATTGATTTATGGTCGCTTTTATCCCAAGAGGGTAAGGTTAACAGCCAATTGGCTGATATCGAGATGGATGCTTTTGATACAAAAGTAGCTTCATATAAAGTAATTGAAAAAACCCCAGTTTCATTTACTTTTACCAATATAGGTGATAAACATATATTAGTTGAAGCAGATATTGATGTTTCTTTATCAATTCCCTGTGATCGATGTCTTTCAGAGGTTAGAACCGATATTAAGTTAAACGCTTCAAAGGAAGTAGACTTGAACGAAGGTTCAGTAGAAGAAGATAAGGATGCTACTCCATTTATGAATGGCACTTTATTTGATTCAGAAAACTTCGTTTACGGTGAGATTTTAGTGAATTTACCTATGAAGGTTCTTTGCAATGAGAATTGTAAAGGAATTTGTAATAGATGTGGCACGAATCTCAACCATGGAAGTTGTGGTTGTGATACCACAGAATTAGATCCTAGAATGGCAAAAGTTTTAGAGGTCTTTAATAGCTTTAAGGAGGTGTAAACCATGTCTATTTGTCCAAAGAATAAATCATCTAAAGCAAGAAGAGATAAGAGAAGAGCTAACTGGAAGATGGAAGCTACTAATCTTGTTAAGTGCAGCAAGTGTGGAGCATTAATGATGCCACATAGAGTATGCAAGGCTTGTGGAAGTTACAACAAAAAAGAGATTATCGCTCAGGACTAATTGAGTACAAAAGGCTTGTTCATTGAACAAGCCTTTTTTATGTTTAAAATTATATTATAAATAAAAAAACAAATTTTTAAGATTTATTATACAAAAGTAAAAAACATCAAACTTTTTTATTAATTAAATTGTAATGCACGTTAGCAAGCTTAAAGCTAGTTGGAAATAACTTGCTAAATTATCAGATTTTTAGTATATTATAAGTTGAGT
>CAZNKR010000022.1:3426-33895 GCA_964573715.1 uncultured Roseburia sp. | reverse complement strand
TGTCTAACTTAGGATTTGCTTCATCTTCTGCTTCATCGTCAAATATATCTTCTTCCAAATTATCTTCTTCGTTGTCTACTTCATCTTCATCTAAATCATCATCTAATAACTGTGATTCACTAGCTGTGGCTGCCTCTTTACGAATAACCGATATCTCATCACCTGTAATCATAATGGTTGAACCATTATTCACTGGAGGAGCTATAACTACAAAATCCTCATCAGGAGAAACTAATGATTTCTTTAAATCTGCAATTAAAGATGAAACCTTTAAATATCTTCTATCTGCCTTCTTTTGTGTACATTTTTCAATAATTCTAACAACCGATATAGGCAAATCTTCAACATACTTTTTTGGATTTGGCATTTCATCTTGAATATGTGCCAAAGCTATTTGAACAGTAGAATCCCCTTCAAAAGGAACTACTCCTGTAATCATCTCAAAAAGTGTAATACCTAAAGAATAAACATCACTCTTCTCATCAATATATCCGCCTCTTGCCTGTTCTGGGGAAATATAATGAACAGAGCCCATAGCATTTGAATTAATAGTATTAGCTGAAGCAGCTCTAGCAATACCAAAATCAGTAACCTTTACTTTTCCTTCTCTTGAAATAATAATATTTTGAGGTTTTATATCTCTATGAATAATATGATTATTATGAGCAGCTTCAATACCCTGTGATACCTGAATAGCTATGCTAACAGCTTCACGCACTGGTAATTTGCCTTTTTTTTCAATATATTTTTTTAATGTTATTCCTTCAATAAGTTCCATTACAATATAGTGTAAATTTTCATCCTCTCCAACATCATAAACATTTACAATATTGGGATGAGATAATCCAGCTGCAGACTGAGCCTCTACTTTAAATTTAGAAACAAAATTCTTATCTTCGCTAAATTCACTTTTTAACACTTTAATAGCAACAAATCTGTTTAGCTTATGATCCTTTGCCTTGTATACATCTGACATTCCGCCAGAACCAACCTTATCAATGACCTCGTATCTGTCACCAATGAACATGCCTTTTCTAATCATCATTTTCTAAAACATCCTTTCACGATTCTTGCATTATACCTATAATTCTACTATCAAAACAGCAATATTGTCTTTGCCACCATTTTCATTGGCTAGAGAAATCAACTTATGTACGGCTTCTTCACTATTAGTATTGGAAGCTATATTGTAAATGTCCTTGTCTTCTACCATATTGGTAAGGCCATCGGAACACATAAGTATCTTTGCGCCTTTAGAAAATTGAACTTCGAAGAAATCAGCGGTGGTCTTGCTTTCAACTCCAATAGCTCGTGTAATTATATTCTTCTTTGAGTGATGTCTTGCTTCGGACTTATCTATTTCTCCAATGCTTATCATCTCTTCAACATAAGAATGATCTCGGGTTATTTGACGAATATCATCATCAATCAGGTATAACCTTGAATCTCCAACATTGGCAACATATAATGTATCTTCAACTACTGTAGCCAAAACCAATGTGGTACCCATGCCTTCCCATTCTTCGTTATTTTTAGATTTATCAAACAATGTTTCATTAGCCGTAGTAATTGCTTCTTCTATAACTGATATAGCATTTTTTTTTGTGGAAGATTTAATAGCATCTAGGACTGATGTAACCGCAGTAACTGAAGCCACATCTCCTGCTCTATGTCCTCCCATACCATCAGCTACAATAAAGACATTTGGGAGACTACCTACTGCATCTTGCGAACAATATACATAATCCTGGTTTGTTTCCCTGTTTCTACCTACGTCTGTTTGTGCAAATGCTTTCAACTTTCTCCCTCCTTTTCTTTTAGTAATTCCTTCTGGATAAAACTTTTTCTTAATTGTCCACAAGCACCATTAATATCCTGGCCCATTTCCCTTCTTATAGTAACATTTATTCCATATTTTTCAAGTTTATTTTGAAATTTTTTAATCTCTGGAGCCTTAGAACGCTTGAAATCACGCTCTTTTATAGGATTTACAGGAATAAGATTTACATGACAATTTATTCCTTTTAGTAAATTTCCTAGCTTAGCCGCTTCAATTTCTGTATCATTTACACCTGCAACTAAACTATATTCAAAGGATATTCTTCTTCCAGTTTGAGAAAAATAGTACTTTATTGCTTCTAAAATTTCAGAAATTGTGTATTTATTGGCTATTGGCATTAATTCTCGCCTAGTTTCATCATCTGATGCATGTAAAGAAATTGCTAGAGTTATTCCAAGTTTTAAATCTGCTAGTTCTTTAATTTTAGGAACTAGACCACATGTTGAAAGTGTAATATTTCTTTGTGAAATGTTAGCACCATTTTTGTCTGATATCATATACAAAAATTTTAATACATTGTCATAATTATCAAGTGGTTCTCCACTGCCCATTAGTACAATGTTTGATACTCTTTCACCAGTATCCTTAATGATTTCATATATTTCTTCAAGCATTTCCGAAGCTTCTAAATCTCTTTCTTTTCCATCCAATGTAGACGCACAGAATTTACAGCCCATACGACATCCTACTTGAGTAGATATACATACTGAATTTCCATGATGATACCTCATAAATACACTTTCAATTATATTTCCATCTGGAAGGGAAAATAGATATTTTTTGGTTCCATCCTCCTTAGAGGTTAACACCTTAATTGGAACTAATGACTTTATTTCGCACAAATCATTAAGTTTTTCTCTCAAAGGTAATGAAATATTAGTCATAGAAAAAAAATCATTAACCATTTCCTTGTGCAACCAGTCATATAGTTGTTTTGCTCTGAATTTTTTTTCACCTATCTCCTCTATAAAACAATTCAGTTCATTAAGATTATAGGATTTAATATCAATTTTATTCATAGTGCTCCTGTTTTATTAATTTTGCTAAGAAAAATCCATCTGTTGGATCTATACCAGGAAGAAGCTGGATATATCCTTTCTTAGCTTCATCATTGTGATAATCACCAGGTAGAAAGCTTGATATATCTTCTGTTTTCAAAGGAAAGTTTTCTAACAACCACCTTAGATTTTCGATATTTTCTTGTTTATTTATTGTACAAGTACTAAATATTAAGGTTCCACCAACCTTAAGATATTTTACGGCATTTACTAAAATCTGTCTTTGTAAATCTATAAGATTTGGTATGTTATCCTTTGATAAATTGTATTTTATATCACTTTTCTTTCGTGTAACTCCTAATCCTGAGCATGGAACATCAGCTAAAACAACATCGCCTGTTTCAAACAGATTAGTAGAAAATTCTGTAGCATCCTGAATATTTGCAGAAATATTATCAACATTACATCTAGATATATTTTCTCTAATGTATGAAACCTTCATATCAGATATATCAAAGGCTCTAACGTGTCCAGTTCCATTTAAAATTTGGGAAAGATGAATGGCTTTTCCACCTGGTGCACTACATAAATCTATACAATTTGCACTTTGTGGAGGATTTGCTATGTGTGACACAAGCATTGAACTAATATCTTGTGGATACAGACTTCCATCGTTAAATTTATCAATTTCTAACAAATAATCAAAATCTTTAATAGTAATAGCCAATGGATAAATATCAGAAATAGAAACATTAATTCCGTCTTTTTGTAAGTCACAAACTAATCCATCAATATCTTTTATTCTTGGATCTATTCTAAGTGTAATACCTTCCGTTTGGGAATTCATACCTTCAATAATATTGCAAATCTCTTCTCCATACTGTGTATGAAGCATTTCAACAATCCATAGAGGTGTTGAATACATAATTGAAAGGTAATTATCCAAACCGTCTTCTTTTTTTGGATAGACAATATTTGCTTTGTTTCTTGAAATATTTCTTAAGACACCATTTACAAAGCCTGTAAGAGTTTTAAACCCTCTTTTCTTTGCTAAACCTACTGCCTCATTACAAATTGCACTATCAGGTGTTTTATCCATATAAATAATCTGATAAGTACTCATTCTAATAAGTTCTCTAATTAAAGGTTTCATTTTTGATGTTTTTGTATTAGAAAACTGATTAATAATATAGTCTAGCAATATTTGATTTTCTATAGTTCCCTGGGCAACCTTTGTAATAAATGCGCGGGAGGGTTTGTCTAAGTACTGGTATTTTGAAAGGGTATTTCGCATAGCTATGTGCGATGGTGTACCATCTTTTGTTATTTCCAATAACATGTCCAAAACTAACTCCCTAGTGTTTAGTGAATTAGTCACGTCGTCTTCCTCCTGCAATCAGTATTAATCTTAGCAACTGTAACATTGCTGTAGCAGCTGCAGCAACATACGTAAGGGCAGCTGCTGTTAATACTTTCTTTGTTCCTTTTACTTCTTCATCATACAGCATACCATTGTTAGCTAAGATAGATACCGCTCTATGTGAAGCATTGAACTCAACAGGAAGAGTAATAAGCTGAAATGCCACAACCGCAACAAAAAGCCAAATACCTAACTGTAAAAACATATATCCACTGTTTCCTGTAAAAAATAATCCAATAATGATTAATATCCATGATGCATATGAACCAACGGAAGCTACTGGTGCAATTGCACTTCTAAGGGTAAGTGGTAAATAATTCTTTGCATGCTGGATTGCATGTCCACACTCATGTGCTGCAACACCTATGGCTGCAACTGATGTATGATTATATACCGAATCTGAAAGTCTTAATACTTTCGCCCTTGGATCATAATGATCAGTAAGATTTCCACTGATTCGCTCTATTGAAACATCGTAAATCCCATTACTACGAAGTATACGTTCTGCAGCCTCTGCTCCTGTTATTCCCGTTCTTGCATGAGTTTTTGAATATCTTGCAAAGGTACTTTTCACCTTAAGCTGTGCAAAAAGTGATAATAATGCTGCGATAATAATAAGAAAATATGTTGGATCATAATAATATCCTATATATCCTAACATAAACTACACCTCCAATTTTCCAAATAATTGACCTGTTTCAAGCTTATTTCCTCTAAGAAAATCCTCAATATACATACGCTTTTTTCCTTCCATCTGAAGTTCTGTAATGCTAAGAGTTCCTTTTCCTGTCTTTACCAACAGCGTATCTTTAGTAAGTTCAACTATCTGGCCTACTGTTCCAGAAAATTCTTTGTCTAGAACTGTTGCCTCCCATAGCTTTACACTCTTTCCATTATAATAAGTATATGCACTTGGCCATGGATTTAGTCCACGAATCAATCTCTCAATTTCCACTGCCGACATAGAAAAATCAATATCACCTAACTGTTTAGTAAGCATTTTGGCATGGGTACTAATTGAATCATCCTGTTTTATAAACTTTGCCGTATTGTTTTCTAGCTTTTCTAATGTGGAAATTATTGTTTTGCTTCCCAAATGCATAAGTTCATCAAATAAAGATCCGCCTGTTTCCTTTTCTTTTAACTTGTATAATGATTGTTCTATTATATCTCCAGTATCAATTCCAGCATCCATTCTCATAGTTGTTATTCCTGAATACTCTTCTCCATTAATAACTGCCCATTGTATAGGAGCAGAGCCTCTATATTTTGGTAATAAAGAAGCATGAATATTTACAGAACAGATACGAGGCATGTCTAATATTTCTTGTGATAAAATCTGTCCATATGCTACTACTACAAAAACATCTGCCACATATCCTTTAAGATATTCAATAGATTCTTGATTTTTAATTTTGGTTGGCTGAAATACCTCAATTCCATGCTGCAATGCCATTTGCTTTACAGGTGTTGGCAACATCTCTTGGCTTCTACCCTTTGGTTTGTCTTGTTTTGTTACAACAAGCTTCACATTGTGTCCAGCTGATATAATAGATTCTAAAACTCCAGCTGCAAAATCTGGAGTTCCCATAAAAACAATATCCATATATTCCTACTCTTCCTCACCATGCTCGTCAAGATATTCTTCTAAATCTTCATTGTTCATAAGTGAACCCTCTACTAGTTCCACATATAACTGTCCATCTAGATGTGCAATCTCATGCATAAGTGCTCTTGCTAAAAGTTCAGTTCCTTCTATTTCATATTCGTTAAAATTTTCATCAAGAGCTTTAACTTTAACATAATTTGGTCTTGTAACAATACCAAACTTTCCTGGTACACTAAGACAACCTTCAGTTCCTGTCTGTTCACCTGATGTTTCCAAAATAATAGGATTAATCAATACTAAGGGGTTATCTCCTGTATCTATAACACATAATCTTTTTAGTATACCTACCTGAGGTGCTGCTAGTCCAACACCTTCAGCCTGATACATTGTTTCAAACATATCTTTTATTAGTTCTGTTAATTTAGGAGTAAGTTCTTTTACCTCTTTACACTTCTTTGATAAAACTTCCTCTCCCATTTCTCTTATATTTCTAATAGCCATAAAATCCTCCATATCTATCTGTTACTATAAATTGCATATGCTATTTTACTATATTTTTCAATTATAGTACAGTATTTTAGTTTTTTGTAATTTCACCTGGATTTCATTTAATGAATATTATCTTAATATGAATTCATAGGATTTAAATCAAATTGTATGGTTACATTGTTAAGCAATTCATTTTCTTCTTTTTGCCTTTCAATGTCATCCTTTACCTTTATAATTACATCAATAGATTTTTCCTTAATATAAATAACTTTTCTGTATATATCAGATATTTTTCCTACTGTGCAATCCGCTGGTCCAATTTTTCGTATTTCTTTATAACTACCCATGATAATATTTGATATATAGGTTGCGGCAGCATCTACCACCTCTTTTTTTTCATGGGTAATAAGAATCGCACATAAATTAACAACTGGTGGATAATCATTTAAAGTTCTATACATTATTTCTCTTTTATAGAAGCTAATATAGTCTTGATTTGCGGCGCAAACAATGCTGTATTCGTCAGGACTATAGGTTTGAATAACAACTTCACCCTTTTTGCTACTTCTTCCTGCTCGTCCTGCAGCTTGTGTCAATAAATCAAAAGTTCTTTCTGAAGCTCTGTAATCAGAAGTATGTAAGGACAAATCAGCTGCAATAACACCTACTAAAGTATTATTTGGAAAATCATGTCCTTTAACAATCATCTGAGTGCCGATTAATATATCTGCTTCGCCATTAGCAAAGGTAGACAATATTTTTTCATGACTATCCTTTTTAGACGTTGTGTCCATATCCATTCGCAAAACCCGTGCTTGTGGATAGTATTTCTTTACAGCCTCTTCTACCTTTTGGGTTCCAGTTCCAAAAGCCGCTATATATTTAGAACCGCATTTTGGACAAAGCTTAGGCATTACTTCTTCATATCCACAATAATGGCAAATAAGCTTTCCATTATGATGTAAATTAAGTCCAACATCACAATGAGGACATTTAAGAGCGATTCCACAGCTTCTACATGACACAAAACCAGCATAACCTCTTCTGTTAATAAACAGCATTATCTGCTCTTTTTTATTAAGCCTATCCTTTATAAGTTCATCAAGTATGCCACTAAACATGGTTCTATTGCCTTTGTGCAGTTCCTCTCTCATATCAACAATAGAAACATTTGCAAGGGAATTTGTAAGTGCCCTATTATTTAATGAATGAAGCTCATATATTCCCTTCTCACACTTAAAGAACGATTCAATAGATGGAGTTGCTGAACCTAGTACTACCTTTGCATTTGAAAGCTTTGCCCTAAAAATTGCTACTTCCTTTGCATGATATTTTGGAACAGTTTCGCTTTTATATGTTGATTCATGTTCTTCATCTATTACTATAAGTCCTAAATTTGAAAATGGTATGAACACCGCAGACCTTGGACCAATCATAATATCAATTTCACCATTTTTTGCTCGTTGAAACTGGTCATATCTTTCTCCAGCAGATAGTCTTGAATTAATTATTGAAACTCTATCACCAAATTTGCGGTAAAACCTCATAACCGTTTGATAAGTTAATGCAATTTCAGGAATCAGTACAATTGCCTGTTTTCCCTTTTTAATTGTATCCTCAATAATATCCATATATACTTCCGTTTTACCACTACCTGTTATTCCATGAATGAGATGTACCAGGATTTTAGAATTTTTAATAGCTTCTGAAACATTTTTTTGTTCTTCATTTAATTTTATTAAATACTCACCTAATTCACTGAAATTAACAGGATTTCTATATATTTTAATACTATTAATACAAACAATACCTAGTTTTTCCATGGATTTTATTGTTTCTCTTGATACACCAAGCTTTTTAACAACTAAATCATAATCTAATTGGGAACTTTGTAATAGTTCATTAAGTAATCTTACTCTTGCCGTTGCATGTTTTTTTTCAAATGTTAATAAGAGTTCTTTTGCTTTATCCTTTGTGATAATTAATTTTACACTTTTCTTAACAACATCCTTTGTTATATGCTTAATTGGAATTACAGTTTTAAGAGCCTGATTCATTGTAGAACCATAGGTATTTTTGATAAACCAAGCTAGATTTATAAGAGTTCCTTCAATAGGAACATTTTTTTCATTTACACAAATAATTGATTTGATTTTAGATTCGTCATATTGACAAATATCCGTTTTTTCTAATACAAAACCCGAAATGTTTCTGTTTCCACCCCCAAAAGGAATGGTCACAGAAACTCCCGGATTTATTTTTTCAACCAGTTCATCTGGTATTCTATATTGAAATGTTTTATCAAGTTTTTCGTGTGAAATGTCTACAATAATGTTTGCGTACATATTTACCCTTTACTTTTGCTGAAAACAAAAAGCCTCCAGACAATTGTTCATAAGCATTGCAATGGTCATTGGTCCAACTCCACCTGGAACTGGTGTAATATGTGAAGCTATATCAAATACATCTTCATAATCAACATCACCACAAAGCTTGTTATTTTCATCACGATTAATTCCCACGTCTATTACTACAGCATTTTCTTTTACATAATCTTTTGTAATAAACTTAGGTTTTCCTATTGCAACAACCAATATATCGGCCTGTTTTGTTAATTCTTTCATATTTTTAGTTTTAGAATGAACTATTGTAACGGTTCCATTCTCTTTAAGTAGCAACATTGACATTGGTTTACCAACAATATTACTTCTTCCAATGATAACACAATGTTTTCCTGTAATATCAATATTAGAGTACTTAAGCAATTTTATGATTCCATATGGTGTACAAGAAATAAATCCTTGTTTACCAATAGATAAATTACCAACGTTGACTGGATGAAAACCATCTACATCCTTAATTGGAGTAATTCTTTCAGTAACCTTATCCTCATCTATATGTTTTGGGAGTGGAAGCTGTACAAGAATACCATTAACATTTTTATCATCATTAAGCTTATCAATAAGTTCAAACAATTCTTCTTGTGTAATATCCTCTGACAATTCATAGCTAAGAGATTCAATTCCACAGTATGCACAAGCTTTTTTCTTGTTTCCGACATATACTGTGGATGCAGGATTGTTTCCAACCTGAATAACCGCAAGACAAACTTTTTTCCCTGATGCATTTAATGTAGCAACTTTATCTTTTACTTCATCCTTAATAGCCACCGAAATGGCCTTACCATCAATAATCTGTGCCATAATTCCTCCTAGAATAAGCCTGTGATAATTCCTTTGTCGTCTACATCAATACCATAGGCCGCTGGAGCCTTTGGAAGTCCTGGCATAGTCATAATAGCTCCTGTAATAGCTACAACAAATCCAGCTCCTGCACTTATATATACTTCTCTAATATTAATCTCAAAATCTGTAGGACGACCTAGCTTTGTTGCATCATCTGAAAATGAATACTGTGTCTTTGCCATACATACTGGAAGATTTGAATAGCCCATTTCTTCAATTTTCTTAAGAGACTTAATAGCCGAAGGAGCATATGTTACACCCTTTGCACCATATATCTTTGTAGCAATTGACTTTATCTTATCCATTAATGGCATATCATCTTCATACAGAACTTTAAAATGAGTTGGTTTATTTTCTATGGTTTCTAAAATTTTTTGCGCAACTGGAATTCCACCTTCTCCACCATTTTCCCATACCTTTGCAATAGCAAATTCACAGCCAAGATTCTCGCAAAACTCTTTTACAAAGTTATTCTCTGCTTCTGTATCTGTTATAAATGAATTAAGTGTAACCACAACAGGCACTCCGAATTGTTTAAGGTTTTCAATATGTTTTTCAAGATTACAAATACCAAGCTTTAATGCATCTAAATTTTCCTCACCTAAATCCTGCTTTTTAACCCCACCATTATATTTAAGGGCTCTTATTGTTGCAACAAGTACAACAGCATCAGGTTTTAAACCAGCTTTTCTACATTTAATATCAAAAAACTTTTCTGCTCCTAAATCTGCACCAAATCCTGCTTCTGTTATCACATAATCAGCCATTTTTAAAGCTGCCTTTGTTGCTCTAACTGAATTACATCCGTGTGCTATATTTGCAAATGGTCCACCATGTACGAGTGCTGGTGTGTTTTCAAGTGTTTGGATTAAGTTTGGATTAATGGCATCTTTTAAAAGTGCTGCCATTGCTCCTACTGCTTTAAGTTCACCCGCTGTAACTGGGTTACCTTCATAATTGTAAGCCACAATTATTTTTGAAAGTCTGTCCTTTAAATCATTCATATCATTTGCAAGACATAAAATTGCCATTATTTCGGAAGCAACTGTAATAACAAAATGATCTTCTCTAACAACACCATCCATTTTTGATCCAAGACCTACTACCACATTACGAAGTACTCTATCATTCATATCCAGACAACGTTTCCAAACAATTTGTCTAGTATCTATACCTAATTCATTTCCTTGCTGAATATGGTTATCCATTAATGCTGCTAAAAGATTATTTGCTGATGTTATAGCATGAAAATCACCAGTAAAATGAAGATTAAGGTCCTCCATTGGTACAACCTGAGAATATCCACCTCCTGCAGCACCACCTTTAATTCCAAAGCAAGGTCCTAAAGAAGGCTCTCTAAGAGCAATAATTGCTTTTTTATTAAGCTTATGAAATGCTTGCCCTAATCCAACTGTGACAGTTGTCTTTCCTTCTCCTGCTGGAGTTGGATTAATAGCTGTTACTAGAATTAATTTTCCGTCCTTGTTATCTTTAATGCTATCTAAGTACTCATCTGAAATCTTGGCTTTGTACTTTCCAAATAACTCTAAATCATCCTCTTTAATATCAAGCTTAGTAGCCACTTCCTTAATTGGAAGCATCTTTGCCTCTTGTGCGATTTGAATATCTGTTTTCATAATTGTTCTCCTTAACCTTTTAGTTGTTCTAGTTCTTCTAGTGTGATTAAGACTTTACGAGGTTTCGTACCTTCTTCATCTCCTACAACGCCAGCGTCACATAATTGATCCATAATACGGGCTGCTCTGTTAAATCCAATCTTAAACATACGTTGAAGCATACTAGTTGAAGCTTTTTCTTTTTCAATAACAAACTTCGCAGCTTCAAAGAAATAATCGTCTCTATCATCTGATGAATCAGATGAAAAACCACCAGAATACGATGCAGCTACATAATTAGATATACTGTCATCATAACTTACATCACCAGCTTGGGCTTTCCAGAAATCTACAACTCTTCGAACCTCTGCATCTGAAACAAAAGCTCCTTGCAATCTTACTGGTTTCACATAGCCTGATGGATAAAATAACATATCACCATTTCCCAACAGTTTTTCTGCACCATTGGAATCTATAATGGTTCTTGAATCCACACCAGATGACACCATAAGTGCACATCTTGATGGAATATTTGCTTTAATCAGACCAGTAACAACGTCTACAGATGGTCTTTGTGTTGCAATAATTAAGTGGATACCAGCAGCACGAGCAAGCTGAGCCAATCTACATATTGATTCCTCTACTTCCTTAGCCGCCACCATCATAAGGTCTGCTAACTCGTCAATAACAATAACGATTTGTGGGATTTTCGTAAGTCCCATTTCAGAACCAAGAGTTGATACCTTTTCATTATATCCTTTTAAATCTCTTACATTGAAATCGGCAAACTTTTTATATCTTTCAGACATCTCATTTACTGCCCACTTTAATGTATTTGAAGCAAGCTTTGGATCTGTCACTACTGGTTGAAGCAAATGAGGTATACCATTATATACACCAAACTCTACAACCTTTGGATCAACGATAATTAGTCGAACCTCAGATGGCTTTGCTCTAAATAAAATACTCATTATAATTGAATTGGTAAATACTGATTTTCCTGAACCTGTAGTACCAGCAACAAGCATATGAGGCATCTTTGCTATATCTCCAACTACTACCGAGCCTGCTATATCCTTACCAGCTGCAAATGCAATCTTAGAAGGGCTTCCCATAAGTTCCTTTGATTCAATTAGTTCTCTGATAAGAACTGTATCTCTTCCCTCATTTGGAACTTCAATACCTATTGTTGATTTTCCTGGAATAGGCTCAATACGAATATCAGTAGCAGCAAGATTTAACTTAATATCATCTGATAACGAAGTAATTTTACTTAATCTTGTTCCTGTTTCTAGTTGTATCTCATATCTAGTAACTGAAGGACCTCTACAATAATCCACAACCTTTGCATTTACACCAAAGGTTTCTAATATAGTTTGTAGTTTGTTTGCCGTTTCCCTAAGAGTCTGCGTGTTGCCCTTTGAATTTGGATTAGTATTCTTGTTAAGCAATGTCGTCTTAGGTAAAACATAGTTTTTAACTACTTGTCTTCTAGGTACATTATTCACATTATTAGCATTACTATTATTTGAATTATTTAAATTACTATTAATAGAATTTACCCCATTTGCATTATTAGTATTCGCATTATTAGCATTTGCATTATTAGTATTTGTAGATATCGCTCCTGCAGTGGAAAATGCTTTTCTATTCATAACATTTTTCGCAGCAGTTGATACTTCTATCTTTTCTTTTGGACGATACAAACCATCCTCATCCTCATGAATAGAATCATCATCCATAGAATCTTTATGATTTGTATTATCGTATTCCAAATTATCTTCAACCTGATTATTATGATTTGAATTTTCATAAAATGAATTATCTTGAACCTGATTTTCTTCATTTTCATCATCTAGCAGTTCTACATGTCCTGTATATATAGCAGCATTTTCTACAGGTGCCTTATGCATCTTTGTATGCTTTATTTCATGAATATCTTCTTCACTATCTGCGTCTTCCTCATCACTAATCTTTGTAATTGCTACTCCAGACACTTTATTATTCATTCTCTTATCTTTCTTTTGATAAGCTCTTTCTTCTTTATAATCCTTTGCGGTTTTCTTGATTTTGGTTGCGTCTTCTTTTGCAGTCTCATACACAGCCACACTTCCTTTTTTAACACCACCAATAAAAGATTTTTCTGTAATGATAACTGCAGCAATAATTATTAGTAATAAAAGAACTATGTATGTACCTATCATGCCCAAAACTGAATATAAAAATTTTTCAATTATGGCACCGAATATTCCACCACCAATTTTATCTTTTCCACAAATTTTGTAATAACTAAAAACTGACTTGCTGCTGTCATAATCCATAAATACAAGCTGTATCATTGCATTCATTAGAATAAATAATACGCATCCAGCCGAAAATTTAATAACACCCTTTCGATTGTTTATATTGGATATTAAAAAAGCCACTCCCAAAAACATAACAACTGGAAATATATATGCTAAAAATCCAAACATTCCAAACATAAAGTAGCTTACATAATCACCTACTGGAGAAAGGGCTCCAAAATTACTAAGAAGTAACATAAATGTAATTGCTAATGCTACTAAAAGTTTAATTTCTGCACGAAGCTTGATTTCCTTTTCAGTTGGAACGTATTTATCTTTAACATTAACATTTAAAGACCTTTTTGGTTGATTTTTTGAAGCAACCTGAGGTTTTCTCTTTGCCGGTGTTTTTTTATTTGAAGCTGTTTTTGATTTATTTGTTGTCTTACTAGCTGCCAATTAACTTTCCTCCATATCAGTAATCAATCACATATTATTTAATGAAGTATCCAATAATTGCAATCGCGCCAACAATATAGCAATAATATGCAAATCCTTTAAACTTTTTCTTTCGAACTACAGCAAGCATAGTTTTTATACATACATAACCAACTAAAGCTGCAACTACCATACCCGCAATATAGCATGCTATCTGACTGCCAGAAGTAGATACTGTTGATAAATCTTTAACTTCAAGGACTGCAGCTCCTAAAATTACAGGAATAGACATAATAAATGAATACTTTACTGCAAATTTTCTATCCATTTTGCTAACTAAACAAGCTACAATAGTGGTTCCAGATCTAGAAATACCAGGTAATGTTGCTAATCCTTGGCAAACTCCAATAACTGCTGCATTTTTATATGTAACGTTTGTTTCATTTTTAGTACCATCTGGAGTATTATCTGCAATGAGCAATAATGTACCGGTTAGTAATAAACATATTCCCGGAATAATGAGTGCTGTAGATGCATTTTCAATAATATCATTGAATACAACACCCATAATACCTGTAGGAATAGTTGTTATTATAACTAACATAGCAAATCTTCTGTATGGTGTACTAATAACCTTGTTGTATTCTTTCTTTATTCCTTCTTTATTTACTGTATTGTATATAAATCTGCCTGTATTTTTTATGCAATCTACTATTATACCCACGCCATTAACAATAAGCTCCCAGATATCTTTATAAAAAACAATAAAAACTGCAATTAATGTACCTACATGAAGTAATACATCAAATATGAGTCCTGTATCTTGTAATCCGAACAAATTTTTAAAAATAGCTAAATGTCCAGAACTACTAACTGGTAGAAATTCCGTTATTCCCTGAATAATTCCCAAAACGATTGATTCAAATAAGTTCATAAAATCCTCCAACTAATATTTAATTACATATCAATTCATTTTACTATTTATTGGAGGTAAATTCAACTAATTTTTCATATGGTTGCTTATCAATAATTTCATGAAGCTTATTTAATGCTTCTTTTATACCTCCAACTTCATTAATTATTCCCTCATTAACTGCTTCGCTTCCCACAAGAATTGTACCCAAATCCTTAGTTAAAAATCCTGTATTAAGCATTAATTCTTCTAATCTTTTTTTTGAAATATCACTATAAGAATTAACAAATCCAACAATTCTATCTTGTATCAATTTAAAATAATCATAGGTTTGTGGTGCTCCAATAAACAATCCATCCATATCTTTATTATCTTCTTTACTCATATCACGTTAACCCTCAAAAAAAGTAAGCATATACTAACTATAAAACTTATAATTAGTATATGCTTTTAAGCCTCTAATATCCAAATCCTATATTTTAAGCATATAAAGGATTTTTTCTTTTAAATATATTTTCAATTATTTGTAGTTTACTATCTTTTCAAAATCCATATTTCCTCCGAAAATATCTAAAGCACTTCCAACCGTGAAATCTACTTTATCCTTTCCTAATTCCTTAAGTTTATCTAAATCACTAAATGAACCAATACCCCCCGCATATGTAAGCTTCATTCCTTCTAGTTTTCCAAGCATCAATGCTAAATCTTCTTCTATGCCTTTTGCCTTTCCTTCAACATCCACGGCATGAATTAGAAACTCATCACAATATTGATGTAATTCATAAAACATCTGTTCACATAGACTAACATCAGTAAAATTTTGCCATCGATCAGTAACTATATAATATTTATCATCTTTCTTTCTACAGCTTACATCTAATACCAAATGTTCTTTACCAACTATTCTATTTATTTTCTTTAAATTATCATAATTTACTTGTCCATTCATAAATACATAAGATGTTACTATAACGTGTGATGCTCCTGATTGTAAATAAAACAAGGCATTTTTATCATTAATTCCCCCTCCAATTTGTAAACCACCTCTATATTCTTCAAGAGCCATAAGTGCCTGTTCTTTTGTTGAATCATAGAAAGGAGAATCGTTTCCGTTTAATAAAATAACATGTCCCCCGCGAATCCCCTTTTCCTTATATAGTTTCGCATAATATGAAGCATCTTGATTAGAGACAAAATTTTCATCTGCCTTATCATTTTCATCTTTTAACGAACCACCTACAATCTGTTTTACTTTTCCGTTGTGAATGTCAATACATGGTCTGAATTTCATAAAAATCTCCCTTTTATTCTACGCTTTTAAGCGATGTTGCCATATCTATTTTCTTTAGTTTAAAATGCATTCCTACATTTACTATAATAGCAAATAATACTGTTAATGCAATTGCATATAGATAACTAGGTGCATTAATATTTCTTCCAAACATTACCAAGTCAATTTCAGCAGTTTCAATTACAAATCTATGTAACAATTTTCCTACACCCATACCTAAAATTATACCTATAATTGTAATAATAATGTTCTCTCTGTATACATATTCAGAAATCTCGCCATCATAAAATCCCAAAACCTTTAATGTTGCTAGTTCTCTGATTCTTTCATTTACATTTATATTATTTAGATTAAATAATACTATAAATGCAAGTCCAGCTGCTGATACAATAAGTACCACAGTTACTACATCTAGACTTCCTAACATATCATTAAATCGCTCTTTTAAATTATCAATATAGGTTACAGTAAAAACACTGTCTTGTTTTAATAAATTGGTGGTAATTTCCTCTTCTTTTGCCTTTCCATCCGAAGTAAGTTTTACAAACACTTCATTATATGATACATCACCAAAAATATGCTTATAATATTCCTTTGTCATAAACACGTTATGATAAATATAGTTTTCACATATATGAGAAATATTCACTGTATATTCTTCGGTATCAGATAGTTTTATAGTTAGCTTATCTCCAACCTCTAATCCTAGCTTTGAAGCAGCCTTTTCGGATAAAATCACACCATTATTATCCAATTTATATGTTTCATGGGAATTTCTATCCCTAAATGTCAAAAACTCATCCACCTTTGCATCATTTGGAATAACATTAACATATCCAGTTAATGTATCTTTATCATTGGAAAATGTTACTGCTGACTCATACACATTCATTGTTTCATCAACACCATCAGGATAATCGATACTACTACTGTTATTTGAAACAAGTACCATATCATATGTTCTGATTTCATTGTATTGAATATTAATTACTGAATTAATTGAATCCTTTAATCCATATCCCACTAAAAGTAATGCCATACAACCAGAAATTCCAAATAAGGTCATAAATAAACGTTTTTTATATCTTACAAGATTTCTAACTGTGGATTTTTTACTGAAATTCAGGTGTTTCCATATAAACCCTATACGTTCAAGAAAAACTCGTTTACCTTTTTTAGGAGGTGCTGGTCTCATAAGCGTTGCCGATGTGGACATAAGTGTACCAAATATTGAAAAAACTGTAGCTAAAACCACACATGCAACTGCTATAAGCACCGCCCAAGTAAAATACACTGTATTAATTGGTGTTACAACATCTGAAAGGTGATACAAAATCTTATATGCATCTATAATTATATACGGCAATATTTTGCTTCCTAAATATCCTCCAAAAAGGCCTCCAGCTAATGTAGCACTTAATGCATATAATATATATTTAAGCGAAACAGTTAATTTGGAATATCCAAGAGCTTTATATGTTCCAATAAGTACCCTTTGTTCTTCTACCATTCTAGTCATAGTTGTCAACGAAACAAAAGCTGCAACAATAAAAAATACTAATGGAAATACTTTTCCTATATTGCCGATTCTTGTAGCATCTTGATCAAATTCTACAAATGATTGTATGGATTGTCTATCAAGTACATATGTAGCAAGTTCTGGCATGTCACCATATTCTTTTTTAATATTTTCCCTAAATACTGTTTCTAGCTTCTCTGTACAGCTATCTACCTTTTGATTATATTCATCACTATAGCTTTGAAGGTTGGTAGTTCCTTCAAGAATTACATACAACTCTGTAAATTTATCAGATAAGAAACAATTTTTATTTAATGCTACTAATCCTTCTACTTTTCCTGTTCCAATGGTAGAGGTTCCTCTATCCATACCTAAATAATAGGAATAGTTAAAGCTACCAGAAATTGTATATTCATCATTTTTAAGGATATGAGAAACACCAATTTCATTATCCGACTCTAATTTTATGGTATCACCTATTTTTAGGCCTTTAGAATCCATATAATTAGAATCAACAATGCATTCAAAATCATTGTTAGGCATACATCCATCTGTCAATGTAACTTTATTTACTGAATCATTAACAGACATAACTGTTACAACATTAGACTTTCCATCACAAAAGCTAAGAAAATCATAATGATATATCCCCTCTGCCTTATTAACCTCTGGTAATTTACTAACTACATCCACATCATCACTAGAAACCCCAACATTTGATAACATTCTAACATCCATTAATGCAGATTCATCATATAATTTATCTGCGGACATTCTCATATCTGGTTCTGCTGAACGTACTCCAGCAAAAAAAGCCACACCCAAAGCTACTATTATAAATATGGAAAAATATCTGCTAAAGCTTCTTCGTATTTCCATATAAAATTCTTTTCTAAATGCTTTCATTTTCGCTCCTTATTACCACTCTATCATGTCTACTGATTGAGGATTTTCATTTATTTTCATAGATGATACTTTACCATTTTTGATTTTAATAATTCTATCAGCCATAGGAGCAATGGCCTGATTATGAGTTATAACTATAACTGTTATCTTTTTTTCTTTACATGTATCCTGTAAAAGCTTAAGTACTGCTTTTCCAGTATTATAATCTAGTGCACCTGTTGGTTCATCGCAAAGTAACAACTTTGGATTCTTTGCTAATGCTCTTGCAATTGAAACTCTTTGCTGTTCACCCCCTGATAGCTGCGCAGGAAAATTATTTACACGATCACTAAGACCTACATCACATAATACTTCTCTTGAATCTAGCGGATTCTTGCTTATCTGATTTGCTAATTCAACATTTTCAAGTGCAGTTAAATTTGGAACTAAATTATAAAATTGAAATACAAAACCAATATCATATCTTCTATATGTAGTAAGCTGTCTAGATGAAAATGTTGAAATATCAACACCATCTACAACAATACTTCCTGATGTAATCGTATCCATACCACCTAATAAATTAAGTACAGTTGTTTTACCAGCTCCTGAAGGGCCTACAATAACAACAAATTCCCCTTTTTCAATTTCAAGGTTAATACCATCTGTAGCTTTAATTACAACTTCTCCCGTTTTATATTCCTTTACAACATCTTTTAATTCTACAAAACTCATATCAAACTCCTATCTGTGTATAAACTTCTTCCACTAAAAGTATATCTTAAATAATTTTTATTGTAAATATCTGTATACATTTATACAAAATAAGAACTCTAAGAGTTCTTATTTTATTCTACCTGCCTGGGCAATACTTATTTTATTTAAATCTAAATATGAATAAATACATTCATTAACACTATCTTTACTAACGTTTTGTAAACGTTTTACTGTATCTTTAATTGATATTAATTTTTCTGAAAAGGTTAACATTTTAGCGTTACTATTCATTAAAGAAACCGTATTATCCCTAGATAATGTAAGCTCTGCTATACACTGCTTCTTGGCATTTTCTAGTTCAACGTCTCCTACTCCATTTGTTGATAAATCTGTAAGTACCGAATTTATGAGATAAATAACCTTTTCTCTTTGAGAAGTATTTAATGCAGCATATATGTGCATAAGTCCTGTATCAGAAAAAGCACTTCCATAAGAACAAATATTATATGTTAATCCGTTTTTTTCTCTAACAAGCTGAAACAATCTAGAATTTACGTCTCCACCCAAAATTGAATTGATGATGGTAAATTCATATCTAAGCTTATCCTTAAATGAAGGAATTTCAAATGCCATATTTAAATGTAATTGTTCAATATCTCTCTTTGTTTGAAAATCAACCTGTGTATATTCCGGTTTTTTCCTTAAAGGTAATCCATTTTTGCATATAATGGAGGATTTTTTTATTGTAGAAAAGCTTCTAATTATAGCCTCTTTAACAAGTCCCATATCAAAACATCCAGCTACTGAAATAACTATATTTTTTCCAACATAGTACTGATTCATAAAATCCTTTAGCATAGAAATGGTGAAACCTTTTACAACTTTCTTTTTCCCAGAGATTAAAAATCCTAATGGATCCTTCTTCCACACTCTTTTTTGTAAAACCTCATGAACATAATCTTCACAAGAATCATTATACATATCAATCTCTTCACAAACTACTAATTTTTCTTTTTCAAAATCTTCTTCATTTAGAAGTGGATTAGATATCATATCTCCAATAATATCTATAGCTGTATAGATATCCTCTGGAAGTGTCTTGCAATAATAAGATGTACACTCTTTGCTTGTATAAGCATTAAGGTTTCCACCTAATATAGCCGTGGAAATTGCAATATCTTCAGAAGTTTTTGTCTTTGTACCTTTAAAAAGCATGTGCTCAATCATATGAGACATGCCATTATTTTCTTTTGATTCATCTCTTGAACCAACTCCAACCCAGACGCCAAAAGCGACTGAGTTGAAATTATTATTACGTTCAAAGATTACTCTAATATCATTATTTAAAGTGAATTGTTCTATCATTATTTTACATCTTTAATACTAAAGCTTATTCTGCCCATCTTATCTTTTCCAAGACAAACAACCTTAACAACATCTCCGATTGCTAATACATCCTCAACTTTGTTAACTCTTTCATTTGAAATCTTAGAAATATGAACCATACCTTCTTTGCCTGGTGCAAATTCGAGGAAAGCACCAAATTCTTTGATACTAATAACCTTTCCTTCGAAAATCTGTCCTTCAACATAATCAGTTACAATAGTCTTGATTATATTTACAGCCTTATCCATAGCTTCTTTATCTACACCACAAACAGAAACTGCACCTTCATCAGTAATATCAATCTTAACGCCTGTCTGTTCAATAATAGCATTAATAACTTTTCCACGCTGTCCAACTACATCACCTATCTTTGCAGGATCGATTTGAATTTGAACAATCTTAGGAGCGAACTCGCCAACTGTTGCTCTTGGAGCAGCAATTGCCTTACTCATACATGTATCCATAATAAACATTCTAGCTTCATGACATCTTATAATAGCGCCTTCAACTATTGATCTTGTAAGACCATGAATCTTAATATCCATCTGAATAGCAGTAATACCGGCATCTGTACCTGTAACCTTGAAATCCATATCTCCAAAGAAATCTTCAAGTCCCTGAATATCTGTTAATAATACATAATCATCATCTGTATCTCCAGTTACAAGACCACATGAAATACCAGCAACCATTTTCTTAATTGGAACACCAGCAGCCATAAGTGACATACATGATGAACATGTAGAAGCCATTGATGTTGAACCATTAGATTCAAATGTTTCAGAAACAGTTCTAATAGCATATGGGAATTCTTCTGGTGAAGGAAGAACTGGTAATAAAGCTTTTTCAGCTAAAGCACCATGTCCAATTTCACGACGTCCAGGTCCTCTTGAAACCTTTGTTTCTCCAACTGAATATGATGGGAAATTATAATGATGCATATATCTTTTTGATGTTTCATTTTCGTCAAGTCCATCAAGCTTTTGAGCCTCTGAAAGAGGCGCTAATGTACAAATATTGCAAATCTGAGTTTGTCCTCTTGTAAACATAGCAGAACCATGAACTCTAGGAATAATATCAACTTCAGCAGCAAGTGTACGAATCTGTGTAAGTTCACGACCATCTGGTCTCTTATGATCCTTAAGAATCATCTTACGTACAGTCTTCTTTTCGTACTGATAAACAGCTTCATCAATAAGTGCTAACCATTCTTCCTTATCGGCAAAGCTTTCAGCTAACTTATCTTTAAGAGCACGAACTCTATCCTCTCTAACCTGCTTTTGTTCAGCAAACATAACAACTTCCATCTCTGCTGGAGGAACGATTTCTTTTATAGCAGTGAACAATTCTTCTGGAATTGCACAGCTTGTATATTCGTGTTTTTCCTTACCACATTCAGCAACTATTGTATCAATAAATGCTATAACCTGCTGATTTACTTCATGAGCCTTATAAATAGCTTCAATCATTTTATCATCAGGAATTTCATTTGCACCTGCTTCGATCATGATAACTTTATCTCTTGTTGAAGCAACAGTAAGCTTAAGATCTGATACTTTATTCTGTGATGCATTTGGGTTAATTACAAATTCACCATCGATTAATCCAACTTGTGTAGTTGCACAAGGACCATCAAATGGAATATCTGATATTGCAACAGCAATAGCTGAACCAAGCATTGCAGTAAGCTCTGGGCTACACTGAGGATCAACACTCATAACCATGTTGTTTAATGTAACATCATTTCTGTAATCCTTAGGAAAAAGTGGTCTCATTGGTCTATCAATTACTCTTGATGTAAGAATAGCATTTTCTGATGCCTTTCCTTCTCTTTTATTAAATCCACCTGGTATTTTACCAACTGAGTACAATTTTTCTTCATACTCAACACTAAGTGGGAAGAAATCAATACCATCTCTAGGTTTCTCTGATGCTGTAGCTGTTGATAAAACAACAGTATCTCCATAATACATAAATGCTGCACCATTTGCCTGTGCTGCTACTCTGCCAACATCAACTCTTAATGTTCTGCCGGCTAATTCCATTGTAAAACTTTTAAACATAATTTTCTCCTTTTTGGCTTTTGGCCAGATATTTTTTTAGGAGCCCCGAAAACACTGAAAATAATATGATTTCTCAATATTTATATACACGCGTAATAGGTGTACTATCTGCATATCCTATACTTATCATACAATTTTCAGTGGTCTCGGCTATAACTCCAATGGCCTTTTAAATAATAATAGACAAGACCGAAGGCCCTGTCTATTGATTTTGAAACTATTTTCTAATGCCTAACTTCTCGATTAATGAACGGTATACTTCAATATCTTTCTTCTTTAAGTAGTCAAGTAAACCTCTTCTTTGACCAACCATCTTTAAAAGTCCTCTTCTTGAATGATGATCCTTCTGGTTTATCTTTAAATGCTCTGTTAACTCATTAATTCTTGTAGTTAAAATAGCGATCTGTACTTCTGGAGATCCTGTATCTTCAGGTGTTCTTCCATAAGTTTTAATAAGTTCTGCTTTTGTTTCTTTTGCGATCATTTTTGATCCTCCTAAATAATAATATCGCCTCTTACATCAGTAATGGTCGGAGTGTCCTGTTACCGAGCAATGGCTAAACATAACTGCTTACAAAGTATATCACATAAATTATTGTTAGTCAAACAAAATCACTTTCAAGTATTTGTATTCTATGTACAAGTTAACTCTTCATTACAAGCTTTCAATATGTATACATTTTTTTATACACAACTTTATTATGTAACACTTAATTAATCACCATTAACTAGACATATTTTTGTGACTTTATTGATTGTCTTGCCTGAAACTTCATTATTCTTTTTGACTCTAACTTATTTGTTATTTGTAAAGCTCCGTAAACCACAATAGCTACAACGGCAATAAATATTAATAATTTTCTCAAAATACAGCCTCTCCACTAAAATAATATAAAATGAGGCAGGTGTTTGCACCTGCCTTAATTTTCCTTATGGTAAAACTCTAAGTGCACAATATGGCTGTGTATAGAACGCGCTTCCAATCTTTATACCTTGTGAAGGTGTCGAAGCATGAAGTAACTGTCCATTTCCAATATATATACCAACATGTCCAATTGTTCCACTATAATTATATAAAAATATATCTCCTGGTTTAGCTTCGCTTACAGGAATAAGTGTATATCCTGTGCTTAAATAGCTTGATGAACTTCTAGGTAATGAATAACCATAATGCTGGAAAATAAGCATTACAAATCCAGAGCAATCTGTTCCATTTGTAAGAGAATTACCACCAGAAACGTATGGATTACCTAAAAACTGCATTGCATAATTTATAAGGTCAACTGCTGTTTGAGATACAGTTGAATCAAGATTTGTGTATGTAAGATTTGGAGCCGAATAGCTTGATGAACCACCATCGCTATTTGACTGATAAGTTGAATTAGCAACAACCTCAACAATCTCAACAGCTGTTGGAAGTGTATTTACTTCATCAACATAATCCGCACATACATATCCTTGTAAATTATTGATATCTACCTTATACCATCCATCTAATGTCTCAAGAATTTCTAAATATTCTCCTTTGGCAACTGATGTAGAAACATCACAAGCTGTTGAAGGCTCTTGACGAACATTTAAAACATCACAATTTACATAAAGCTCTGTAGTCATATTCTCCATTGCTTTTATGTTTGCATCATATCCTGTTAATATATAGTCTGCACATACATATCCTTCAACGTCACCAGACTTAATCTTATACCATCCATTAGACTCTTCTAGGATTTCGCATGCACAATTACCTGGCATCTTACCAATAACCTTATAATCTGTTCCTGCACCTTTACGGATATTTAAATAATCAGATACATTTGAAATACCTAAATTTTCGTATCCATTAATGATAGAACCTTCAGGAACAAACTGTGTAGCAATATCTAAATCTTCTACTGATGCAGCTGAAGTATCATTTAAATATGAACCATAATTTTCCAAAACACTAGTAACTCCAGCATTTGAAAAGCTGAGTTTTCCAGTTACTGTGTCATATTCATCTGTACTATCAGACAACTTATCTAAATAATATGTTACTCCTGCTGATAAAACAGATGTTGTACCTGAAACCTCTGTTGTATCTTCTATTGATGAAATGCTAACTTCCTTAGCATTTTTGTCCTGTGAAACTGCTTCCTTTGGCAAAACTGCATTTACTGCTAACGAACAAGCAACTAATGCACAAGCTCCTAAAACCGAACAACCTTTCTTCATGATACCTCCTAATCAAAATAAGAAATTTGTTAAGTTAATAATCCCGAATATGAGTAGTCTGTAGATAAAATTCTCTACAATATAACAATGATTACACAAGTAATACTAATTGTTACAAAATTATTAACTTTTAATTACATGAGTTGTATTATATCATTTGCCAAAAATAAGTCAACCCTCTTAGATAATTTCATAAAATTGCCACATTTTTCATTATTTTTTGATATTTTTATAACATTCTACATCCATACTTATTTGTTTTTTAAGTTCATCTATATCAACAAATCTCTTTTCTTCTCTGTGATAATGGAAAAATTCAATACATAATATTTTTCCGTATAGATTCCCATTGTAATTAAGAATATTTGTTTCCACACTAATTGTATCCGTATTAGAGACTGTAGGTTTTTTTCCTATATTGGTTATACCATCATATTCAGTCCCATCAATATTAACCTTGGTAAAGTATACTCCATTTGGTGGTAATAGCTTGTTTGGGTTTGGAATAATATTAGCCGTTGGAAAATTAATGGTTCTTCCTATCTCGTTTCCATGTACAACTTGTCCAATTATATTATATGAATAACCAAGTAGCCTATTCACCTCTTCTATTTGTCCTTTAGCAATTAAACTTCTTATTCTTGTTGAACTTATATCGCTATTGTGGTCTTTAAGTTTGTCAATAATTATGCTTGTATATCCATATTTTTTACTCATTTGCTCTAAATATACTGTATCACCCATTCTATTATGTCCAAATTTAAAATCATTTCCACAAACTATGGCTTTGATTCCCAATTTTCCAACTAATATCTTGGATAAAAATTCTTCCTTGTTCATACCAAGCAATTCAGCAGAAGTGGGATATTCAACTATCACGTCTATTCCCATATTTTCATAATACATATATTTTTCTTCTTTAGTTAAGATGGATTTTTCATATGAATGTCTAATTATTTCATTAGGTGTCTTAGAGAAAGTGAATATAGTTGCCAAATAACCTTTGGCTTTGAAATTTAAAAGTTCCTCAACGAGTAACCTATGTCCTTTATGAATTCCATCAAACTTTCCAATTGCAATTGCTGTATTATTTAATTGTAAATCATTAATATTAGTTATGATTTTCAATATATTACTCCTTTGTCTGGTCATAAAACATTTTTATTAATTTTATCTGATTAAAAACCTTTTCATCTGTTTCATATCTATAAATTCCTATAAAACAATTCATAGAATCATATACTTTTATATATTCACCAATTGATAATGCTTCTTTTTCATTAAACATATCAACCATCAGTGAATTACCATTATATAAAATTTTAGAAAACTCATTTTTAACACTTCTAACTTTATATTTACCAAAAACTTCATCTATTGGCATAATGTACTGATTGATAGTATTATTACTTACAAGTGCTTCTACCTGTGAAAGTTTTAAACTATCCTTTAATTCAAACTGGCTAACACGAGTTCGTGTTAGTTCTTCCATACATCCACATACCTGTAATTTTTCACAAATATCACGAAGCAAGCTTCTTATGTATGTTCCTTTAGAACAGGTTACCTCCATATGAATCCTTGGATAATCCACCTTAACATTTTCAATATTAATTATATTTACTAATCTAGGTTTTCTTTCCACAACCTGACCAGCTCTAGCCAACTCATATAGTTTTTTTCCATTAATTTTAATGGCACTGTACATTGGTGGTATTTGTTTGTATTCACCCACAAAGCTCATTACAGTACTAATTATTTGCTCATCTGTTATTTTATTTCTTATTTCTGATATATCCATTTTAGAGGTGATTTCACCTGAAATATCTTCAGTATCAGTAAATGCACCAAAAATAAGGACAACCTTATAGGTTTTGTCCTTATCTGTTATCATATCACATAGCTTTGTTCCTTTTCCTAAGCAAACAGGCAATACACCTTCTGCGTCAGGATCCAAGGTTCCTGTATGGCCTATCTTTTTTTGTTTTAATATACCTCTAAGTTTTGCAACTACATCATGGGAAGTAAAGCCTTTCTCTTTGCATATATTAATAACACCATTATACATCTTGTTCTACCTGTAAAAACTGTTGCTCAATTTTTTGTGACAAATTATTAATAACATCATGTGCTGTACCACGCATAGTACATCCCGCTGCTCTAATATGACCGCCTCCACCAAAGCTTGAAACAACTTCATTGCAATCAATAAAATTATTTGATCTTAAACTTACCTTATATTCCATCTCTTCTGTTTCATACAGAAACATTGCGCACTCAACACCTCTTGTTAAGCGAAGTTGCTCAACGATTCCACCTAATTCCTTTGGTGTTACACCATAAAAATCAATAAGTTCTCTAGATAATGATGAAACAATGCATTTTCCATCAAAAAACATTATACTTTCAAGAAGTGCTCTTCCTAGTACTTGATTTTGAATATATGACTTTGAGTAAAAGCCATCATCAATAATCGCTTGAAAATTAAAGCCTTTAGTTATAAGTTTTCCAGCAACATTCATAGTATGTTCTGATGTGCTGCTATACTTAAATACACCTGAATCATGAATAATCCCTGTATATAGAGCTTCTGCAGTGTTTTTACTAATTTTATCCTCATCAAGCATATCATATACTACCTCTGACGCAGAGCTAGCTGTTGGAATAACGATATTCTCATTAGCAATTCCAACGTTGCTGATATGATGATCAATACATAAAGTGTTTTTTGCTGAATTAAAGGCATCAGTAGCCACACCAATTCTAGACTTATCACTAACATCAATTATTATAAACAAATCAAAATCTTTATCATGTATTTCAGTTTCAATTTTATTAATGTTTGTAATATAGTTGAATTTGTCTCCTGGTTCTTCCATAAACACATGTGTTTCTATATCTTTGTAATTATCAATAACATAGTTATACATACCCATACATGAACCAACGCAATCACCGTCTGGTCTAACATGTCCAGCTATACCTAATTTTTTAACATTGTTAAGTTTATCATGGATTTTCATCCAATCACATCCTTTCAATTAATTCAGATGACTATACTTGCTGGTCATCTGAATTACCATTTACCTCGTCAATTAACTTAGACATATTTACACCATATTCGATAGACTGATCCATAACAAATGTTATTTGTGGTGTATTTCTAAGATTAACACTACTAGCAAGTAGCTTTCTTATATATCCTTCTGCACTAACTAATCCCTTATAAGTATCTTTTTTTGCTTGCTCATCTCCCAATACAGAGATATAAGCCTTACAGAACTTAAGATCAGGAGTAACCTCGCAGGCCACTACGCTAGTCATGAGTGAAATTCTAGGATCTTTAATTTCACTTCTAATTATATTACCAAGTGCATGCATTACTTCAGCATTTACTCTAATATTTTTAACACTATTTTTACGCATATTATTTCCTCCTTTTTTGAGGATGCAACTATCTAGGTACCTCTACCATAATATATGCTTCAACTTGATCTAACTCGTTTACTTCATTGAAGCCATCAAATACAAGACCACATTCGTAGTTTGCTTTTACCTCTTTAACGTCGTCCTTAAATCTCTTTAAAGAAGCTAAAGTACCTTCAAAGATTTGAGTACCCTCTCTAGTTATTCTTACGCTACAACCTCTTTGGAATAAACCATCAAGAACGTATGAGCCTGCGATAGTACCAATACCTGAAGCCTTAAATAGCTGACGAATTTCTGCATGACCAATAACTTTTTCTTCAAATACAGGATCAAGCATACCCTTCATAGCAGCTTCTACATCTTCAATAGCCTGATAAATTACACGATATAATCTTAAATCTACATTTTCTCTTTCGGCTATATCCTTTGCCTGATTATCTGGTCTAACGTTAAATCCAATAATAATTGCATTTGATGCAGATGCCAAAATAACATCAGACTCATTAATTGCACCAACACCACCATGAATAACCTTAACTACTACTTCTTCATTAGACAATTTCACTAATGACTGTTTAACTGCTTCAACAGAACCTTGAACATCAGCCTTAACTATAATGTTAAGTTCCTTAAGTTCTCCTGCTTGAATCTGGCTAAATAAATCATCAAGCGACATATTCTTTTTAGCTTTTGATACTTCAAGAAGTTTTTCTCTGCCTTCTGAAATAAATGTATCTGCAAAGCTTCTAGCTTCTTTTTCATTTTCAGTTGAAACAAAAATTTCGCCTGCATTTGGAACATTGTTAATACCTAATATTTCTACTGGAGTTGAAGGTGTAGCTTCTTTAACCTTTTCACCCTTGTCATTTATCATTGCTCTAACACGACCATAACAAGAGCCAGCAGCAATAGCCTCTCCAACACGAAGTGTACCCTTTTGAACTAATACAGTAGCAACTGAGCCACGTCCTTTATCAAGCTTCGCTTCAAGTACAAGACCTCTTGCTTTTCTGTTTGGATTAGCTTTTAGTTCAAGCATTTCAGCTGTAAGAAGTATCATCTCTAGTAACTGATCAATACCCTCTTTTGTATGAGCAGAAACTGGAACAAATACAGTATCTCCACCCCAATCTTCTGCAACAAGTTCATATTCAGCAAGTTCTTGCTTAACCTTGTCAATATTTGCACTTGGCTTATCAATTTTATTAACTGCAACAATAATACTTATTCCAGCAGCCTTAGCATGATTAATAGCTTCAACAGTCTGAGGCATTACTCCATCATCAGCAGCAACAACTAAAATTGCAATATCTGTAGACTGAGCGCCTCTCATACGCATAGCTGTAAATGCTTCATGTCCTGGTGTATCAAGGAATGTAATATTTTCACCTTTACACTTAACTGTGTATGCACCAATATGCTGTGTAATTCCACCAGCTTCATTAGAAATAACATGAGTCGAACGAATTGCGTCAAGTAACGAGGTTTTACCATGATCTACGTGTCCCATAACACAAATTACAGGAGGACGTTTAACTAGCAAAGCATCATCTTCATCTTCCTCATGAAGAAGTTCTTCAATTACGTCTACCTTTTCTTCGAGTTCAGCAATAATATCATATTCCAATGCTATTTCTTGTGCTGCCTCAAATTCAATTTCTTGATTAATAGTAACCATCTGACCCTGAAGGAATAACTTCTTAACAAGTGCTGATGGCTGAATCTTCATTTTATCAGCTAATTCCTTAATTGTAAGGTAATCTGGAATGGTAATTGCTTTTACTTCCTCTTTAACTTCAACCTTTGGTTGTGGCTTAGGCTGATTATTTCCAAAAGAATTTCTCCTACTTCCACCAAATGCTCCCGCCTTGTTATTACCATTATTCTTGTAATTGTTTCTGTAGTTATTGTTATTATTGTTTCTGTAGTTATTGTTGTTATTGTTACTGTTATTGTTACTTTTATTGTTACTGTTATTGCTGTTGTTACTGTTATTGTTATTGTTATTGCTGTTACTGTTATTGCTGTTACTATTACTATTACTATTATTTCTGTAATTGTTACTATTATTATTGTTACTGTTGTAACTATTGTTATTACTATTATTATTTCTGT
>CAZNKR010000022.1:0-3326 GCA_964573715.1 uncultured Roseburia sp. | reverse complement strand
TTACTATTATTATTGTTACTGTTGTAACTATTGTTATTACTATTATTATTTCTGTAATTGTTACTATTATTATTGTTACTGTTGTAACTATTGTTATTACTATTATTATTTCTGTTATTATTATAACCATTCTGACCATTTACAGAATTGTTACCCTTGGCATTATTTCTATTGTTTTGTCCACCATTGTATCTGTTTTGATTGGTATTATTGGCATTATTTCTATTATTGGCGTTACCATTATTGTTATTAGTATTACCACCATTATTGCCATTATTGTTTCTATTACCATTTGCATTATTACGGCCATAATTTCCATTATTATTACCATTATTATTTCTGTAATTATTACCGTTATTGTTTCTTGCAGAAGAACTGTATTGTGGATTATATACCTTTGTGATATGCTTTTCTTTCTTTTCAGGAACTACAGCCTTATCCTCCGGCTTATTTGTTGCCTTATCTTCTGTCTTGTTAGTTAATGACTTACTATCATTAACAGTTTCTTTAATCTCTTTTGCAGCTTTCTTTACGATTTCTTTTACCTCTTCTTTTTTCTTTGTTGCACCTTTAAAAGCATCTTTTACCTTGGCTGCATCATCTTCTGTAATAGAACTCATGTGAGTTTTTACATCCACGCCAAATTCCTTAAGTTTTGATACTATTTCAGAACTATCTTTTTCTATTTGTTTAGCTAACTCATATACTCTAATTTTCGACATCTAATTTCCTCCATGACTATTTTTGTTCACTATCAAGAACTGCCAGTTGTTTTACAATAGCATTTTTGAATCCGTTATCCAAAATAGCAACACTTGCACGAAATTCCTTGCCTGTAAAATGTCCCAATTCCTCTTTGGTTCCCATAAACACGAGCTGAACCTTATGATAATCACACATATCCCTATACATCTTTTTGGATCTGTCTGAGGAATCATTTGAAACAATTACAAGTACTGCTTTGTGCTCTTTTATAGCACTTTCTACTGAAAATTCACCGCTAACAGTTTTACCAGCCTTTGTGGCCAATGAAATAAGTGATAATACTTTACTGTTCATCTAAAAGCTCCTTACTTAACTGTTCATAAACTGCTTCGCTAATACTAGTTTGTAATGAGCGCTCTATAGCCTTTGTTTTTTTAGCTTTTTTTAAGCAATCCGCAGAATTACATATATAAGCTCCTCGTCCATTCTTTTTTCCAGTAAGGTCTATGACTACGTCTCCTTCTGTACTTCTTAGGACTCTTACTAACTGGCTTTTCGGTTTCATCTCACCACAACCGGTACATTTTCTCATTGGAATTTTCTTAATAGTACTCATGTTTACCTCGACAATTTATTTGTGCTGCCACGTTTTGCAACAATATTAATAAAGTTTCGCTACGCTTATTCGTTTTCTTCTTCTTCTTTTTCAGCAAGTTCTCTTGCTTGTGTCTCACTCTTAATATCAATTCTGTAACCTGTAAGATTTGCAGCAAGTTTTGCATTTTGACCATTTTTACCAATAGCTAATGATAACTGGTAATCAGGAACAACAACCTTAGCTGTTCTCTCATCTTCATCTGCTTCTACAGAAACTACCTTTGATGGTGAAAGAGCATTTTCGACAAAAATAGCTGGATTCTCTTCGTAACGAATAATATCAATTTTTTCGCCTTTAAGTTCTGCAACAACGATACCTACTCTTGATCCATTAACACCTACGCATGAACCAACAGGATCTACCTTCGCATTTCTAGACTTAACTGAAATCTTTGATCTTAAACCTGGATCTCTTGAAACATTAATAATTTCAACAATACCATCCTTGATTTCAGCAACTTCATTTTCAAATAATCTTTTAACTAATTCTGGGCTTGTTCTTGAAATAGAAATTTTAGGTGTAGAACTCTTGTCTTGATTTTTAACTTCTGTAACGTATACCTTAATTCTATCATTAATTTTGAGTTTTTCAGTTTTTACAAGATCATTTTCATTTAACATAGCATCTACTTTGCCTAAGTTAACAACTACTCCTCTAGGAGTAACCTTCTTTACTATACCTGTAATTATGTCATTTTCTTTTGAATAATACTTGTTAAATACAGCATTCTTTTCTTCTTCTCTGATTTTTTGAGTAATTACACTCTTTGCAACAGATGTTGCAATACGTCCGAACTCTTTTGTTTTGATTTCAATATTTACTAAATCACCAAGTTTATATTTTTTGCTGATAAGATTTGCATCTTCTATGCTTATCTGTGTAACTGAATCTTCTACGACTTCAACAACCTCTTTCTCTGCATAGATCGCAAAATCACCATTTTCTCTATCAATAGTAACTTTAACGTTATCTGCCTTATCAAAATGATTCTTGTATGCAGTTACTAATGAATTCTCAATTGCATCAAGTAATACATTTTTGTCAATATCTTTCTCCTTTTCTAATACATTTAATGCTTCAATTAATTCGCTATTCATTTTAATTTTTCTCCTAATCTTAAAAGTCAAATGCTAATCTGATAAGTGCAATATCACTGCGATTGAATTCTTTTGTTTCATTTTCTTCTATTTCTATTGTAACAGTTGTAGCTGTATAAGCCTTTAATATTCCAGTATAATCCTTGTGTTTGTCAATAGGCTTGAATAGGTGTATCTCAACTTCCATTCCAATGCTTCTGTTGAAGTCTTTATCTTTCTTTAATGGTCTTCCCAGTCCTGGAGAGCTCACCTCTAAAATGTAAGAATCCTCAATATAATCTTTCTCATCTAATTTTTCTCCAAAGGCACGGCTCACTACTTCACAATCATCAACAGTAATTCCACCATCCTTGTCAATGTAGATTCGAAGATAATAATTTCCAGCTTCCTTAACATACTCTACGTCTACTAATTCGAAGTTATTTTCCGAAATAATAGGCATAACCATATCTTCAGCAAGCTTTTCGTATTCTTCTCTTTTTGACATATATTTCCTCCTATTCAATTCTTTGCACATACACAATGTCGTGATTTATAAGTACGTAATGCGTAAAAGAGAGTGGACAAAAGCCCACTCTCGAATACTCGAAACATATTACTTTAGAAGTTTACCACTATTTATAAGCAATTGCAAGGGGATAATCTCCTTTTTTTCTGTTTTCAGTCAACATTTGTCCAATATTTTACTATTTTTTTAAAAAAGTACTTGCTTTTTGTCAATATATTTTGTATACTATCGAAGCAGTTTGAATGGTTCATTGGTCAAGCGGTTAAGACGTCGCCCTCTCACGGCGAAAACAGGGGTTCGATTCCCCTATGAACTGCTATTTTTTATTACGTTAAAGAGCTTTTAAAGGCTCTTTTTT
>CAZNKR010000021.1:0-34696 GCA_964573715.1 uncultured Roseburia sp. | reverse complement strand
ACTTCCCATTTATCATCGCCTAAAAATCCCACATTAAGACTAATGGACTTAGTTCTGTCTTCTTCACTTACTTCAAAGGCAAAATTAAGTCCATTATCTATTTTCTCATCATTTTTAAGTATCTCGTTATTATAAATATTACTATAATATTCAAATATCTCCATACTTCTTTCACTATTATTTATCATATTTACTCACAAAGGGCTTTTTAATATGATATGATTTATTTGTGGTAAATAATAACAAATAACTAAATTAAAACTTGTTTTCCATTAAAATATACATCATACCAAACAAGGAATACATAAATTGTCCAAATTTTTCTACTATTATCTGCTTTTCCTGCTCTGTGATCTTCTAATAATTTTACAATAGAAGTGGTATCAAAAAATTCTTCAACAAAATCTTGTTCAAATAGGTCTTTTACTTTATTGAAGTACTTGTCCTCTTTAAGCCATACACGAATTGGTACAGGGAAGCCAAGTTTTTTCTTATTGGCAGTTGCCTCTGGAAGATGACGTTTAGCTGCAACTCTGAATGCAAACTTAGTTGCTTTTTTATTACATCTGTAATTTATTGGCATCTTTTTGGTATAGTTAAAAACATTAATATCCAAAAATGGAACTCTTGATTCAAGAGAATGAGCCATACTCATCTTGTCAGCTTTTAAAAGAATATCTCCCTGTAACCAGAAATTTATATCAATATATTGCATTTTTGCAATGTCATTAAGATTTTCACATTTTTTGTAGCTATCAGCAACAATCTGTGCAGGGGATATATGTGTAAGTTTTGAATTAAGTAGTTTTTCTCTTTCTTCTACGGAAAATAGATTTGCATTACCAATGAATCTTTCTTCAACACTCTTGCTACCCCTAATAAGGAAATTTTTACCCTTAAAATTAGGCATTTTCTTAATAATTGCTGCAACAGGTTTCTTAATAAATCTAGGAACAAATTTAAATCCACGTAGAGATATTGGTTCATGATAAATATTGTATCCACCGAAAAATTCATCTGCTCCTTCTCCAGAAAGAACTACCTTTAACTGTTTTGCAGCTAATTCATCAACAAAATACAATGCTATACTTGCTGGATCAGCAAGTGGTTCATCCATATAATACATAACTTTTGGTATAACATCAAAATATTCGTCTGCACTTATATTCTTACTATAATTTTCTTTATTTAATTCTTTAGCAAGTCCTTCTGCATATCTTATTTCATTGTACTTACTTTCTCTTTCTAAAAAGCCTACTGTAAAAGTTTTATTTCCTGGAAACTCAGAAACAACATAGCTTGAATCTACTCCACTAGAAAGTAAGGAACCAACTTCAACATCACTAATCATATGGGCATCCACTGTTTCATGAACAATATCTTCTATATCTGAAATTGTTTCAGCAAGAGAAACCATGCTTTCTTTCTTTGGCTGCATTAATGGATCAAAATATCTATGAATATCTAATTGGCCATCTTTGAATATCATATAATGTCCTGCTGGCAACTTATATATACCTTTAAAAAAGGTCTCTGGAAGAACTGAATATTGGAAACTTAAATACTGTTCTAATGCTTCCTCATTAACTTCCTTTTTAAGTTCAGGAAATTCAAGAATACTTTTTATTTCTGAGCAAAAAACGAGCTTACCCTCTGGATTAGCGTAATAAAAAGGCTTAATTCCAAAAAAATCTCTTGCTCCAAACATAAGCTTTTTCTTTGAATCATATATCATAAATGCAAACATACCACGAAGCTTGTATAGTAAATCAACACCATACTCTTCATATCCATGTACCAAAACTTCAGTATCAGAATTATTTGCGAAAACATGTCCTTTATTTATAAGGTCTTCCCTAATGATTTTATGATTGTATATTTCACCATTAAAAACAATTGCAATATCCTTATTTTCATTAAACATTGGCTGCGAACCATTATTCAAATCAATAATGCTTAATCTACGAAAACCTAAAGCAACATTTTCATCAATAAACATACCTTCTTGATCTGGTCCTCTATGAGCAATCTTGTCAGTCATTTTCTTAAGAATTTCTTCTTTATTTTCAATGTTTTTACCTGCAAATCCAGCTATACCACACATGTTAGTATCCTCTCTATCCTATATATTTCAAATCATTTTTAATATCTGCAATAATGTCTCGTTCATCCATTGGATATTTTACGCCTTCAATTTCCTGATAATCTTCATGACCTTTTCCAGCCAAAATAATTACATCACCTTCCATACCGTGTTCAATGACATAGCGAATAGCTTCTTTTCTATCAGGTATGGTAATGTACTCTCCAGGTCCTTTTTTTATACCTGTGATAATATCAAAAATAATATCCTCTGGCTTTTCAAATCTTGGATTATCTGATGTAACAACAGATAAATCAGACAACCTGGAAGATACTTCTCCCATCTCAAATCTTCTATTTCTATCTCTATTGCCACCACATCCAAATAAAGTAACAATTCTTTTAGGATGATATTCTCTAACACTTACTAATAAACTTTCAAGGCTCATGGCATTATGTGCATAATCCACCATCAATGTATATTTGTCTGATACTGGAATGATCTCAACTCTGCCTTTGACTCTTATATCAGAAAGAACTCTTTCTATTAATGAAAAATCTTGTGTAAAATGCATACATATAGCAATAGCTGTCAATGAATTATACACACTAAATCTTCCAGGAATGTCTATTTCTACAGGAATATTAATCTTGCCTGTAAGGTCGTAGGCAATACCCAGGCAGCCTGGTTTAGTAAATAGCCTAATATTATTTGCTTTGTAATCCGCTTCATTATCAATTGCAAATGTTTCAACATCACATGTTGCTGTTGCAATAACTTCTTTTGCATGTTCATCATCCACATTTATTATTCCATGCTTGCATTGCTTAAATAGCATTGCTTTACAATGAAGATAATCATTAAAATCTGCATGTTCATTTGGACCAATATGGTCCTTAGAAATATTCGTAAATATACCATAGTCAAAAGTAAATCCAGCTACTCTGTGAAGCATAAGTCCTTGGGAAGAAACCTCCATAACCACGCACTTACAGCCTGCCTCAACCATCCTTGCAAATGTCTGTTGAATAACATAAGACTCAGGTGTTGTATTGCATGATGGAATACGTTCATCTCCAATAATAGTTTCAATCGTACCAATCAGACCGGTTTTTACACCAGTTTTATCAAGAATGGATTTCACCATGTATGTAGTTGTGGTTTTACCTTTTGTACCTGTAATACCTATAGTTGTAAGCTTCCTTGCTGGATGGCCAAAAAATGCTGCTGCCATACAAGCAAGTGCATATCTTGTATCTTGAACTTTGATAATTGTCACATCTCTAAGATTAGACATATCTATATTCTTTTCAACAACAATGGCAGTTGCTCCTTTTATTGCAACATCAGCAACAAAATCATGAGCATCTCTTACAGCACCACTGATACATACGAAAACATCATCAATATTGACTTTTCTTGAATCATATACAAGTTCATTTACATCTTTATCTGCACTACCTAAAAGAACTTCATATTCTATATTTTCCAATAAATTAGTTAGTTTCATATTTTGCCTTTCTATTTTATAGAAATTCTTAACAACTAAAATTTATTTCTTTTTTTATTATTAACAACTAAAATTCATTTCTCCAGTACAAACCACTGTAGCTGGACCCTTCATGAATACCGTATCTTTTTGTCTATCATAAGTTATTAATAAATCTCCGCCTAAAAGATGAACTAAAACTTTTTCGTCTGTAAGATTGTTTAAAACACAAGCAACTACACTTGCACAAGTTCCAGTTCCACATGCCCATGTTTCACCTGAACCTCTCTCCCAGACTCTCATATTTATTTCATTTCTAGAGATAACCTGAATAAACTCTGTATTGACTCTATCTGGAAACATCTCATGTTTTTCAAATGATGGTCCTATTTTTTCAATTTGCAAATCTTTTGTACTATCTACAAAAGTAATACAGTGGGGATTTCCCATAGAAACACAAGTAACCTTGTATTTGGTATCATCTACTACTATTGTTTCGTTTATAATAGTTTCTTTATTGTTGGGCGAAATAGCAGGAATATCCTGTGCTTTAAGAATTGGTGCTCCCATATCAACCAAAACACTTTCAACTAATCCATCCTTTATCTCTAGGTCTAAGGTCTTAATTCCAGATAATGTTTCAACTGTAATTGTAGTCTTTTCTGTCATTTTATTATCATATACATATTTGGCAACACATCTTATTCCATTGCCACACATCTTTCCTTCTGAACCATCCGCATTATACATACTCATTCTAAAATCAGCCACCTGTGAGGGTCTAATAAGTATTAGTCCGTCAGAACCAATACCAAAGCGTACATCACTTACCTTTTTGGCTAATTCATTTGGGTTATCTACTTGTTCAGTAAAACAATTGACGTAGATATAATCATTTCCACAACCATGCATTTTTGTAAATTTCATAGGTCACCTCCTGATTTTGTATTTTGGTAGTATACCACACCAAATTAATAAATACCACAAAAACTAATGTCCTAAGTACTCTTGTAGTTTGGAATATGAATTTAATGCATCCTCGTAACCAGCCTTATATAGCTCTTTTAGCTTTTCAGGATCAGTTTCAAGTCTTCCCACTGTTATTTCCTGCTTTGGCCTAATTACAAATATCTCTCCACTATTCTCTAGCTTTTTAATTAATTTGAGTGTTCTATTGTAATTTACATGTCTTCGTGCAATAGCTTTTATTAGATTTGGATATTTCCTATAAATAACCTTCATCATCGGCAACAATTTATTTGGTTCTTTACGATAGTTCATATCACGAGTAAGAACTACAACAACCTTTTGGTTTCCATCCTCAATAGCTTTTTTTACTGGAATAGAATCTGAAACACCGCCATCTAAATACTCATTATCACCAATTTTTACGCTCTTAGCCATAAGTGGCAACGAGCTACTAGCCCATATCATATCAATATCCTTTTCCATATCTTCAACCTTTAGATACTCAGGTAACCCTGTTTGGATATTGGTGGCTACAGCATAGAAATTAGCCCTTGTTCTTTTATATTCAATATAATCATAAGGAAGTATCTTGTGTGGCAATTCATCTAAGGTAAATTCTTTATTAAAATAATTCCCTGTAGCAATATAGCTTTGTAGTCCGGCATATCTTTTATCATGTGCATACTTTATATTTATAGTATATGAACGACCTCGTTGTTTTGATAAATAACTACAACAATTACAAGCCCCTGCTGAAACAGTATAACAGTTTTTAAAGATAAGCTCTTTATCTAGAAGAAGATCTAAAACCCCTGCTGTGTATGCACCTCGCATGCCACCGCCTTCAAGAACTAGTGCTCCATCAAATAATTTTGTAAATTCCATACTTCACCAAACCTTTCTTGCCATAAAAATCACCTTAATTTGATACGAATAGTTCTCTATATTTTACGAGTTGACTCAGCCTCTACTATGCTTCCTTCAAAAATCATATGCTTGTTTCCACCTGATCCATTAATTAACCTAAAAAGCTGCTTAATAGTTTCTTTTGCCATCTTATCTACCGGCTGTCTAACCGTTGTAATAGATGGAATATAATATTGAGCAATATCCAATCCATCAAATCCAGCTACACTCACATCTTTGGGAACCTTTATACCTGCATCTGTCAATGCTTTTATTGCACCTATTGCCATTCTGTCTGAAATTGCAAATATTGCTGTATATTTTGCTCCCGAAGCAATTAATTTTTTTGTTAACTTGTATCCAGTTTCCATAGAAAACAAGTCCCCGGTTCCTTCAGAATAGATTGTAATCTTCTTATCTAGAGGAATATTATGCTTTTTTAAGGTTGCTGTATATCCTTTGTATCTAAGGTAACCCACACCCATATCTTCTTTATTTGCAAGTAACATTGCTATTTTTTTGTGTCCTAGACTAATAAGGTATTCGGTCATTCTGGCACTTTCTATAACATCATCCACAGAAATTGCTGAATATATATTTCCATCAATTGATGCACTTGGTGATATTGTACTCAAAACATATGGAACTGTTAGTCCTTTAAGTTTTTCCTCTGTATGTGTAAATATACCGCCTAAAAAAACAATGCCTTTAATCTTTTGTTCCCGAATAATTTCTGCTGCTACAACAGTTTCATCCTCATCAAAACCTACCTTTTTTAAAATAAAGGCATAGTCCTTTGATAGTATCTCACTTTGGATAATATCTAGCATATGATGAAAAATCGGATTAGCAATACCTTTAATCAGCACTGCGATAGTATTGTTCTCCGTTTTTTTAAGATTTCTCGCACTATTGTTTGGTATATACTTTTTTTCCTCAATTTTTTCTAGAATCAACTGCTTTGTTGCAGGATTTATATCTGGATGATTATTTATTGCTCTAGAGACTGTACTCACGCCCACTCCACATTCTCTAGCAATATCTTTAATTGTATATTGCTCCATGTAAACCTTCTCCCATAAAAAAATCAACGACGCCAGTAGACGTCGTTGAAAGCTGTGCTTATAATCTGCCACTAATGCGTGTAAGGTACTCTAATTTTTCAATTATTTCATCACTAAACGCGTCCTTCTTAACTCTCCATTTCCAGTTGTTTCCAACTGTGGAAGGAATATTTATTCTAGATTCGCTAGATAATCCGATTATATCTTGCATTGGAATAATACAGTAATCTGCAACAGATGTCATACATGCTGTAACAAACTTCCAATTTATATCATCAATTTCTTCTAGCTTATCCTTTGGTTTTGCATCAATACCAAGATAACCAATAATGCCCTTTCTATCGGCAGGCTTTTGTGTTGTTAACCATCCCTTAATTGAATCGTTATCATGTGTTCCTGTGTAAACAACACAGTTTGTTGGGTAATTGTGAGGTAAATACTCACTATTTATATTAGTTTCACCAAAAGCGAACTGTAAAATCTTCATTCCTGGATAGCCAGTAGCCTTAAGTAAATCTCTAACAGAATCAGTAAGGAAACCTAAATCCTCTGCAATAATGTTCATATCTCCGAACTCTGCATTAAGTGCATTAAATAAATCAATACCAGGTCCCTTAACCCAACATCCTCTTTTAGCATTTACATGACCAAAAGGAATAGTGTAATACTCGTCAAAGCCACGGAAATGATCAATACGAACCATATCATATAATGATGAACAGGTTCCAATTCTCTTCTTCCACCAAGCATATCCTGTCTCTTTATGATAATCCCAAGTATAAAGTGGATTACCCCAAAGCTGTCCATCATCACTAAATGCATCTGGAGGACAACCAGCAACCTTAATAGGTTTTAATTCTCCATCTAATAGGAATAATTCTGGATTCTTCCATACATCTGAACTATCATATGCAACATAAATAGGAATATCTCCAATGAATTTAACACCCTTTTTGTTTGCGTATGATTTAAGTGCATACCACTGTGTATAGAACTCATACTGAAGGAAGCAATAAAAATCTACTTCATCTTTGTATTTTTCCATATACTCAGCCATAGCTTCGCTTTTTCTAAGCTTAATATCTTCATCCCATTCAATAAAGCTTGCTCCATCATATGCAGACTTCACGGCCATAAACAATGCATAATCAATAAGCCAATCTTTATTCTCTTTTACAAACTTTTTGAACTCAGGATTTGTAGTTATTTTACTCTTTTTAAAAGCGAGTTTATAAATCTGATATCTCTGATTATAAAGTTTTTCGTAGTCTATGTATTCTGGATGAGATTCCATGTCGAATTTATCACATTCAGCTTTTGTTACATATCCTTTATTAATAAGTTCTTTAATAGATACAAAGTATGGGTTACCTGCAAAAGTCGAAAATGACTGATATGGTGAATCTCCATAGCTTGTATGTCCTAAAGGTAAAATCTGCCAATACTGCTGTCCTGCTTTTACTAAAGAGTCAACAAATTCATAGGCACATTCGTCAAAACATCCAATACCATACTCAGAAGGTAGGCTGGATATTGGCATTAAAATACCACTTGCTCTCATTTTCCAATCCTCAGCTTTCAAAATATTTAAATTCAAAAAAATTCTTCACATACGGAAACGATTTCGGTATCGTTTCCAATATGTAAAAAGTGTAACATATTACCTAGGTAAATGCAATTATTTTTTGCCTAAAATAGTTGAAGTGCAACCTCATTTATAGTAAAATTTGAAAAGATTATTATTAATATTAAATTTACATTGGGAGACATATATGAAACACAAAATTAAAATGTTCTATTATAGATTTACATCAAAATGCACAGAACTATGGCATGCTATAAAGAATAAATATCTTTGCTTTAAAGACAGTCCATACTTTTCCTTAGTTTCCCTAATATCCATTGTTTTACTGATTGGAATTATTTCCGGTATTATTGCTATACTTCCAGCTAAAGAAGCCAACGAATCTGAAACCACTATAGATGTTTATGAACCTGACAGTACAATTATGGCTCTTGCTGAACCTGAATCTACTACTTTCATTCCAGAAACCACTCAAGCTGAAACTTCCACAGAAGAGGAAACTTCTACTTCTCCTGCTATTATTCCAATGGATCAACTATCTATAGAAACTGTTGCACCTTCTGAGCAGGGAAATGGTCATAATTCTAATACTATTTCAGATGGTTCAAATGGTTATGAACCAACCCCTTCTAATGGTTCTTTTTGTCAATCTGGATATACTTCTATTATTCATGGAATTGATGTTAGTCATTGGCAGGGTAATATTAACTGGTCAATGGTAAAAAGTGCCGGATATCAATTTGCCTTTGTTAAAGTTTGTGGTCGTGGAACAAGAGGTGGTGGATTGTATACCGATGATAAATACATCGAAAATATTCGTGGTGCATTAAATGCTGGTATGAATGTTGGGGCGTACGTTTTTTCTCAAGCTATTACCGTTAACGAAGCTATAGAAGAAGCCTCTTTAATTGTCAATTGCCTAAAATCAAATAATCTTCAAATAAATTATCCTGTAGTTTTTGATTGGGAAACGGGTTCTAATTATCGTTCTAATGGAGCAAAGCTTTCCAATGCTCAAATGACTAAAATTGTTAATGCATTTATTTCCACCGTAGAAAATGCCGGATATGAAGTTATGGTTTATGGCAATGCATATGATTTATCCTTATTTGACATTAATTCTGTAGCTAAAAATCACAGTGTATGGTATGCACGCTATTGGTCATATTACAGAAACTATGATAACTATTTTCAATCAGGTAAACAGACACCTACCACTACCTTTCCTTACCAAATCTGGCAATACAAGGATACAGGTACAGTACCTGGAATTTCTGAAAAAGTAGATATCAATGTAGCATTTGTTCACTCATCAATAAAACTAGAAGCAAAAAACTCAACCATTACTGTAGCTAAGGATTCCTTATTTAATCCACTTAATGAAGTATCTGCAACAGATGACAATGGACGGGATTATTCAAGTTCAATAAGCTACGTAATAACCGACAACACTAAAAAAAGCATATTCTTAAAGGACGCCATTTCAAACGCTGGAACATACACCATAACCTATAACGTGGTAGACCAGTACTCATATGAAATCAAAACCACCTGTACACTTATTGTAAGAGAAAAACCTTCACTTACCATTGCTACAAACTCAATTATCTATTTTGACAGAACCGATTCTTCACTTATAGATAGTTCTTTATTATCAAATGAACTATGTGAATTAATATTAAACAATGTAACAACCGCAGCTGATGAAGAGGGACATAGCCTAATAGACAAATTAACTATTATATACCAGCCAACCCTATTTATTAGTGATGAATCTGGGAATATTCTTACTGATATTTCGGCATTGACAAATTCATTACTAGTTCACGGCAACTACACAATCAAATACTCAGTTACCGACAACTATGGAATCACAAACCATGATGAATTGTCACTTAAAATATTTTCACTTAATTCAACAGAACTTGAATTTGATATTACTACTGCAAACGGAGAGAACTTTGAAAGTATTATAAAAGAAAATTTACTCAATAATATTATACCAGGTGCGGATGATAACTTAGTAATCACATATGATCCCGCCCTCATAAATGCACTAAAAAATAAAGTTTTTGAAAGTTCGAATGAATATATGGTAACCTATACAATTATTGGACTTGATAGCAATAAATATTACCGTACATGCTATATAAAAATAGTGCCATAAGTAATTTTATGGCACTTTTTTTACATATATTACCTATAATTATTTCTCTATATATTACCTAATTCATTATTGATATGAACAACCTTGTATCTACTCTTAAAGTTCAAACTAAACATAGCAAATAATTCTACAAAAAAATCAATTACTCTTTCTATCAAAGAATAGAAAAACACTATAACATTAAGCGTTATAGATACCAAAATACCGTTTCCTTCCAATGTACTAAATCATAATAAAATTGCTTTTAGTAGAAAACTATAGCTGCTTTTTACCTTAAAAATCCATTAACAATCTGAGCCTCTGCTTCTTCTTCAGTTAACCCTAAGGTCATAAGCTTTATTATCTGTTCTCCTGCAATCTTTCCTATAGCTGCTTCATGTATCATCTGAGCATCTAAATGGTTTGCAGTTATTTCTGGAATGGCACTAATTTTTGCATTATCCATAATAATAGCATCGCACTCTGAGTGTGCTGCGCATGCATTATTTCCAACCATCTTGGCTAAAAATACTTGATTAGAATCATCCTTTGCAACAGCTCTTGAAACAACATTTGCACTTGTATCTTTTCCGTTTAATTCCACAGCAAATGATGTTTTTGCGTATTGTTTTCCATGAGTCATTAACTTTTCATTAATAACTATTTTAGCACCATCTTTTAATACAGCATTTGTGATTCTATCTGTAGAATCTATTCCTCTTATTTGAACAGTTTCCATTTCCATAAAGCTGTTTTCTTCCATAGTCACTTCAGTTGTAGGATTCATGATTCTTTCACCACTTCCATCACCTTGTCCATAATGCTTTTCTACGTATTTTACTTTTGCATTCTTTCCAACGAAAAACCTATGAATACCATTATGTTGAGACTTTTTTTCTCCTCCATTGTGAATACCACAACCAGCTATAATAACAACATCACTATTTTCACCAATATAAAAATCATTGTATACCATATCTGTAAGACCGCTCTGGCTTAATACAACTGGTATATGTACACTTTCATGTACTGTATTTGGTTTAATTATTATATCAATACCCGGCTCATTTTCTTTTGTAACTATATCTATATTCGCTGTAGTATTTCTTCCAGCTAATCCACCATTTGATCTTATATTGTACGCACCACTTGGCACTTCATGGAGATCAGCAATCTGTTCTAATAAAGTCTTTTGTATTTCATCCATATTAGCTGCCACCTACTGTTCATCACTTTGATAAAACTTGCAATTTTCATTTCCATTTAAAAGCTTAGGAAGAATTTCACTACTACTTCCTCTAGAAGCAATCTGTCCAGATGAGATAACTATGATTTCATCTGCTATATTTAATATTCTCTCCTGATGAGAAATAATAATTATAGAATTCTCCTGCTCCTTATGCATCTTTTCAAATACTTTAATTAAATTTTTAAAGCTCCATAAATCGATTCCAGCCTCAGGTTCGTCGAAAACCGAAAGTGCTGTATTTCTAGCTATAGTAGTGGCTATCTCAATACGTTTAAGTTCTCCACCAGATAAAGATGCATCAACATCTCTATTAATATAATCCCTTGCACATAACCCAACTGCTGATAAGTACTCACATGCACCTGATACGGAAATATTGTCATCAGCTGCAAGCTTTATTAAATCTTTAACCTTTATACCTTTAAATCTAACAGGCTGCTGAAAAGCATAACTAATACCAAGCTTCGCCCTGTCAGTAATAGACATATTTGTAATATCTATCTTATTGAATAATATAGAACCTCCTGTAGGTTTTTCAATACCTACAATAAGCTTTGCAAGTGTTGATTTGCCTCCACCATTTGGTCCAGTAAAAGCCACAAACTTCTTATCGTCAATAGTCAAATTTATATTTTTAATTATCTCTTTTTTTCCTAAAGTATCATCTACTTCGAAAGAAACATTTTTTAATTCTAACATATGATTCCTCCATAGTTATATAGTTTGGTTATTATAGCATAACTAAAGCCAAGATACAAGCTTATTATCCTAGTACACCACTCGGAAATATTATACTACATCAAATATGAAATAGATAATTTACCTTTTGAATAATTCACATTATAGTATGCACCATTAATTATACATAGTTGTGGTGGTTTATGACCAATATCTGCACCAAAAATAACTGGAACCTTATATTTTTCAAGTATGGTCATTGCAGCCTCGTCAAACTCTGTATCTGTGTATTTTTCATAAAAAAGCTCACGTCCAAATATAAATCCTTTTACATATTTGAACCATCCAAGTTCTTCTAGCTTCCACATATTTCTTACAACTCCCTCGGAATTATTTAAAAAGCTTTCAAAATACCATATAATTCCCTCTTCTTTATATTTTTCTATATATTTTAATACCTGTTCGTATCTTGTTCCTGCCATATCCATTATAGAATCCAAACATCCTCCAATTATTCTGCCTTCAAATACAGCCTCATTATCTATACCATTATATATTTTCATATTAACAGGAAGGTCAGCGTGGTAGCCTTCATATCCAGTTACCCTATCATAAAACTGATTTTCATAGAATTTGAAATTACTTTGAGAGTTGATTTTTCCACAGATCATATCAAAATTTTGTTTTACACTTTCATGCCATTCCTCCATACCATAATCTCCAAAATTGTTACAATATATAGTAGCCATATCGCAAGATGTACATATATTGAAGGTAAGTAAAGTATTATCCGAAAATCCCTGTATCCATTTAGGATTAGCTTTTATAGCATCAAAATCTAAATAAGGCAATACCTCCATAAGAAAATCTCCACCTTTAGCTGAACAAATATATTTAACCTTCTGATTTGTAATAAGCTCCATAAATTCTTTTCCACGAACCTTAGCTAAATCACTTCTACCCTTTTCATCACTTTTAAAAACATCATTGGTAAAAATAACATTGTATCCCATATTATTTAATTTCTGCTTTGCAGCCAAGAATCTTTTCTTATCTGTTTCCTTGGTGACTCCTCCCGAAGGTGCAGTTACACCTATAGTGTCACCTGGTTGTAAAAACTCTGGAAATATCATAAAAAACCTCCATGAAATAATATTTTTCCAAACTATAAACAAAGCGTCGTAAAAACCAATTAATAACCAGTTCTACGACACTCATTTAATTTTTTTGATCTCTAAAAAATACAGATAATCCCTTTAAAGCTTTCACAAGAATATCCACCTCTTGCTCGTTATCTAAGCTATCAATAACGGCTTTTGTCATTTGTTTATGAAAATTCTCATGATGATTATGTGCTCTAATACCCTTATCTGTAAGGCTTATATATACAACTCTTCTATCCGCATCACTGCGTTCCCTAGTGGCATATCCCTTTCTAACAAGACCATTCATTGATGTAGTAAGTGAGCCAACTGTAATATCCAGCTTTTTTGCTATAATAGACATGTTATTTCCATCTTTTTTAGAAATAGCCTCAATGATATGCATATCATTTACAGAAATATCTGTAAACTCACCATTAATTATGGCCTCTTCTTCAATCTTCCATATCTCATTAAACAAATTAACTAATACATCATTTATAGTATCATGTGATTTCAATGTACTGCTCCTTTGCTCTATCCTAATATTTATCGTTCATATAAAGGATTTGTTGTTATTGAACATATTAACATTATTTTTGCAAAGATTCAATGTTTTCATGTGCGCTTTCTAAATCTTTTATATCTTTCATTAGATATATCTTCAGGTTTCATTTCTATATATTTATTTAAAAATTCATTAGTTATTATTTTTAAGCTTTTGATTACTTCGCCCATAGTTTCAACATTAAAGTTCTCAGGTTCATCTATGATGCCTTCTATAATATTTAATTCTAACAGGTCCATTGCTGTAATTCTCATTATCTTTGCAGCCTCCATCGCCTTAGAACTATCCTTCCATAAAATTGAAGCATAACCTTCCGGGGAAAGAATTGAATATATAGAATTTGATAGCATATATACTTCATTTGAAACAGCCATTGCCAATGCGCCACCGCTTCCACCTTCTCCAATTATAACGGATAATACTGGTACTGTAAGGTTTGACATTTCAAATAAATTTCTGGCTATGGCCTCACCTTGGCCTAACTGCTCTGCTTCTAATCCGCAAAATGCCCCTGGTGTATCAACAAAACATATTATTGGTCTATTAAATTTTTCCGCCTGCTTCATTAACCTTAAGGCTTTTCTATATCCATAAGGATTTGGCATGCCAAAATTTCTGGCTATATTTTCCTTTGTGTTTCTACCTTTGCACTGTGCAATAATAGTAACGGGAACGCCATTATAATTCCCAATTCCCCCAACAATAGCTTCATCATCTCCATAATATCTATCTCCATGAAGCTCCATAAACTGATTACATAAATGGCTAATATAATCAATTCCTACTGGTCTATCTTTTTTACGCGAAAGAATAACTCTATCCCAAGGTGAAAGAAGTGAATTTATTTTATTTGTTTCTATACCTGTATCACTCATTTCTTTTTTAGGTGAAATATTTTTAATTCTATGCATATCCAAAATATATTTCAATGTTTCTTTCATTTTTTCTCTTTCAACAATCCCATCTATAAACCCATGCTTAAGCAAAAATTCTGATCTTTGAAAGCCCTTTGGCAATTTTTGTCCTATTGTTTGTTCTATAACTCTTGGTCCTGCAAAACCAATTAAAGCATTAGGCTCCGCCAAAATAATATCTCCTAGCATTGCAAAGCTAGCTGTTACACCACCAGTTGTTGGATCTGTAAGAATTGATATGTATAAATTTTTACTATTACTATGTTTTTTCAATGCCGCTGCCGTTTTTGCCATTTGCATTAAGGATACAATTCCTTCCTGCATTCTTGCTCCACCTGAGCAAGCAAAAATAATCATTGGTAAATTTCTTTTTGTTGCAGTTTCTATAGCACGTGTGATTTTTTCTCCAACCACTTCTCCCATGCTTGCCATCATAAATCTTCCATCACATACAGCCAACATCACTTCATTAGCACCAATAAATCCACTGCCTGTTACAACTGCCTCATCTAAACCGGTTTTTTCTTTTAACAGCCTTATTTTTTCTTCATATCCAGCAATATTTAATGGATTACTTGTATTAAGTCCTTCATTTAAATGCACGAAAGTACCTGGTTCAACTATAGAATAAATTCTACTCATAGCATGCATTCGAAAATATCCATGACACTTTGGACAAATATAGTTATTTTCCTTTACTTCTTGTGCAATAATAGCCTCCTTACACATATTGCATTTTTTCAAAAGCCCTTCAGGGACCTCTGGTTTTATTGAAAGATTGCTAATATCCTTATATTCATTACTTTTTTTGAATCTACTACCTAATTTCACTTGGTCATCTCCATCTCCGAAATTATTTTATACAAATAATCTACATTTGTATCAATCCCTTCTATTATTACTTCACCTAATGCACTTTTCATTTTTTTAATTGCCTCATTGCGAGTTTTAGCATGAACTATAAGTTTTGCCAACATAGAATCATAAAATGGTGGAACTTCATAACCACTATAAATAGCAGTATCTATTCTTATTCCCTTTCCACCAGGAAGATAAAGTTCGGTAATTTTTCCTGGTGATGGTCTAAAGTTCTTTTCAGGATTTTCTGCATTTATTCTACATTCTATAGAATGACCACTAATAGTTATATCTTTCTGTTTATAACTAAGGGGTAATCTAGCAGCAACTCTTATTTGCTCTTTTATCAAATCAATTCCAGTCACCCACTCTGTAACTGGATGTTCTACCTGGATTCTAGTATTCATTTCCATAAAATAGAATTTTGACAAATCTTCCACCAAAAATTCTATGGTTCCTGCTCCTACATAATCAGCCGCTCTTGCAGCCTTCAATGCCTGCTTTCCCATTTGAGAACGTAGTTTATCACTAATGACACTGCAAGGTGATTCTTCAATAAATTTTTGATTGTTTCTTTGAATAGAGCAATCTCTATCCCCAAGTTCTATAACATTTCCGAAGCTGTCAGCCAATATTTGAAATTCTACATGTTTAGGATTTTCAATAAAGTGTTCAATGTACATAGAGTCATCTCCAAAAGCTGCTTTTGCTTCTTTCTTTGCCATTTCAAAAGCCTGTTCAAACTCCTCTTCCTTTGTGGCTACTCTCATACCTTTTCCTCCACCACCAAGAGCTGCTTTTACAATAACCGGATATCCTACTTTTTTTGCCACTTCCATTCCCATATTAACGTCTATAATGGATTGATTAGACCCTGGAATTACTGTTACACCAGCATCTATCATTGTGTTTCGTGCTTCTGTTTTATTTCCCATCCTTTTTACTACCACTGATGGCGGTCCAATAAATGAAATATTACAATCTTCACATAATCTAGCAAACTTATAGTTTTCTGATAAAAATCCAAAACCCGGATGAATAGCTTTTGCGCCTGTGTTAATTGTGGCACTTATAATATTATTCATATTTAAATAGCTATCCTTTGATGAAGCAGGTCCTATACAAATAGCCTCATCTGCTAACTGTGTATGTAATGCATCTTCGTCTGCTTTAGAATATACTGCAACAGTTTTTATTCCCATTTCCCTACAAGCTCTGATTATTCTTACAGCTATTTCTCCTCTATTTGCTACTAATATTTTATCAAACATTATATTTACCTAGCCAATCATAAATGTAAGTTTTGCTTTTACTACTATCTTTCCATCAACACTAGCTACAGCCTCTCCTACACCTACTGGTCCTTTTTGCTTTATTATTTTAGTTTCAAGTCTTACCTTATCACCTGGTATGATTTTGCCTTTAAACTTGCAATTATCAATACCGCCAAAATATGCAATTTTACCTTTATTCTCTTCTTTACTTAGAATTGCCACTGCTCCAGTTTGTGCTAATGCTTCAATTGTAAGCACCCCTGGCATAACAGGCTCTTGTGGAAAATGTCCTTTGAAAAATTCTTCTCGATAAGAGACACATTTATATCCAACAGCATACTCACCTGGAACATAATCCTCAATATAGTCAATTAATAAAAAAGGATGTCTGTGTGGTAAAATTTCTTCTATTTGTTTTATTCCTAACATATGTCCTCCTTATTCTATTACAAAAAGCGGCTGACCATATTCCACTGCATCACCGTTTTTAACCAAAATTTTTTTAACAACACCATCATAATCTGATTCAATATCATTCATTAATTTCATTGCTTCCACAATAGCCAATGTTTGTCCGACTTTAACTGTATCTCCAATGTTAACAAATGGTCTAGCCTCTTCACTTGGTGCACTATAAAACACGCCAACCAATGGGGATTTTACTATTTTCTTATCAAATTTATTACTTAATTCCATTGTATCTTCATTTACATATAAAAGATTATCCTCTTTAGATGTATTTTGTATTGTCTTAGGCAATGATTCACAAAACATATCCCCCGAGGACATATGAATTTTTGTATTTCCTTCTTCATATTGAAAATTGGATATATTTGAATCTGATACTGTTTTAATTAATTCTAATAATTTACTATATTCCATAATTTTGTTCTCCTTTATGGTATGGATTTCTATAAGTTTGAAATATCCTATGCTTCCATATATTTCTTCACTAATAAAGAAGCATTATGGCCACCAAATCCTAATGAATTGGTAAGAGCATACTGAACATCTTTTTCAACTGGCTTTCCTATACAATAATTTAAATTACATTCTTCATCTGTTTCCTTCGTATTGATTGTTTGGTGAATAAAATTGTCCATAATTGACTTAACACAAACAATAAATTCAACGCCACCTGCAGCTCCAAGCAAATGACCTATCATAGACTTTGTAGAATTAATACAAACATTCTTTGAGGCATCACCAAAAGCCAATTTTATGGCTCTTGTTTCAAACAAATCATTATGGTGAGTACTTGTTCCATGAGCATTAATATATGTAATATCTTTTGGTAATACATGTGCCTCTTCCATAGCAAGCTTCATAGACATTGCTGCTCCACTTCCATCCTCAGCTGGAGAAGTAATATGAAATGCATCGGATGTTGCTCCATAACCTACCAGCTCTGCAAAAATTTTGGCTCCACGAGATTTTGCATGTTCTAATTCCTCTAAAACCACAATGCCCGCGCCTTCTCCAATAACAAATCCGCCTCTGTTTTTATCAAAAGGAATAGATGCTTTGTTTATATCATCAGTTGTTGTAAGTGCTGTAAGTGCACTAAATCCAGCGACTCCAACTGGTGAAATTGCACTTTCCGTTCCTCCCGCAACCATAACCTCAGCATCACCATACTGAATAGTTCTAAACGCATCTCCAATGGAATGCGTTCCTGTTGCACAGGCAGTTACTACATTAGTACATTTTCCCTTAAGTCCTAAGGCAATTGAAACATTTCCTGCTGCCATATTTGAAATCATCATAGGAATTAAAAGTGGATTTACTCTTCCTGGTCCCTTTTCCAAAATTTTAATATGTTCTGTTTCCATTGCATTTAAGCTCCCAATTCCAGAACCAACTATAACACCCACTCTATATGGATTCTCTTCTTCCATATTAATTCCCGACTGGGTAAATGCTTCTTTAGCTGCTGCTACTGCATATTGAGAAAATTTCTCCATTCGTTTTGCTGATTTAAAATCCATTCTTTCTTTTGGATCAAAATTTTTAACCTGTGCGGCAATTTTAACCTTATATTCTGAAGTATCAAATTTATCAATATATCCAATACCACATTTTCCCATTTTAACTGACTGCCAAAACTCATCTACTGTATTTCCGATAGGAGTTATAGCACCCATTCCCGTAATAACTACACGTCTTTTCATATTTTTACCTTTCATTATATTGCCATTCCGCCATCCACACATAATACCTGACCAGTTATATATGAACTATCCTTTGCAGCAAAAAATGCAACTGCATTTGCAACATCTTCTGGTTTTCCAAAACAACCTAACGGAATATTTGTTTTTGCCTTTTCAATAACTAAATCGGATAAGCCTATAGTCATTTGTGTTTCTACAAATCCTGGTGCGACGGCATTTACTGTAATATTTCTACTAGCCAACTCTCTTGCAAGTGATTTTGTAAAACCAATTACACCAGCCTTTGATGCTGCATAGTTGCATTGACCAGCATTTCCAAGAATTCCCGAAACTGAAGAAATATTTATGATTCTTCCACTCCTTTGCTTCATCATTTTACGACTAACTGCTTTGCTGGTATTAAAAACTCCCTTTAAGTTGGTATTAATGACTTTATCAAAATCTGATTCGGACATTTTCATAATCAAATCATCTTTGGTTATTCCTGCATTATTTACTAAAACATCAATTCTTCCGTATTTTAAAATAATTTGTTCTATAGCCTCACTACATAAGCCGGTTTCTCCCACATTAAACTGCATTATCTCACAGGTTCCACCCTGATTTTCTATAAGCGTTTTTGTCTCCTGTGCTTCATCTTTTGAACCATTATAATTAGCAATTACGTGCATTCCATCTTTTGCAAGTCGAAGAGCAATTGCTCTTCCAATACCTTTTGATGCGCCTGTAACCAAAGCTATTTTTTTATCATACATAATAATTCTCCTAAATCCTCAACTGTTTCTACATTATACACTGAAACATCTCTATTTATTTTCTTCATAAACCCAGCAAGGGTTTTGTTTGGTCCTATTTCAATAAAAGTATAAACGCCATTTTCTATCATTTTTTCTATACTCTGATACCATTTTACAGGGGAAGAAACCTGTTTAACTAATAGTTCACATGTTTCTTTAATATCTGTAACATAATCAGCAGTAACATTTGTAACATAGGGAATTGTCAGTTTGTTTAACTTTACTTCGCTAATAACTTTTCTAAGCTGTTCTCCTGCTCCTACTAAAAATGGTGAATGAAAAGGACCACTTACATTTAGTTCTATACATCTTTTTGCTCCAGCATTCTTCAAGTTTTCCATAGCCTCTCTAACGCCTTTAGTTTTTCCCGTTATTACTATTTGTCCTTTGCAATTATAATTTGCAATGGTAATATCTTGAACTTTACTTATAACTTCTAAGATGTCACAAGCATCCATTCCTAAAATTGCTGCCATTGTTCCTTCTCCCGTTGGAACAGCCTTCGCCATATATTTGCCCCTCTCGTAAACCGTAGAAATTGCATCTTTTACATTCATTCCACCCGCCGCAGCAATTGCAGCATATTCTCCTAAACTAAGGCCCGCTGTAACATCTGGTATGATTTCATTATCAATCAGTACCTTTGTCATTGCCAAGCACGTAGTAACAAGAGCTGGCTGTGTATATTCAGTTTGATTTATTAATTCATTTTCTTTAAAACAGATATCCGTAATCTTAATATCCAGTATTTCATCCGCCATATGAAAAATTTCTCTTGCACCTTGATATTTTTCATAAAAATCCATACCCATTCCAACTTTTTGAGCTCCCTGACCTGGATAAATAAAAGCTATTTTTCCCATGTTGTTTCTCCTAAAAGTTTATCTGTATTTACAACTAGTTTATCAATAAGTTCTTTACAACTTAGTATTTCTTTCACCATACCTGCCGATTGACCAGCCATAAGAGAACCATTTACCACATCCCCTTCTACTACAGCTTTTCTAAGTCCTCCTAATGTTAGGTTTTCTAATTCTTCAAAAGAAGCACCTTTTGCTTCTAATCTTAAATATTCCTTTGTTTGATTATTTTTTAAACACCTAACAGGATGCCCCGTGCTTCTTCCTGTAACCTTTGTATCAATATCCTTCGCCTTTACTATAGCCATTTTATATCCATCTGCCACAACTGCTTCTGTAGTTGCAACAAAATGTGTACCTATTTGAACCCCACTTGCTCCCAACATAAAAGCTGCTGCAATACCTCTTCCATCTGCTATACCACCAGCGGCTATAACTGGAATATTTACTGCATCTACTACCTGTGGAACCAAAACCATTGTTGTAGTTTCTCCAATATGTCCCCCTGATTCACAGCCCTCTGCTATTACTGCGTCTGCTCCACATCTTTCCATTCTTTTTGCTAATGCTACAGATGCTACTACTGGCATAACCTTAATTCCAGCATTTTTCCATATATCCATATACTTTTCAGGACTTCCTGCACCGGTCGTAACTACTAAAACTCCTTCTTCTACAACCACTTTGGCTATTTCATTTGCATATGGACTTAGTAACATAATATTTACGCCGAAAGGTTTATCTGTAAGTTTTCGTGCTTCTCTAATTTGTTGGCGAACCCAATCAGCTGGCGCATTAGCAGCACCAATAATACCAAGGCCACCTGCATTAGAAACCGCTGCGGCAAGATGATATTCTGCTACCCAAGCCATGCCGCCTTGAATAATAGGGTATTCAATATTTAGCATTTCAGTAATCTTTGTTTTTTTCATCCTTTTCTTCCTCATATCGTTTTAAAATTATTTACTTTCAATATATTTTATAACATCTTCTATATTTAATATTTTTTCTAAGTCTTCTGTAGGAATTTCCACTTCAAACTCTTCTTCTAGAGCCATTACCAATTCAAATAGGTCTAGAGAATCTGCACCTAAATCTTCCTTAAAAGATGATGTCATTGTAACCTGTGCTTCATCAACTCCTAAATTGTCTACTACCATTGTCTTAATTTTTTCAAACATTTTAAAATCCTCCATATTTAAGCTTTAATTAATTTTATTGTAATCCAGCATTAGCTGGCATTTACCATTTAAATAATGTACCTCCAAAGGAAAGCCCTGCGCCAAAGCCTGCCATAATAACTGTATTTCCTTCTTTTATTTTTCCTGATTTATTCATCTCGTCTAATAATATAGGAATACTTGCCGAGGAAGTATTGCCGTACTCCATAAGATTCATGGGGAACTTCTCAATAGGCACATTCACTCTTTTAGATACCGACTCCACAATTCTTTTATTTGCTTGATGCAATACAATGTAATCTATATTTTCTATTTTTTCATTTGCTTTGTTTAAAAGTTCTGTAATAACCTTTGTAACTTTTGTAACTGCAAATTTAAATACCTGCTGTCCATCCATCTTTATATATTCACCCTGATTCATGGTAAGGGCTTTGTTATCATCAGCCTCAGTATGTAAGGATGTATAGCTTTTATATAATTTCTTATTAGTAGACTTTAATACAACTGCACCTGCTCCATCTCCAAATAGAATACAAGTTCCTCTATCTGTCCAATTAACTACCTTTGACAATTTTTCTGCGCCAATAATCAATGCTGTTTTAACCATTCCACATGCCATATATGCTAGTACAGTATTGTATGCAAAAACAAAACCTGAACAAGCAGCATTAATATCATATGCAAATGCATTGTCTGCTCCAATGTTTTTTGCAACTATACAAGCTACTGATGGAAGTATACTATCAGCAGACATAGTGCAATTAATTACAGCATCTACATCTTTTTCATTTACTTTACTATCTGCAAGAGCAAGCATAGCTGCCTTTGTTGCCATCATGGAAGTATCCACATTTGTAGCAATATGTCTGTTGACCACCCCAGTTCTTTCTCTTATCCATTCATCTGAGGTATCAACCAAAGTAGCAATATAATTATTATCCCAAATATCATTAGGAATATATGAACCTGTACCTACTATTTTTGCATTCATATTTTATTCCTTCCTGTAATTTATTTTTATTGTAATATATCTTTAAACTAAAGTATTTTGACTTTCAAAGTATAGCATATTATTTTTATATGTCAATATACAAAAACTACATTGTTTTATTTATATAGTAATGTAATATTTTTGATTAAAGACAAATAAAAAGGCAAAACATTACTATATTAAGTAGTGTTTTGCCTAAAAATAAATTAATTTTCAAGAATTAATTCTTCCCCAAATTTTGTTGAATATATGGCTAATTCTTTAACCTTCATACCTATGCTCTCTTCCACAGCTTTTGCATAAAGCTTTAACTGCGTCTCATACCTTGCCTTTAAATCTAATAATTTTTTTACTGAATCTGTTTTATAATCCACTATAACAGCCTGTCCATTTTCTTCAAACATGGCATCAATAATTCCTTGGACTAGTATTAATTCCTTACTATTAGTTTCCTTCCAAATAGTTTTTGAATCTACTCCCATTACAAACTGCTTCTCTCTATAAAGTTTTCCATTTTTTGCAGCTTCTTTCATTCTTTTTCCTATATTGGTTGTAGTGAATTTATACATTTTCTTTGTGTCCACAAGCATAGCATCTGCTTGGTCTATTTTTCCCTCTTCAATCATTTTTGCAATCATTTTGCCTATATCAGTTTCATTAGCTATATCCATATTGTAGTCAAACAATTCAAATACCCTGTGATACGCAGTTCCTCTTCTTGCACCCTGATTTATCTCCATGTGCTTTATAAACTCAGGAGCATCTTCATCCTCTTCATCCTTTACTTTATCTACATCATCAAATAAAAGTACTTCACTTCCATCTTCATCATAGCTCATTTGCATATTAGCATGTTTCACATCCGAAACACTGACCTTAGCTTTAAGCGTTGTATCCCCTAAAAACATGTATTCATATTCTAAATTATTAGATATTGTTTTTCTAAGTTCTACATCATATTCTCTTGTTGAATCCAAACTTAATAAGACATTTTTTATATTGTAATCCATAAATTTCTTTTCAACGGAACTATAAACCATATCTGAAATATTCCTTATAGTTATAGTTGTATCAAGAGATAAATCATATATATCACTACCCAATGCCGCACCATAGCCATAGCTATTATATAGTGGAGTCATAGAGCGACATCTTGCTTGAGATAGCATGATCCATTCAAGATATGATTTGCATTTTAATATATTTGAATTACCAAATTCTAGCTTTTCAATTCCTTTAACTGCCTCACATTTTTTCACAATGGAATCAACCTTTGTACTACCAACAATAACTAATTTTTCCTTAGCACGGGTTAATGCAACATAAAGCACACGTAACTCCTCTGCCATGGTTTCATAGGTGTTTTTTCTATTTACTGCCTCTTTAATAAGTGATTTGTATCTAATATTTGTGCTTGAATCAATATAATCCACGCCTAATCCTAATTCATTATTAACAACAACCTTTTTCTTCATATCCATCTGATTAATTTGTTTACCTGTACCTGCCAGAATAACCACTGGAAATTCTAATCCCTTTGATTTATGAATAGTCATAAGCTTTACACTTTCATTACCAGTAGCCAATGCAGATTCACCCTGATCTATTTCATATTTTTTAATTTTTTCTATATATCTTACAAAATTGAAAAGCCCAGAGTAGCTTCCTCTTTCGAAATTGATAGCCCTATCAAGAAGCATATCTATATTACCAACTCTCCTTACACCATTTGCCATGGCTTTGATGTAATCTAAAAATCCAGTTCTTGATAAAATCTCATTTATTAACGAATATATAGTTGTATAAGGAACCATCTGTCTAAAATCACTTAAATCTTTTAAAAATCCGCCTATTCTAGTTTCTAATGGACCTATATAACCTTTTACTGCATCATACATCAAACCAGTTTGATTGCATTTAATTAACGCTAATTCGTTTTCATTAAACTCATAGATATTCTTTAATACACTTACTAATGGAATATCCTGATTTGGATTGTCAATGATAGACAAATAGGACAATATAGTCTTTACCTCAAAGGCATTAAAATAACCTGTTTGAGTAATACTATCAACTGGAATACCATTTTCTTCTAAACAATTGTTAATAGTATCTCCCAAACCTTTGTTGCTTCTAAGTAAAATAGCTATATCTGAAAACTTTAACGGGCGTAAATTTCTAGTCTTTTTGTCAGTTACATTTAGTGAGCTCATCATTCTATTAATTAAATCAATAATAGCATGTGCTTCTAATTCTTCTTTGCCTCTGCTTGCTTCATCATCCTTATCCATATCTTCTAATTGTTCTAAATCATTATCAGTATCAGTGGAATCATTTGAATCTATGATAATAATTTCAGTATTCATATCACTATTATCTAAATAGCTTGCTCCTACATAAAGAGCACTATCCTTGTCATAGCTTATTCCACCTAACTCTTTAACCATAAGTTGAGAAAAAACCAAATTTGCAAAATCTAAAACCTCATGTCTACTACGAAAGTTTTTTGACAAGCATATTTTCATAAAATCTATTCCATCTTCAGTGTATGTATCATATTTTTGCAAAAATAATTCTGGTTTTGATTGTCTAAACCTATATATACTTTGTTTTACGTCACCAACCATGAATACATTATTTTTACCACTATATGATTTTGAAACAGAATTTAATATATATTCCTGAACATAGTTACTATCCTGATATTCATCAATCATAATTTCATAAAAATCCTTTGAAATTTCCATTGCCGTTTCAGAAGGTTCTATTTTATTTCCATTTCTAGTTAATAATATTTCTAATGCAAAATGCTCCACATCAGCAAAATCAATAAGATTTTTTTCTCTTTTTACTTCACCAAATTTATCAATTAACTCTTTGGTTAATGAAATAATAGTCTTAACCGACGCTGCGCATCCAGTAATAACCATAGCAATTTGGTCAAAATCTGCATTTAAGTATTTCTTGCAGAGTTTTTGATAAATATTCTTTGAATCTTTTCTATATCCCTGAATTTGAGCTTTCACATCTTCATCCAAATTATCTTTTTTTCCTATTGAAGGTAAACGTTCAAAATTAAAATCTGACTTTGCTTGTAATGTTTTAAAATCATCAATCAAGCTTAATTCATCGAAATATTTCTTCTCTCTAGTAAATAAGTCTAAATATTTATTTGCATTTTCATTGGTTATTATAAGTGATACAGCCAATTTGTAATTTTCACATATGGCTAAAATTCCGTCTTTAATCTCATCTAATATAAGTTTAAACCAATTGCTATTAATTATTTTTTCTTTATCAGCATTTTCATAGTTATCAGTCAATGAATCCAGCCACTCTTTTGGATATGGATAACTCATGGATTCTGTGTAAAGACTATTTATTACTTCTTCAATATTAGACATACCACTTTTAGATAAATAATCTTCCATGCAATTTTGAAACTCTTCATCATCCATCAAATAATGTTCATCTAAAATATCCTCTAATACATCTGCTCTTAAAAGAGCTAATTCATCCATATCCCCTATTCTAAATCCAGGTTCTACATTTACTTCGCTAAAATGTTCTTTTAAAATATTTAAGCAAAAACTATCAATTGTTGTTATCTTGGCATTATGTATATATGTCATTTGTTTTTGTAGATGCTCATTTTCAGGATTTTTTTTATGTGCTGCATCTAATGCTTTTAATATACGTTCACGCATCTCAGCTGCTGCCGCATTGGTAAAGGTAACAATAAGTAGCTTATCTACATCAATTGGATTTTGTTCATCCATAACAAGCTTTAATATTCTTTCAACCAATACAGCCGTTTTCCCTGAACCAGCTGCTGCCGAAACTAAAATATTTCTATCCCTTGTGTTTATAACCTTTTCCTGCATTGGTGTCCATCTTGTTTCCATAGCTACTCCTCCTTTCCATCTTCATTATTTTCTAATTTAATAACATTTGATAAATATTTTGATTCAAAATCATTGGCCAACATTTCATAATTTTCTTTAACGTCCTTTAATAAATATCTGTACTTGTTATCAAAATTTCTACAGTCGAAATTACATATTGATTTGAAATCACAATACTTACAAGGTACTTTTCCATTACGATTATATGGATTTAATTCAATGTGGCCTTTTAAAATATTTTCAGCAAATACTTTTGCATTGTCTTTTACCATTGAAATTAATTGTTCAAAAGTATAGCTTGAGCCTGTTCCAAAATTCTTACCAAAAAATACCGGCATATTAATCATACTGTCCTTCATGGCACAAACAGTTGCTTTTTTCTTTCCATCAAGGTTTTCTATATTGTTCATAACCTCACTACTGCTATTTACAAATCCAGTCATGGCAAAGTCCATCAATGCCGTACTTTCGTATGTTTCTAGAGTCGCCTTAGGATCGTAATCAACAATAGGATCTTTTATATTAAAATAGAATACTGCTGCTGGTTCAACTCTCATATTTGGATTTTGTTTTCTTTCTCTTAAAAGCACACTATCCATATAGAAAAGCAGCTGTAGCTTTAGTCCTTCCATTGTATCTGTAGTGCTAAATTTTGTATCCCCAGACTTATAATCAATAACTTTTATATATCTAGTTCCATCTAAATCCATTACATCTACTCGGTCAATTCTTCCATTCTCTACTTTTAATTCAAAATATCTTGGATCAAAATTGCCCAGTTTTAAATGTTCAACTATGGCCCAAGCCGTTTTGTTTGCAACCTTCTCACATTTGGCTATTATAAATTTATTTTGGGATGAATCAAAAACAGTATTATTATCAAAATTATTAATTACATATTCCATACTTTCATGAATCATTGCAGTTCTTTTTTCATCATTAAGTTGGGATAGGTCAATGTTTTCATCTCGTAATTTTTTTGTAAACTGTTCCACACATTTATGATAAATTGTACCAATATCTGTAGGCTTTATTTCGTACACGGGACGTTTTACAATATTTAGTCCAAATTCTAGGAAATGGGCATAAGCGCAGGCAGCATATTTTTCTAGACGTGTAGGTGCATTTACCACATCATTTTCATATAACTGTTTAGCTATAGCTTCATCTAGTGAACCAACTCTGTTTGCAAAAAATGCTCCATTTATACTTTTAATTAATCGTTCTTTATATTCTGGTTCATTTGCAAAATAACTAAACAGCTCCAAAAATTCATTGTCCTGTTCCTTTATAGAATATCCATTTATTTTGCTTATTAAGAAATTAAACATTGCCTCCTTATTGTACACCTGACTAATATCACTAAACTTAAAGGTCTTATTTATATCTCCATTAGCATACATATCACTGATGCAATCAATTAAGTAGGATGGTCTAATTGCCTTTCCATCCCCGCCACTTTCAGAATATGTAATAACTACTTCTTTACTAGGCTTTGTTAAAGACAAATATAAATAAAACTTTTGAATAAATGAATTTTCTCTGTTATTAGGCGATAATTCTATATTAAGGTCCTTAAGTACAGTTCTGTCATTTGTGGATAACAATCCACCTTTGTCTGAATGTTTTGGAATAACACCATCATTGGCACCCATAACAAATAAAACTTTTATATCTGATAATCTTGTTCTTGTTATATCACCAATAATTAACTGGTCTACTACTAATGGAATCATGCCCACCTTTATTTCTTCAAATCCAGAATCTAAAAGCTTTCTAAATACCGATAATTTAATATTTTCTTCACCAAGAAGCATAACTATTTTATCTAAAAGCTCCATTACCTTCTTATAGACCTGGCTATACTCTAGCTTGTATGACATATTATTATTTTTATCAAATAACTCCACAAACTGAGACAAAGTCTTCTTAAACTGAACTTTACAGATAAAATTATATATAGCTGTGCACATTGATTTTACATTGGCATTTTTAAGTTCATTGGCAAGTTCAATTATAGGTGCCATTACCATCGCTCTAGTTTCTTCTATATCTTCTACCTGTTCAATAGTGATTTTTCTTGATACCTTAGTGAATTTGCTAGAAAATCTCTTTTTTCCCTTTATACCCATTGCTAGGCAGTAGTTTTCAAAAGCATCTATCTTCTCAGCAGGTATGTTAGTTAGTCCACAACGTAAGTACCTAAACACACTTTCATATTTATAATTTGTATCTATAATTTCTAAAACTGCTCTAATAGAATCCACAAAAGGATTTCTGATAATACTCTTTTTATTGTCTACAAAATGAGGAATATTTGCCATAACTAAATATCTGTCCATGGTAAGCATTAAGTCCTCATCACCAGTAATAACTGCTATATCTCTATATCTTAACGTTTGATCCTTATTCATTAGGGATGCAATCTTATTAATAACTATTTCGGCCTCATTACAAGCATTGGCAACTTTGAATATACTTATTGAGCTTGTCTCTCCCTTATATGGTTCATTTTCATACTCAAATATATTATCTTCAAGATATGCTAGTGCTGGATTATCCTTGTGTCTTCCTAACTCACCCTTAATAATAATGGGCTGTAAAATGTCACAATGGGCTTTTGCAGAAGTGGAATAAAGTCTATTAATAGTATCCTTTGACATATTAAAAAGCTCTTGTTCTTTTATTTCCTTAAATCCTGTACTAGTTAAGTCCAAATTTTTGGTTCTAATGGTAATAGAAATACTAACTCCAAGACTGTATTCCATTAGAAGCTGTAACAGCTTATATTGTATTGGTGTAAAGCCAGTGTATCCATCTAATACAATGTGGCTATTTTTAATGATATTTGACTTTGGAATAAAATCAATGAGTTCCTGTAAAACCTCCTCCTTTGTAATATATTTAACATCTTCTCCCATGCCATTTACATATTCTCTAAACTTACCATATATAAATTTTATATCCTTAAGCTTAGTAACAGTCATAGCATGTCCATTTATTTTTGAAATAATATCCTCTAGGCTGTCAATATCTATGCCATACTGATATAATTCAGAAATAACCGATTTCATTTCACTGATAAAACCAATCATTCCTGACTTGTCTCTATACACCATAAGCTCATCTTTATTTTCTTCAATAACATTTCTTAAAATCAAATTTTTGCCTGTATCATCCAATACTGACAACTTATTAAATCCCTGCTCCTCAAATACTCTAAAAGCAAGACGATTAAAGCTGACAATATCAACATTCATAACTCCTGCTCCACCAAATAGTTCTTTTCTCATATTTACCATTTTCTTTTGTGTTTCAAATGTAAATTGCTCTGGAACTATATATATGTAATTTTTGTTAGTATCCTCATGAATAGTTCTTAACATTTTTTCACAAAGATATTGTGTTTTCCCAACACCTGATGCACCTAATACCAACTGTAATGCCATAATCTACCTCGTTTAATTTACCTGTATACTTTTTATTGTCGCTGCATATTATAATATATAAATCTAAAGGAGTGTCTCCATGAGCTCTAACCCCAAAATAGTGGTTTTTCAAAGGTTCACTACATAGTATTCCATAGAAAATGTGTTATAGAATAAACTTTATTTTACTACATAAATAATAACACTCCCGCAAAGAAAGAATGTGGGAGTGAAAAAACTATAGATTTTCTAAGTCATTAAGCCAAACAGAAGCAACTGCATCTGAAGGCATTCTGAGATCTCCCCTTGGTGAAACTGCAACTGAACCAACCTTTGGTCCATCTGGTAAGCATGAACGTTTAAACTGCTGCGAAAAAAATCTTCTGTAAAATGTCTTTAACCATTTTAAAATTATTTCTTCTTCGTACAAGCCATAAAAAGCATTCTTTGCAAGAAACAATACCTTTTTTGGTGTGTATCCAAATCTAAGTATGTTGTACAAAAAGAAATCATGCAGTTCATATGGTCCCACCAAGTCTTCTGTCTTTTGTGCTATTATACCATCTTTGGGTGGGAGTAATTCGGGACTTACGGGAGTATCTAAAACATCATATAAAACTATTTTTAATTCTTCATCTCCACAAGTATCAGCATAATATTTAACTAAATGTCTAACTAAGGTTTTAGGTACTGAGGAATTAACACCATACATAGACATGTGGTCACCATTGTAAGTAGCCCATCCAAGTGCCAGCTCCGACATATCCCCAGTTCCAATAACCATACCATTATACTGATTTGCCAAATCCATAAGAAGTAATGTTCTTTGTCTAGCCTGAGAGTTTTCGTAGGTGATATCATGTACATTTATATCATGTCCAATATCCTCAAAGTGTTTGGTCACTGCATTAGCAATGCTAATTTCCTTAAATGTTGCACCAATTTTGTTAATCATTGTAACTGCATTGGTATATGTTCTATCTGTTGTTCCAAAGCCTGGCATAGTAACAGCAATAATGCCTTTTGCATCCATATCTAACATATCAAAGGCTCTTTTTGTAACTAATAATGCAAGCGTTGAATCAAGTCCACCAGATATACCAATAACTGCTGACTGTGATTTAGTATGCATAAGCCTCTTTTTTAGACCCATAGCCTGAATTGATAAAATTTCTTCACATCTTTTTGTTCTATCAGATTCATTACTTGGAACAAAAGGAGCGCTATTAATCTTTCTAGTGAGCTTCGTATCATTGCTTTTGATTTCAAATTCTACAACCTGATAACTTCCGTTTTGATTATTTGAAGCTGGCTCAAAAGTTGTCATTCTTCTTCTTTCACTGACAATCTTATCTATATCAATTTCACTATATATTTCTTCATTTGAAAATCTCTTGGACTGACATAATACTCCGCCATTTTCAGCTATAATATTATGACCACCAAACACTAAATCTGTTGATGATTCTCCCTCTCCTGCTGATGCATATATATATCCACATACAAGTCTAGCAGATTGTCCTTTAACAAGTTCTAGTCTATATGAATCCTTTCCTGTAACCTCATCACTGGCTGAAAGATTTGCTATAACTGTCGCTCCCGCAAGTGCATGTGAAATACTAGGCGGATTTGGCACCCACAAATCTTCACATATTTCACAAGCAACAACAAAATCATTTATTTGTTTATCTTTGAATAAAAGATTGGTTCCAAATGGAACTAAATAATCACCAAACTGTGTCTTTTTAACTTCATAATTGCCCTTTGCAAAATATCTCGCCTCATAAAATTCAGAATAGTTTGGAATATTTGTTTTTGGGACTAAACCTATAACCTTTCCATCATTTATAGCTGCTGCCACATTATAAAGTTTTCCATTAATTGTATATGGAAGACCAACCATAACTAACATATCTTTTCCTTTTGTATATTGGGCTACCTTTAGTGTAGCTTCAATAGCAGCATTGAGTAATGGTTTTTGTAAAAACAAATCACTACATGTATATCCCGTAATACACAATTCTGGAAAAACTACAAGCTTGGCATTATTCATCTGTGCCTTGTCTATAAGCTCCATAATATTTTGGGCATTGTATACTGGATCTGCAACCTTAATAACAGGTGTCATGGCTGCAACCTTGATAAATCCATAATCCATGGTAATGTACTCCTTTATAGAAATTTCTTTGCTTATTATATCATAAATTTTGTAACACATCACTATTTCATTCCATAAGATATATAAAAAACATATAGGTGAACAAATGGCTACTAAAGTAGTAATAGATGCTGGTCACGGCGGAGAAGATTTTGGTGCAACCTACAAGATGCATCATAAGTAAAAGTTTCTTGATTTTAGTCATAAAAAATCTCCTTTTGGAATATTATATCAAGGACAAGCCTTGTCTTTACTAATATTCCCAAAGGAGAAAAAAATATTCAAATGCTTAGCCAATTACTTCTTTCATAGAATACATACCTGGACCTTTATCATAAAGGTACTTTGCTGCAGATAATGCTCCATTACCAAAAATAGCTCTTGAATATGCCGTATGCTTAACCTCGATAACTTCATCTGTACCAGCAAAAATAATTTCGTGTTCACCAACAATTGTTCCACCACGTACAGCACTAATTCCAATTTCTTTTTTATTTCTTTTTTCTTTAACTTGACTACGGTCATACTTATATTCAAGTTCATTGTTTAATTCATTATTAATAGCATCTGCCAAAAGAAGAGCTGTACCACTAGGAGCATCCAACTTTTGATTATGATGTTTTTCAACAATTTCAATATCAAATCCTGCATCAGCTAAAGTTTTAGTAATAGTCTCCATAACCTTAACCAACGTATTTATACCTAAGGACATATTTCCAGAACGAAGAATTGCTACTTGTGATGAAGCTTCATTTACTGCTTTTATCATATCCTCGTCTAATCCTGTTGTACATAAAACAATAGGCAAATGCTTTGTTTTGGCAAAATCAAGCATTTCATATAATCCATTTATTGAAGAAAAATCAATAATAACATCTGCCTCTAAATCAATTTTATTAATAGAGTCAAAAACCGGATAATTATTGTGTCCATCATCATATACATCAACACCTGCAACAATACTTACATTTTCATCTTTGTTTACAAGTTCAGATATTACTTTTCCCATTCTGCCATTGCAGCCTGCCATAATAATTTTTATCATGTATCTTACCTCTTTTTTCTTTGGCTATTATGCCCGTATTATAAAATACCATACTCTTTCATAGCTTTACTTAATTTTTCTTTATTGGCATCTTCCATCTCAGTGAGTGGCATTCTAAGTGAACCAACATTTTTATTCATTAAATTCATTGCGGCCTTAACCGGAATAGGATTTACTTCACAGAATAATGCATCACATAAATCTAAGGCTTTAAGCTGTAATTCCATACTTTTTGTAACATTTCCTGCTAAATACTCTGCAACAATATCATGAGTCTGCTTTGGTGCAACATTAGAAAGGACTGAAATTACACCCTTACCACCAAGAGAAAGTACTGGTACTATTTGATCATCATTGCCTGAATATATATCAATTTCGCCATTTGTAAGTCTTGCTAATTTAGCAACCTGAGAAATATTACCTGATGCTTCTTTTATAGCAACAACATTTTTTGCGTTTTCTCTAATCTTAACTACAGTTTCAGGTAAAATATTACATCCTGTTCTAGATGGAACATTATATAAAATAACTGGAACATTTATAGAATTTGCAATCATAGAAAAGTGTTTAACTAAACCATTCTGAGTTGCTTTGTTATAATATGGTGTAACTATTAACACACCATCAACTCCATACTTTTGAGCAGTTTGTGATAAATAAATAGCTGTATTGGTGCAATTTGAACCTGTTCCTGCAATAACTGGAACTCTTTTATTTACAACCTCAACAACAAACTTTATACACTCAAGATGCTCTTCATGAGTAAGAGTAGAAGCCTCACCTGTTGTACCACATACTAATATAGCATCTGTACCACCTGCAATTTGTTCTTCTACAATGTTTTTAAAGCTATCATAATTAACTGAACCATCTTGGTTCATTGGGGTAACAATTGCAACACCTGCACCAGTAAAAATTGACATATAAAAAATCCTCCTTTAAAAAAAGCTGACCGAAATGGTCAGCTAAATAATCCATTGAAAATAAACCTAAAAAGGGATATTTATAAAATAGCTCTCCATCTCGAAAGATGACAGTCATACGGCTATTCACCATATGCCCAAGTATCGTATACAACGGATATACAATCTTTCGGCGTATCATCCTTTCACTCACTTCAACTGTGCCGTCCACATCTGTGTAGTTACTGATAATCAACGCGACCTCTATATTTGTTAATCTATTAATTAAGAGACATATTAGCACCTATACAAAGATATGTCAAGCTATATATT
>CAZNKR010000020.1:15005-35779 GCA_964573715.1 uncultured Roseburia sp. | reverse complement strand
GTAATATGGAGTAATGGTAACTGAAAATAATCCAGAAATTAAAGGTGTTGCCATAACTATAAAAGGAAAATTAGATATAAATACACAACAATATATTGTGAAAATGGTTGAGAGCTTATGTGGTGTATCAATTAATAACATTTCTATAATAATTTCATAAAGCATTTGTGAATATTTTTGATAATTCAAAATAATATATAGTAAAGAATAAAGTGGGGTAAATGATGAACAAACTTTTCAAACGAAACCAATTGATAATTACAGCTTTGGCAGCCTTAGTAGCAGTTGCAGGCTATCTTAGTTTTGGAGATACAAAAAAGGAAGCCATAAACACTTATGATTTATCTGATGCCGATGTTTTGGCTCAAATTGATGCTGGTGTAACAATGATTGACAATAAGGTTGATGTTATAGTATTATCAACTCCGCTGGAAATTACTGAAATAACAAGGATTGAAGAAGCGATAAAAAGCACTTTAGGTGTGGAAGCAAAGGATATTACTATAACAGTTGTAGATACAACAGAATAGACTTAAAAACATTTATTTGCACAAATTTATTGCATTTAGATGCATTTTTGGTATAATACTAATAAGTGAAAGTCTGAAATTAGGAGGATATAATCGTGGAAAAGAATACAAATGTAGGTATTGTTCAGATAGCAGATGATGTAGTTGCAATTATTGCAGGTTTAGCAGCAACAGAGGTAAAAGGTGTTGCTTCTATGGCAGGCAATATTACAAAAGAGATTATTTCAAAGCTTGGAATGAAAAATCTTTCAAAAGGTGTAAAAGTTGAAGTTGGTACAGATTGTGTTGCAATAGATTTAGCTATTAATATTGATTATGGCTACAATGTACCTACAGTATCACAGCAGGTACAGGATAAGGTTAAGACAGCTATTGAAAATATGACAGGTCTTGCAGTATCCGAAGTTAATGTAACTATCGCTGGTGTTGCATTAGAAAACAATAAGTAGTTACATTTATTTGTAAATAGAAAGGTTGTACCATGACAAGAAGAGAACTTAGAGAACACACTTTTAGAATGTTATTCCATATAGAATTTCATGAAGAAAGTGAGATGGAAGAACAGTTTGGATTATATAAGGACGTTATGGCTTCATTAAATGATGAGGAAGCAGATTACGTTCATAACAAAGTTTTTAGTATACTGCCACTTTTAACCTTGATAGATGCAGCTATAGACGGAGCCAGTGAAGATTGGGATTTATCGCGTATGAGCAAGGTGGATCTTACCATTATGCGTTTAGCATATTATGAGATTAAGTATGATGATGATATTCCACCTCGGGTTGCAATCAATGAAGCTGTAGATATTGCAAAGATATATGGCGGTCAGGATTCATCCTCATTTGTTAATGGGGTATTAGGAAAGCTTTTATAATATGGCAAGTGTTTATTCAGTATCTCAAGTAAATTCTTATATAAAGCATATGTTTAGTGAAGACTTTGCTCTTAGTAGTATATCTATTAAGGGTGAAGTCTCTAATTGTAAACACCATTCTTCTGGTCACATATATTTCACACTGAAAGAAGAAAATGCAGTTATATCTTGTGTTATGTTTGCCGGAAATAGACGTGGTCTTACCTTTGATTTAAAGGAAGGGCTAAAGGTAATTGCTAAAGGTAGTGTTAATGTATACGAAAGAGATGGTAAATACCAGCTATACGCTACAAAGATAGATTTAGATGGCGAAGGCGATTTATTTAAAAAGTACGAGCAACTAAAAAAAGAACTATTAGAAATGGGTATGTTTGATAACTCATTTAAAAAACCGATTCCTAGATATGCAGCAAAAGTTGGAATTGTTACAGCAAAAACGGGAGCTGCCATTCAAGACATCATAAATGTTTCTACAAGAAGAAATCCACATGTGAAGTTATTTTTATACTCAGCTATAGTGCAGGGTGAAGGCGCTAAAGATAGTATCATTGAAGGTATAAAAACCTTAGATACCTATGATTTAGATGTGATAATTATAGGACGAGGTGGAGGTTCCATTGAAGACCTATGGGCCTTTAATGAAGAAGAAGTTGCCCGTGCTATTTTTTCGTGTAATACTCCTATTATTTCGGCTGTTGGCCATGAAACGGACACTACTATTGCAGATTATGTGTCTGATCTTAGAGCACCAACACCATCTGCAGCAGCAGAATTAGCCGTATTTGATTATGATGCATATCTAATTGATTTAGATAATATTCGTTCTAATCTAGATAAACACATAATTAACAAGCTAGAGCTTAATAGAAATCGTCTAGGAATTCTTGAAGCAAGGCTTAAATCAAAAAGCCCCAAAAATATAATTGAAAGAAGAAAAGAACAGCTTGGACACTATAAAATCAGATTGAACGACTTGATGAATAGTTCTTTACAAAACAATAAAAACAAGCTTAATATATATATTTCAGGATTGGAAAGTTTATCTCCACTTAAGAGATTACAAAGCGGATATTCATTTGTGTCCCATAACCAACATGCAGTTACAGATGTTACTCAAATTAATTTAGAAGATGAGATAGATATAGATGTTGTTAATGGACATATTAAGGCAAAGGTTACTGATGTTAGTAAGATAGAATCAGAAATTAGATAGGTGAAATGTATGAAAGAAGATAAAAGTATTTCTATTGAAGAAGGTTTTTTGAAGCTGACAGATATTTTAGAAAACATGGATTCGCAAAATGTTTCATTAGAAGAATCCTTCAAACTGTACAATGAAGGAGTTTTACTTGTTAAAGAACTAAGTGAAAAATTAGATGATGTGGAGGCAAAGCTTAAAGTTATTAACGATTAGCTTGATATAATATGGAATTACGTGAACAAATTACAAAACAAACTAAATATTGCAATAGTATTATAGAAAAATATCTTCCAAAAGAAGAGGGTTATCAAAAAGAAATTGAAGAAGCCATGAACTATAGTGTTTTGGCTGGAGGAAAGCGTCTACGTCCTATGTTAATGCTAGAAACCTATAGATTGTTTGGTGGAATAAGCAAGGATATATATCCGTTTATGACAGCTATAGAATGTATACACACCTATTCTTTAGTGCATGATGATCTTCCGGCAATGGATAATGATGATTATAGAAGAGGAAAGCTTACTACACATAAAAAGTTTGGACATGCTATGGGCGTTTTAGCAGGTGATGGCTTGTTAAATTATGCATATGAACTGTGTGCAAAGGCTTTAGTGGAATCAACCAACATAAATGCTAGTGCAAGAGCTTTTCATGTACTAAGCTTAAAGTCTGGTATATATGGTATGGTGGGTGGACAGACAGTTGATGTGAGTTTGAATGGGAAAAATATAGACATTGATACCCTAAATTTTATTTATGATTTAAAAACCGGGGCTCTTATTGAGGCTTCTATGATGTGCGGAGCTATTTTAGCAGGAGCTAATGAAGCTGATATTAACACTATTCAAAAAATTGCAAAACTTATAGGCCTTTCATTTCAAATCCAAGATGATATTTTAGATGTAACATCTACAACAGATGAGCTTGGTAAAAATGTAATGAGTGACCAAAAAAACAATAAAACAACCTATGTTACAATATATGGAATCAATGAGGCAAAAAAAATACAAGAAGATTTATCTCGTAAGGCTATTGAACTTATTGATTTACTTCCCTATAAAAATGAATTTTTACGTGAACTTGTTTTATCATTAATTACTAGAAAGAAGTAAGGTGAATATGTTACTAGAGACCATTAATCAACCAAATGATATTAAATGTATAGACAGAGATGATTATGAACTACTTGCAGAAGAAATACGCTCTTTTTTAGTTGATAAAATTTCTGTTACTGGAGGCCATCTTGCATCAAATCTTGGTGTTGTTGAATTAACCATGGCCTTACATTTGGTACTGGATTTACCAAAAGATAAAATAGTATGGGATGTTGGACATCAATCATATACTCATAAGATATTAACTGGCAGGAAAGAGGGTTTTGACTCTCTTCGTAAACATGGTGGTATGAGTGGTTTTCCTAAAAGAAGAGAGAGTGAATGTGATAGCTTTGATACAGGACATAGTTCCACTTCTATTTCAGCCGGATTAGGGATAGTGACGGCAAATGAACTTTTAGGAGATGATAGTACTGTTGTTTCTGTTATTGGTGATGGAGCTTTAACTGGAGGATTGGCATTTGAAGCTCTCAATAATGCATCTAGATTAAAACGAAACTATATTATTGTACTTAATGATAATGAAATGTCTATTTCTGAAAATGTTGGTGGTATGTCAAAATATTTATCGGGAATAAGAACAGGTAATGTTTATAATGATGTAAAATCTGGTGTTACAAAGACGCTTAGTTCTATTCCAGTAGTTGGAGATAAATTGGTTCATCAGATTAGCAAAACTAAAAGTAGTATTAAACAGTTAGTTATACCAGGGATGCTCTTTGAGAATATGGATATTACCTATCTTGGACCAATAGATGGACACAATATTCCACAGATGATTAGAGTGTTTAAAGAAGCAAAAAAACTTAAACACGCTGTTTTAGTTCATGTTATTACAAAAAAAGGTAAAGGATATGATTTTGCAGAAAAAAAACCAAGTAAATATCATGGAATTGATGCCTTTAATAAAGAAACAGGGGAAGTTCTTAATTCAAAAACTGTTTCCACATATACAGATGTGTTTTCAAGAACCTTATGCAAGTTGGCATATGATAATGAGAAAATTGTTGCAATAACTGCTGCTATGGCAGATGGTACAGGACTTAAAAGATTTAAAGCCGAATATCCAAATCGATTTTTTGATGTGGGTATAGCAGAAGAACATGCTGTAACATTTGGAGCAGGTCTTGCCAGCAGAGGTTTAAAACCATACGTTGCTATTTATTCCTCATTTCTTCAAAGAGCTTATGATCAAATATTACATGACGTTTGTATACAAAATCTACCAGTTGTATTTATGATTGATAGAGCAGGAATAGTTGGTGCAGACGGAGAAACACATCAAGGAATATACGATATTTCATATCTTCGCTCAATTCCCAATATGAGTATATTTGCTCCCAAAAACAGATTTGAATTCGCTGATATAATTAAATATTCAACATATTTTAACGGACCTTTAGCTATTAGATATCCTAAAGGAGCTGCCTGCCAGCTACTTAAAGAGGTTAGAACCCCAATAAAATATGGAAAAAGTGAAGTTATTTATAAAGAAAAGGATATTGCCATTATCTTTTGTGGATCTATGCTAGAGATAGCGTTAGAAGCAAGAGAAGAACTTAAAGAAAAAAACATAAATTGTAGTATTGTTAATGCAAGATTTTTAAAACCTATAGATGAAGAGTGTATTGATATGCTTGCTCAAAATCACAAGATGATTGTAACCATAGAAGAAAATGTTCTTATAGGTGGTTATGGAGAAGCAGTTCTTAGATACCTTAATAATTGTGAATATAATACAAAGGTTATTAATATTGGTATTCCAAATATGTATCTTGAGCATGGAAGTATAAATATACTAAAAGAAGAAGTTGGACTTACAAGCAAGCATGTGGTAAAAAGAATATTAGACACACTATAAAGAGGTGACATTTACTTGGATAATTTTATTATTATAGCAAACAGCGATAAGACAACCACCTTAAAAATGGCTGATGAAATCAATAAATATTTTTTAGAACATAATAAAAAAAGTAAAATTATTTATGGATTTGTTGAACCAAATATGGTTGATAAAAATGCAGAATGTGCTATAGTTCTAGGTGGAGATGGTACTTTACTATTGGCCGCTAGAAGCTTGGTAAAGCAAGATCTTGCATACATTGGAATCAACTGCGGAAATCTTGGATTTTTAGCAGAAGTTGAACCAGAAGGCGTATTAGAAACACTAGATAGGCTTATGAAAGATGATTATTCTATCGAAAAGCGTATGATGCTAAATGGTCAAATTATAAGAAATGGCGAATGCATTTCTGAAAACATAGCGCTTAACGATATAGTAATAAATAGAAGTGGTCCACTTCGTGTTATTGATTTTAATATTTATGTTAATGGGATGAAGATGAACCAGTACAAAGCGGATGGAATGATAGTTGCTACGCCAACAGGATCTACAGCCTACAGTATGTCTGCAGGGGGACCTATTGTTAAGCCTTCGGCAAATCTTATTTTACTTACTCCTATTTGCCCTCATACTCTTAATACTAGAAGCATTATTTTAGATGCTGATGATAAGATTGAGATAGAGATTTTGAATAAGAGAGGTTACACCAAAGATTTGAGATTTGCATATTTTGATGGTGACAGAGCGATTGAACTTGTTAATGGTGATATTATAAGTATCCGTAGGTCACAGACAAGTACCAATATTATTAAATTAAGTAGCAAGAGTTTTTTAGAAATCTTGAAAAGGAAGATGAGCGACAATGAAGACAGGTAGACAAAGAAAAATATTAGAATTAATCAATAAGTACGATATCGAAACACAGGAAGAATTAGTAGAAAAACTTATCGCTGGTGGGTTTGATGTAACCCAGGCAACAATATCTAGAGATATTAGAGAACTTGGAATTACAAAAATGGCCATCAATGGAAAAGCACAAAGATATATTACAGTTGCTTCTACTGATGGTGGTATGAATAACAGATTACTTGGTGTATTACGTACAGGCTTTGTATCAATGAACAAGGCAGGTAATATTATGGTAGTTAAGACTGCATCAGGAATGGCTATGGCTGTTGCAGCTGCATTTGATGCCCTAAAGTGGGAAGAATTTGTTGGATGTATCGCTGGTGATGATACAATCTTTTGTGCAATTAAGTCAGAAGGTGAAGTAGATATAGTAATGGAAAAGCTTAGGGATATGCTTGAACAGTAGTTAAGTTGACGAAGGAAAGAGGTTTGTATGTTACTAAATGTACATGTTAAGAATCTTGCGTTAATTGAAGATGTAGATATTTATTTTGGTGAGGGACTTAACATTCTTACAGGTGAAACAGGTGCTGGTAAATCTATTATTATTGGATCAATTAACATTGCACTTGGCGGAAAAATACCAAAGGATATCATTAGAAAAAATGCCGAATTTGGTTTGGTTGAACTTGTTTTTTCATTAACAGATCAAGATGTTATAGGAAAAATTAAAGAATTAGGCGTGGAAATATTTGATGATAACTTGGTTGTTATTTCAAGAAAAATAACAAATGGAAGAAGTGTTATTAAAATTAATGGAGAAACGGCAACATCTGGATTCTTAAAAGATGTTGCTACACTCCTTTTAGATGTCCATGGTCAGCATGACCACGAATCACTTCTAAATAAAGCAAAGCATTTAGAAATACTAGATTCCTTTATTGGAGAAGAAGGAAATCTAAAAAGAAATGAAATAAAACAATTATATTTGGAATATAAGCAATTGTGTAATAAGCTTGAAGAATTTAATCTTGATGAAGAAACAAAGAATCGAGAGATGTCATTTTTAGAATTCGAAATTAATGAAATTGAAGAGGCTTCATTAACTATAGGAGAAGATGATTTGCTTGAAGACGAGCAAAAAACCATAGCAAATTCCACTAAGCTTTTAGAAGCACTAAAAATTACATATGATGCCATAACGGAAAGTGAAAATTCGGCATCATCACTTATTTCTGTTGCTGCTAAAGAAATGTCAAAGATTTGTGGAATCAATGATAAAACTCAATCCTTATACGAATCAGTAATGGATTTAGATTCAATATGTCAGGATTTTTCTTATGAAATCAGTAACTATATAGATACAATTTCATTTGATGATTCAAGAGTTAACTATGTTTATGAAAGGCTAGATTTAATTAACAAGCTAAAAATGAAACATGGAAATAGTATTGAAGCTATTCTTAATAAAAAACAAGATTTTATTACAAAGTTAGATACTTATACTCATTATGATGAACAGCTATCAAATTTAAATAATGAGATTTCAAAAGCAACACTAAAGCTTAAAAAAGCTTGTGATGAACTAACAAAGATTAGAAAAATAGTTGCTAATAAGGTTTCAAATGATATTGAGGAAGTTCTCAAAACGTTGAATTTTACTACAGTTAAATTTGATGTAGATTTTAAAAAGAGTGATAGTTTTTCTCAAAAAGGGAATGATATAGTTGAATTTTTAATATCAACAAATAAAGGCGAAGAAGTTAAATCACTATCAAGTGTTGCATCTGGTGGTGAATTATCCCGTATTATGCTTGGTATTAAAACAATTTTAGCTAATGTAGATAATATTGAAACCTTGATCTTTGATGAGATTGATACTGGAATTAGTGGAAGAACTGCCCAGATGGTTGCCGAAAAGATGAAGATGATAAGTAAAAATCATCAGGTTATTTGCATAACACATTTACCACAAATCGCAGCAATGGCAGATGATCATTTTATGATTGAAAAACAAACTGTTAATGATTCAACTGTTACTTTAATTAATAAACTTAGTTATGATGAATCAATCGAGGAGCTTTCAAGAATCTTAGGTGGAGCGATGATTACAGAGGCTGTTGTAAATAATGCTAAAGAAATGAAAAAATTGGCATTAGAAACAAAATGATATAGACATTTTTTTTATAATATTACAGATAATACTTTTAAAGGATATGCTTTTGCATATCCTTTTTTCATGTTTTATCTTGAAATATATTATAAAGGAGCGCTATATGAATAAAAGGCTTAAGGGATATAGAAGAATATTAATTGTAATGTTTGTAGTAGTAGCTTCTTGTAGTACAATTACCGGAGTAGATGGTATTAATTATGATCCTAGAGTTTTAAAACTATAATGTAACATGCAATAGAAGTAGCATGGAATAGAGGAAATATGGATATGGTTTATGATTTATTTGGATATAACATAAATACAGGGAAAGGAAAACCTACAAACTCAGAATTTATTGCTATGATATCGGATAAAATTCGGTTGGATTATAAAGCAAAATAATAAAATTCACCTTTAAATTGTTGTATATATTTGGTATAATATCTTAAAACGATGTGTATACATTTGATTGTGGAGGTAGCAGATGAAAAAAATATTATTTGTAGCATCTGAGTCAGTACCATTTATTAAAACAGGTGGACTTGCTGATGTAGTGGGTTCTTTACCTAAGAGCTTCAATAAAGATGAATTTGATTGTAGAGTTATTTTACCAAAATACGCAAGCATGAAAGGACAGTATGCAGACAAGCTTGAATATGTTACCAATTTCTACATGGATCTTAACTGGAGAAGCCAGTATGTTGGAATTTTCAAGTTGGTTTATGAAGGCGTTACTTTCTATTTTATTGATAATGAATATTATTTTGGCGGCGACAAGCCTTATTGTGGCGATATGAAGTTTGATATTGAGAAGTTTGCCTTTTTTGCAAGAGCTGCTCTTTCAGCATTACCAGTTTTAGGCTTTAGACCAGATGTTATTCATTGTCATGATTGGCAGACAGGTCTTGTACCTGTATATCTCAATGATTGTTTCCAACAAGGAGATTTTTACAAAGGTATTAAGTCTGTTATGACTATACACAATCTTAAATTTCAAGGTGTTTGGGATATAAAGACTGTTAGAGATTTAGTTGGTTTATCCGATTACTATTTTACATCTGATAAGCTTAAGGTTTATGATGATGCAAATTTATTAAAGGGCGGAATCGTTTATGCTGACAGAGTTACAACTGTTAGTGATACATACGCAGAAGAAATCAAAACACCATTTTTTGGTGAGGGACTTGATGGACTTATGCGTGCCCGTTCAAATTGTTTATCAGGTATATTAAATGGTATTGATTACAAGGAATATGATCCTGAAACAGACAAGTACATATATCAGCAGTATAATGTTGATAATTTTAGAAAAGAAAAGATTAAGAATAAAAAAGCACTTCAAAAAGACCTTGGTTTAGAGGTTAATGATAAAAAGTTCCTCATTGGTATAGTTTCTAGACTTACAGACCAAAAGGGATTTGATCTTATCAATTATGTTATGGATGAATTATGTCAAGATAATGTTCAAATCGTTGTTTTAGGAACAGGTGAAGGACAATACGAAAATTCATTTAGATATTTTGATTGGAAGTATGGTAACAAAGTTTCAGCTCAGATATATTATTCAGAGGAGATGTCACATAAGATTTATGCCGCAGCAGATGCTTTCCTTATGCCATCATTATTTGAGCCTTGTGGACTTAGCCAGCTTATGAGTCTTAGATATGGAACATTACCAATCGTTAGAGAAACAGGCGGACTTAAGGATACTGTTGTACCATACAATCAATATGAATGTACCGGTACAGGTTTTTCATTCACTAATTACAATGCTCATGAAATGTTAGCAACTATACGTTATGCAGAGAGCATATACTACAATAAAAAACGTGAATGGAACAAGATGGTAGATAGAGCTATGATGGCAGATTTTTCATGGAACCGCTCAGCAAAGAAGTATGAGGATTTATATAATTCATTACTTATGTGGTAATTTAGTTAACAATATGTGAAGATATAAAAATGCAGATAGAAATTATTCTATCTGCATTTTATAATCTTTATCTAATAAAATAATAACTTTAATCTACAAGGGTAATTGAACTTATATCAGGGGCAATGGCCATAGAATAGTTGGTATGATAAATTACAAAACCAGGTTTTGCTCCAGCAACCTTTTTAACTTGTTTTCTTTCAACATAATCAATTAAAACTTTATCCTGATCCTTTCCTTTTGAATAATAAGCAGCTAGTTGAGCAGCTTCTTCAAAAGTTTTATCAGGTAGTTTTTGACCTTCTGTTTTTACAATAACATGTGAGCCTGGAAAAGTTTTAGAATGAAACCACCAGTCGCCACCGTTAGCAAATTTGAAAGTAAGTTCATCATTTTGAATGTTGTTTTTTCCAACATACATATGAAAACCATCTGATGATATATAATGAAATGGCTTGCTTTTGTATTTTACTTTTTTTTCACCTGACTTACGTCTGATATAGCCAGAAAGAATCATTTCCTCTTTAATTTCTTTTAAATCATCCTCGTGGGTAGCAATGTCAATGGAATTAAGAATAGATTCTAAATGAGAAATCTCATCTTTTGTTTCAATAACAATATCACCTAATGCAGCGGCAGTTCTCTTTAGTTTATTGTATTTTTCGAAGTATTTTTTTGAATTATCCATTACAGAGATTGTATTATCAAGAGGAATAGTAATGTCTTCCCCTGTATAATAGTTGTTACATGTAAATGAAGTTGCATCAGCTTCAACTGAATATCCATAAGTATTAATCATTTCCCCGTAGATTTTAAATTTGTCTTTCTTTTGTGTATCATTAAGCTGCTTTTGTTGTAAATCATATTTTTTATAATCTTTTTCTAGGGCAGTTGTAGCTATTTTTCTAAGATCAGCGGATTTTTGTCTAATGCGAGTTATGGAGTCTTTTTCTTTGTAAAAATCACATAGCATTGAAGAAACTGAATCATAGTTTTTTATAACTGCATTGCTGTATATAGACAAAGGAAATGTATTGAATTCTTTTGGTATGTTATTTTCATAAATAATATTAGGTGAATAGCTCTTAGACTTTATAATATCAATGATATTGGAAAAAGAATTATAGAGTCTGTCTAAATCAATCTCATTAAGCAGGTTTGAACCTAATTGAGAATCAATATTTGCATTATAACAAATCTCTTCGGCTATAATTGGAGAGATACCTGTAAATGAAGCTAGAATTGCTTTTGCAACGGGCATAGCCATACCTTTAATTTTAGAAATAAATAATTCTTTATTAACTAAAAGAGGATTTAACTTATCAGTAGACATTGGAATAAAGTAATTTTTTCCAGGTAAAACCTCTCTAATGGAACTGATATTTGCGGATATCCTTTTAATCGAGTCAATAATTTTACCGTCCATATCTGTGAAAATGATATTGCTATGTTTACCCATTAGTTCCACAATGAGTAACTTCCTTTTTAAATCACCCATTTCATCATAATGCTCTATTTCAAAATTAATAATACGTTCTAGTCCTGGTTGGTAAATATCAATTATTTTTGCGTTGTTAAGATGCTTGCGTAGAAGCATGCAAAAATTGGGAGCAGTTAGTGGACTGATTTTGTTGTCTTCTGTAAGATAAATAAGTGGAAGAGTAGCTCCTGATGATATATCTAGTCTATATTGTTTTCCAATTACTTTAATTGTAAGTAGAAGTTCGTCAGCCTCAGGCTGAGCTATTTTGGTGATTCTGCCAGTCAAAAGGTTATCTTTAAGCTCTTTTGCTATTGCAGAAATTGTAATTCCATCTAGTGCCATTTTTTCTTACCTCCGTGCCTCATATTTTATCTTTATTATAGTAAAATAGCAACCTTAATTATAAAAGATTAAGGGATTTATCCTCTTTATTTTAAGCAAATGTTAAGAATTGAAACTATTTTTATGGTTGCTTTTTATTTATGTGTGGGCTATAATTTTATAGATATGGTTTATAATAGGTTTACCTATACACATCATGTCGGGAAGAAGGTTATTTATGATAAAAAGTATGACTGGATTTGGCCGTTGGGAAATCAATGAAAATTCACGTAAGATTAGTGTAGAAATCAAATCTGTAAACCATAGATATTTAGATACAAATATAAAAATGCCTAAAAAACTTAATTTCTTTGATGCAGGTATGCGTGCATTGCTTAAAAGATATGTTTCTAGAGGCAAGGTTGATATATTTGTTACATATGAAGATTTATCAGAAAATACAGTATCTCTAAAGTATAATGAAGAATTAGCAAAAGAATATTTGTATTATTTTGACAAGATAGAAAAAACATTTGGATTAAGAAACGATATTTCTGTATCTACACTTTCAAAATGTTCAGATGTATTGATTATGGAAGAACAAACTGTAGATGAAGAAGAACTATGGAAATTAGTTGAAAATGTTATGACCAAGGCATGTGAAAAGTTTGTTGAATCACGTATTGCTGAAGGTGAACATTTAAAGGATGATTTAGTGGAAAAGCTTGATGCTATGCTTAAGCACGTTTCTTTTATAGAAGAGAGAACACCAAAGCTTTTAGACGAGTACAGACATAAGCTTGAAGATAAAGTTAAAGAACTTCTTTCAAATACACAGATTGATGAGGCAAGGATTGCTTCAGAGGTTGTGGTATACGCAGATAAGATTTGTGTTGATGAGGAAGTGGTTAGACTTAGGAGCCACATAGAAAAGATGAAGGCTGAATTACTTGCTGGTGGTGACATTGGTAGAAAGCTTGACTTTTTAGCCCAAGAGATGAATAGAGAAGCAAATACCATTTTATCTAAGGCTGATGATATTGAAGTTACTAACACAGGCATTGATTTGAAGACAGAGATAGAAAAGGTCAGAGAACAAGTACAAAACATTGAGTAAGGAGCTTCGTTATGAATAAAGGAATTGTTATTATTGTTTCAGGTTTTTCAGGATCTGGAAAAGGTACAATAATGAAAAGATTAACAAGTGAATATGATGATTATGCTCTTAGTATTTCTGCAACAACGCGTTTACCAAGACCAGGTGAATTAGACGGAAGAGAGTATTTCTTTAAGTCAGTTGATGAGTTTAATGATATGATTAAAAATGATGAGCTTATTGAATATGCTTCATTTGTTGGAAATTATTATGGTACACCAAAGAATTATGTAGAACAAAAGCTAAATGAAGGCAAAGATGTTATTTTAGAGATTGAACTTCAAGGTGCAATGATTGTTAAAGAAAAAATGCCAGATGCAGTTTTTGTTTTCGTCACACCACCAAGTGCTAAGGAACTTAAAGATAGATTAGTAAACAGAGGCACTGAAGATATGGACACTATTAATGCTAGACTCAAACAAGCAGTATATGAGTCAACATTTATGGATAAATATGATTACCTATTAATTAATGATGATTTAGATACATGCGTATCAAAACTTAGACAGATTATTAAATCTGAGCATGATAGTGTTAAAAGAAATTTACAAAAAATAAATATTATAAGAAAAGATATTAAGATCTTTTCGGAAGGAGAATAAATCATGTTACATCCATCTTACACAGACTTAATGGCAGTTGTTAATAGCGAGGTTGAACTAGGAGAACAGCCTGTAGTTCAAAGTAGATATTCCATTGTTTTAGCTACAGCAAAAAGAGCTAGACAAATTATAGCAGGTGAAGAACCATTAGTTAATAATGATGGTATAAAGCCATTATCATTAGCAGTAGATGAACTTTATAAGTCAAAAGTTAAAATCGTTGGAGATGACGAGGAAGAAGAATAATCAATATTTAGGAGAAAATTATGAAAATCTTATTTATATCATTGGGGTGTGACAAAAACTTAGTAGATTCTGAAGAAATGCTAGGCCTTTTGTCAAGTCAAGGCTATTCGTTTACCAATGATGAAACTGAAGCGGATATTATCATTATAAATTCATGCTGTTTTATTAATGATGCCAAGGAAGAAAGTATAAATACAATTTTAGAAATGGCAGAGTGTAAAAAGAATAATATATGTAAAGCTTTAATTGTAACAGGTTGCCTTGCTCAAAGATATAAAGATGAGATTATTAAAGAAATTCCTGAAGTTGATGGTATGTTAGGTACAGCAAATTATGATAGCATTGTAAATGTTATTAATCAATGTATCAACAGTACAGAAAAAGAAAACTATTTTAGTCTTGAAAGATTACCTAAGTTAACAAAACGTATGGTAACAACTGGTGGTTATTATGCCCATCTAAAGATTGCTGATGGATGTGATAAGCATTGTACCTATTGTATAATTCCGAAAATTAGAGGAGCTTATAGAAGCTTTCCTATGGAAGATTTAATTATACAGGCAACTCAGTTAGCAAACGATGGTGTTAAGGAATTGATTCTTGTTGCACAAGAAACTACCCTTTATGGATTAGATATTTATGGTGAAAAATCTCTTCATAAGTTATTAAAAGAGCTTGTTAAAATTGATGGTATACAGTTTATACGTATTATGTACTGTTATCCAGAAGAAATTTATGATGAGCTTATTACTACCATTAAAGAAGAAAAAAAGATTTGCAATTATCTAGATATTCCTATTCAGCATGCAAGTGATTCTATCCTAAAAAGAATGGGTAGAAAAACTGACAAAGCAGATATCATAAGAATAATTTCAAAGCTTAGGGAAGAAATACCTGATATTGTACTTAGAACTACATTGATTTCAGGATTTCCTGGCGAGTCAAAAAAAGACCATGAAGAACTTCTTGATTTTGTTGATGAAATGGAATTTGATAGACTTGGTGTTTTTGCATATTCACCAGAAGAAGATACTCCTGCTGAGTCAATGCCAGATCAAATTGATAATGATATCAAAAATGATCGTCGCGATGAAATAATGGAGCTTCAACAGCAAATTGCTTTTGAAAAATCGGAATCAATGATTGGACGTGAGTTAGTTACAATTATTGATGGTAAAATACCTGACGAAAATGCATATGTTGGTCGTACCTATATGGATGCGCCAGGGATTGATGGCAATATTTTTATTAATTCATTTGAAGAGCTTATGTCAGGAGATTTTGTTAAAGTCAAAATTACAGGGTCATATGAGTACGATCTTATAGGGGAGATTCTTAGCGAATAGCTTTATTTATATACATTTTAGGAGGATTATTATGAACTTACCAAATAAACTCACACTTTTTAGAGTGTGCACAATTCCATTCTTTGTTGTGTTTATGGAATTTAATATTTTGGGACAATATGATAAATATATTGCAGTAGCATTATTTATAGTAGCAAGCATTACCGATGCTTTAGATGGACATATTGCCAGAAAATATAATCTCGTTACAAATTTTGGAAAATTTATGGATCCACTAGCTGACAAGCTTTTAGTTTGTGCTGCACTTATTTGTTTGGGAGGACGCATTCCTCAGTGGATTATTGTTGTAATTATTAGCAGAGAATTGATCATTAGTGGATTCAGAACAATAGCGGCGGATAATGGAGTAGTTATTTCAGCAAGTTATTGGGGTAAGGTGAAAACCGTTTTCCAGATGATAATGATAATTTGGCTTATCTTGGATTTGAACACAGTTATTGTTAAATATGTAGTGGATCTCCCAATATATGATTTTATTGGTAATGTTCTTATAGGTGTTTCATTAGGACTTACAGTTGTTTCTATGGTAGATTATCTTGCAAAGAACAAAAATGTTTTAAAAGACAATAACAACAAATAGAAATATAAAATAAAAATAATAAAGCGAGTACTTATGAAGATAATCATAAGTACTCGTATTATATTGGAGGATATTATGGATAACTTTAATAATAATATTGATGCAAAAAGACTAGAATACGATAAAATCAGAATCCTAATAGAAGAAAATTCTACAACCTTAGTGGGAAAGCTGATTGATAATAATATATTTATTTCAACAGCCGAATCATGTACAGGGGGTATGGTTGCATCATCTATTGTCAGTGTTCCAAATGCATCCTATTGTTTCAACGAAGGAATAGTGACTTATTCTAATGGGGCAAAAATGAAATATTTAGGTGTCTCTAATATAACTTTGTCAAATGATGGAGCAGTAAGTGCTCAAACAGTAAAAGAAATGGCACTTGGCATTATTAAAGCTTCTAACAGTGATATAAGCATTGTTACAAGCGGTATTGCAGGACCAACGGGAGGAACCAAGGAAAAACCAGTTGGTTTAGTGTATATTGCCTGTGCATATAAAGAAAAGATTTTTGTTTCAAATTATGTGTTTAATGGTGATAGAACAATGGTTAGATTACAAGCAACAAATGAAGCACTAAAAATGGCAATTAATATTATATAACTAGAAAAAACTAAATGGATATTTTTCTAAAAGCTTTTGTAAAATAAGTGATAAAAACTTTTGTAAAATAAACGATTATCTTGACATATGTTTATAAAAATGTTAAAAATAACTTGAACATATTCTTGTTCATCATTCTATTTCCCAATTTTTATTATTTATATTTTACAATCAAAAAGCAAAACGAAAGTTTGTTCGATTATTTTTGCAAAAATTATTGACTTTTATTTTCCTATGATATATTATAATAACATATTAATCGAACAAATGTTTGAGAAGGAGAAATTTATGGCACGTACAGAAAAATTAAAAGCATTAGATGCAGCAGTTGCACAGATAGAAAAAGCTCATGGTAAAGGTTCTATCATGAAATTAGGCGATTCAAAAGCCAATATGAACATAGAGACTATTCCAACAGGTTCTATTAGCTTAGATATCGCTCTTGGATTAGGTGGAATTCCAAAGGGACGAATTGTTGAGGTTTATGGTCCTGAATCAAGTGGTAAGACTACAGTTGCATTACATATGATAGCAGAAGTTCAAAAAAGAGGAGGCATAGCAGGATTTATAGATGCTGAACATGCTTTGGATCCTGCATATGCTAAAAATATTGGTGTTGATATTGACAATCTTTATATTTCACAGCCTGATTTTGGTGAGCAGGCCCTTGAGATTACTGAAACTATGGTTAGATCAGGTGCTATTGATATTATTATAGTGGATTCTGTAGCAGCACTTGTTCCAAAGGCTGAAATAGATGGAGAGATGGGTGATTCTCACATTGGTTTACAAGCTAGATTGATGTCACAGGCATTAAGAAAATTGACTGCTGTTATTAGTAAGTCAAATTGTATTCTAGTATTCATCAATCAGTTAAGAGAAAAAGTTGGTATCATGTTTGGTAATCCAGAAACTACAACAGGTGGTAGAGCACTTAAGTTTTATTCATCTATTAGATTAGATGTTAGAAAAATTGAAACACTTAAGTCCGGTGGGGAAGTTGTTGGTAGCAGAACTAGAATTAAAGTTGTTAAAAACAAAATTGCACCACCTTTTAAAGAAGCTGAATTTGATATTATGTTTGGAGAGGGAATCTCAAAATATGGTGACATTCTTGATTTGGCAGCAAATATTGATGTGATCAATAAGAGTGGTGCTTGGTATGCATACAAAGGAGAAAAGATTGGCCAGGGTAGAGAAAATGCCAAAACATTCTTAAAGAATAATCCTGAGATATGTGACGAGGCTGAAGCTCAAATTCGTGAAAGATATTGTCTGGATGGTTCAGAATTACCTGATTCATCATCAAAGAAAGAAGAAATTGAAGATAAAGAGGAATAAAATATGATTATTACTGAAATCGTTAAACTAGATAAAAAAAAGTCGAAGATTATCAGTGATGAAGGTGTTTTATTTGCATTATATTTTAGTGAAATCAGAAAGTTTTCTATTAAGGAAGGCTGTGAATTAAGTGACAAGGATTACTTATTTATAAAGAACGATGTTTTATTTTCTAGAGCTAAGGAGCGTGCCTTACATTTACTTGAAAGTAGTGAGAAAACCAAGTATCAAATAACTCAAAAATTAAGAGATGGCTATTATCCTATAGATATTATAGAAAGGGTGATAGCCTTTCTTGAAATGTATGGTTTAGTTGATGATTCTCGTTATTGCAATTTATATATAAATACATATTCTTCATCAAAAAGTTTAAAGATAATTCAACTTGAATTAATAAAAAAAGGGATAGACAAAAATATTGTCGAATCGATACTAAGTGAAAAAGAAAACATTGATGAGACTCCTCAGATTATAAAACTATTAATCAAAAAAAAATATATGGAAGTAAAGGACGATTATAAGCAGAAAAATAAAATTATTGGATATCTTTTGAGACGAGGATATGATTATGATTCTGTTTTATGTGCCATAAATATTCTTATTAATGAAAACAGTTAACATAATTCAATTGTATGAATTTTACACTGCTTTGTGCTGTTTTTACAAAATTAATAGATTTAACACAAAATATTGTGGTTAATTCACATTGCATCTTCCTATCTACTTGACAATACAACCAAAAAAGTATACAATTTGTATGTTGTATTTTGTACAATGAAAACTAAATAAGGAGGTGCTCCTGTGGAAACAACAGCTATACTTGCTATGGAAACATCTACAACTATAATTGCAATTGTTGTTACTTGTCTAGTTACTGCTATTATTTCATGTTTTGCAGCTATTACTTATCGTAAGAAAGTAGTTGAAGCAAAAATTGGAAGTGCAGAGACTAAATCAAGAGAAATTATAGATGAAGCATTAAAAGTTGCTGAAACCAAAAAGCGCGAAGCTCTTTTAGAAGCAAAGGAAGAGTCATTAAAGACTAAGAATGAGCTTGATAAAGAAACTAAAGAACGTAGAAGCGAATTACAGAGATATGAAAAACGTGTATTAGCTAAAGAAGAAGCTATTGACAAAAAGTCAGAACATCTTGAAAGAAAAGAAAATTCTTTAGTATCAAGAGAAGAGCAATTAGCAAAGGTTAAAGCAGAAGTTGATAAGCTCAATGAGCAAAGAACACAGGAACTGGAAAGAATCTCAGGATTAACCTCTGAACAAGCAAAAGATTTATTGTTACAAACTGTTGAAGAAGATGTAAAACTTGATACTGCAAAGTTAATCAAGGAAATGGAAACAAGAGCGAAGGAAGAAGCTGGTAAGAAGGCTAAAGAATATATTGTAACTGCCATTCAAAAATGTGCAGCTGATCATGTATCAGAGACAACTATATCTGTAGTTCAACTTCCAAATGATGAAATGAAGGGTAGAATTATTGGTCGTGAAGGCCGTAATATTCGTACTCTTGAAACTATGACTGGTGTTGATTTAATTATTGATGATACTCCAGAAGCAGTTATTTTATCAAGCTTCGATCCAATAAGAAGAGAAGTTGCACGTATTGCACTTGAAAAACTTATTGTTGATGGTCGTATTCATCCTGCAAGAATTGAAGAGATGGTTGAAAAAGCGCAGAAGGAAGTTGAAGCCATGATGCGTGAAGAAGGTGAAGCAGCTACATTAGAAGTAGGTGTTCACGGAATTCATCCAGAACTTGTTAGATTACTTGGTAAGATGAAGTTTAGAACAAGTTATGGTCAGAATGCTTTAAAACATTCCATTGAAGTTGCCCATTTATCTGGTCTTTTGGCTGGAGAGATTGGTGTTGACGTTAGAATGGCAAAAAGAGCTGGTTTATTACATGATATTGGTAAGTCAGTTGACCATGAAATTGAAGGATCACATATCCAGATTGGTGTTGACTTATGTCGAAGATATAAGGAATCCCCACTTGTTATTAATGCAGTTGAGGCTCATCATGGTGATGTTGAACCTCAGTCTCTAATAGCTTGCCTTGTACAAGCAGCAGATGCTATTTCTGCAGCTAGACCAGGTGCTCGTAGAGAAACACTTGAAACATACACAAACAGATTGAAACAACTAGAAGATATTGCCAATGCCTATAAAGGTGTTGAAAAGTCATTTGCTATTCAAGCGGGTAGAGAAATTCGTATTATAGTAGTTCCTGATCAGGTTAATGATGCAGAGATGGTATTATTAGCTAGAGATATTTCAAAACAGGTTGAAACAGAACTTGAATATCCAGGTCAGATTAAAGTCAGCATGATTCGTGAATCACGTGTCGTTGACTATGCTAAATAATCCAGTTTAGAAAAAACTTATGTAGCAGCTATGACGTAAAGTCTAGTCTGCTACACTTTTTTTATTTTTTTTTAAAAATATAATTTTTTTAAAAATATAATATATAAAATTTTTTTAAAAATAAAATTTATATAATTTTTTAAAAATATATAGACTAATTTTTTGTCTTATATTATAATTGTTACGTTTT
>CAZNKR010000020.1:0-14905 GCA_964573715.1 uncultured Roseburia sp. | reverse complement strand
TTTTTTAAAAATATATAGACTAATTTTTTGTCTTATATTATAATTGTTACGTTTTAAACAATCTCTTAGTAATACACTAAGGAACTAAAAGATTAAGGTGGTGCAGATATGTCATTAACATTATCAACTAAAGCGTTGGCGGTCAAACCTTCATCAACATTGGCTATTACTGCTAAGGCAGCTGAATTAAGAAGCCAGGGAATTGATGTTGTTGGATTTGGTGCAGGGGAACCTGATTTTCCTACTCCTGAAAATATTTGTAATGCTGCAATTGATGCAATCAATTCTGGTTTTACAAAATATACACCAGCATCTGGAATTAAGGAATTAAAGCAAGCAGTAAGTGCTAAGTTTAAAAGCTTTAATGGACTTGATTATGCTCCAGATCAAATAGTAATTAGTAATGGTGGTAAACACTCACTTACTAATGCATTTACAGTTTTATTAAATCCTGGTGATGAGGTTATTATTCCAGCTCCATATTGGCTTAGTTATCCAGAAATCGTTAAGCTTGCTGGAGGAGTTTCAGTATTTGTTAGAGGCGAAAAGGCACAAGGATATAAAGTAAACGTTGATCAGCTTAAGGCTGTTACAACTAGCAAGACAAAAGCATTGGTTCTTAATACACCAAATAATCCAACTGGTATGATATATACTGAGGAAGAATTAAGAGCAATTGCTGATTATGCTGTAGAAAATGACATTTATGTTGTTTCGGATGAAATGTATGAACAGCTTGTGTACAATGGTAACAAGCATGCTAGTATTGCATCTTTTAATGAAGAAATTTATAAGAGAACAATTACTGTTAGTGGATTAGCAAAGAGCTATGCTATGACAGGCTGGAGAATCGGATATACTGGTTCAAGCAAAGAAATAGCTAAGCTTATGGGCTCAGTACAGTCTCATCAGACATCTAATCCAAATTCAATTGCGCAAAAGGCTGCAGTTGAAGCACTTAATGGTGATCAGTCAACTGTATCTATGATGTTAAAAGAGTTTGATAACAGAAGAAAGTATATGTATGATAGAGTAAGTAATATGAAGTATGTTTCTACCCTTGAACCAAATGGTGCTTTTTACTTATTTATTGATGTTAGTGAAGTACTTAATAAGTCATACAATGGAGAAAAGATTGAAACAACATCTAGAATGGCTGAAATACTTATTGAAGATTATAGTGTTGCAGTAGTTCCATGTGCGGATTTTGGTTTCCCAGATCATATTAGATTATCTTATGCTATTAAGATGGAAACTATTGATAAAGGATTAACAAGAATTGAAAAGTTTCTTGATGAATTAAAATAATAAAATCGGCGGCTAAATTAGCCGCCGATTTGTGATAAAAGATATTTATGGAGGTTTATTATGGCTAAAATTGGATTTATTGGTATGGGAAATATGGGATTCGCTATGCTTAGTGGATGTCTTAATTTGTTTGATAAAGATTCACTTACATTTACTGATGTAAATACAAATAGAATGGAAGATGTTACAGCTAAAACAGGAGTAAGACATGTGGATTCTAATGCAGAATTAGCAAATAATGTGAAGTACATTGTACTAGCAGTTAAACCACAGTTTTTTCCACAGGTACTTAGAAATATAGAAAATGTTGTAACGACAGATCATGTAATTATTTCAATTGCACCTGGTATTACAATTGATACGCTTAAAGATTCTTTGGGCTACGATTCTAGGATAGTTAGAGCTATGCCTAATACACCAGCTCTCCTTGGAGAAGGTATGACTGGAGTGTGTTACGATGCTACATTATTTACCTTTGAAGAAAAGGATGTTATTAGTAAGATTTTTGAATCCTTTGGTAAATATAGAATAGTTGAAGAAAGACTTATGAGCGCAGTTACATGTGCATCAGGAAGTTCTCCTGCATATGTTTATATGTTTATAGAAGCTTTAGCTGATGGTGTTGTTAAGCATGGCATGCCAAGAGATGCAGCTTATGAGTTGGTAGCGCAAACAGTATTAGGTTCAGCAAAAATGGTTTTAGAAACAAAAAAACATCCTGGTGAACTTAAAGATATGGTTTGTTCACCTGGTGGTACTACAATTGCAGGGGTAGCAGCTCTTGAAGAAGGCGGATTTAGAAGCAGTATAATCAAGGCTTGTGATGCTTGCTTTGAGATTTCAGAAGGTTTTAAGAAAAAGTAGAGGCTGTTATGGAAAAATTAAATAGATTAAGTAGAGAACTTGTGTATAAAGGTGCGGTTATTGATTTATATACTGATAAGGTTCAGGATGAAAATGGACTTATAAAAAATTATGATTCAATTTTACATAAGGGTGCTGCAGCTGTAGTACCTGTTCTTGATAATGGAAAAATCCTTATGGTTAAACAGTATAGAAATATTTTAGACCGCTTTACTATTGAACTTCCAGCAGGAGGTAAAAATACAATTGATGAACCTGCATTAGAGTGTGCAGCAAGAGAACTTGAAGAAGAAACTGGATATCATTCTGATAATCTTGAATTATTACTAAGTATAAAGACTACTGTTGCCTTCTGTAATGAAGGTATTGATATTTATTTGGCTAAAAATTTGAAGCCTTCAAAACAAAACCTTGATGAAGGTGAATTTATTGATGTTTTTGAATTTGAAATTGAAGAGTTGATCAAAATGATATATGAATGTAAGATTCAAGATTCCAAAACTGTATGTGGTTTATTAGCTTATTATAATAAAATATCAGAATAATTAAATCGAATAAAAATTTATATTACGCATATATTTACCTAGGACAATTAGGAGGATATATGCGTATATTATTTATAAGAAATAAAATCAGTAAAGACAAGTGCATAGAAAAAATAAATATAATAGAAGAGCAGTTGATAAAAAATTATTTCTTTTAATTCTTTTAGGAGAATTTATTGGCTGCATTATTATTTTATTTATCATTGTTTCTTTTCTTTAAATATGTCCACAATCATAACGGGTTTGATAATAAAAAATTATTTACAAGCATAGTAATAAGTACATTATTCACTGCTTTGCTTTGTATAGTTATCTCTATTTTAGAAACTTATGTAAATATTAAAATTGTTAAATATATGATTTTATAAAAAGTAACATAAAAATCAACCAAAAATTAAAAATTTATGTCAAATATTAATCTTTATATTGATTTTATACCAGCCTTTAGTATATAATAGCACTTATTAATTTAGAACGTATTGAAATGGAGAAATGTTATGGAACAAAAGATACAAGATTTTCTTGTTTTTTTGGTAGATGTTAAGAAAGTATCAAACAACACTGTTACATCATATAAGCATGATTTAGAACAGATGTGGGATTATTTTTATTCAAAGGGGATATTAAGTGTTGATAAAATTTCAACAACAAATATTAATTCGTATATATTGAAATTGGAAAAGCAAGGAAAATCTCCTGCATCTGTTTCTAGAAATATTTCTTCAATGAGGACATATTTTCACTATTTACACAATATAGGAGAAATAGCAACTGAACCTACAGAAGCTATAAAAGCTCCGAAGGTAGAAAAGAAAAGACCAGATATTGCCTCTTCATCAACCATTACTAAACTTCTTAAAGCACCTAAGGGTGATTCTCCAAAGGCTGTAAGAGATAGAGCTATGTTGGAATTATTGTACGCAACAGGCGTAAGAGTATCAGAAATGGTTAACCTTACAGTTAATGATGTTAATATTCAAATGTGTTATATAGTTTGTAGAACACCAAAAAGAAATAGAATAGTTCCATTTGGAAATAAGGCAAAAGCTGCGTTAGTTAAGTATTTAACTGAAAGTAGACCTCTGATGATTAAAGAGGAAAATACAATATTATTTGTTAATTGTTTTGGAAAATCCATGTCAAGACAAGGTTTTTGGAAAATACTTAAAGAATATGCAAAAGATGTTGGAATTGAAGAAGAAATATCTCCTCATACATTTAGACATTCTTTTGGTGCACATTTAGTTCAAAATGGAGCAGATATGAAAGCAGTACAAGAGATGATGGGACATATGGATATTTCCTCAACTCAGATATATGCAGACTTATCTGGAAACAAGCTTCGAGAGGTTTATGATAGGACACATCCAAGAGTATAAAATATTTATAAATAAACATATTCAAGAATATTAAAATTAGTGATACGACGCACCCAAAAGTATAATGGGTTTAACCTATTTTACATATAGAAAAATGACTAGATTGGAGAACAAAATGAGTTTTGAATTTATTAGAAAATTACCTACACCAGCAGAAATTAAAGAAATGTATCCTCTTCCAGCTGATTTAGCAAAAATTAAAAGTGAAAGAGATGCAATGATCGCTGATGTTTTTACAGGAAAAAGTGACAAGTTTTTAATGATTATTGGACCATGTTCTGCTGATAACGAAACAGCAGTTTTGGATTATGTAAATAGACTTGCAAAGGTTCAAGAAAAAATTAAAGATAAGATTATTGTTATTCCTAGAATATATACAAATAAGCCACGTACAACGGGCCAGGGATACAAGGGTATGCTTCATCAACCAGATCCAGAGAAAAAGCCTGATATGTTAGAGGGATTACTTGCAATTAGACATATGCATATTAAATCCATTGCACAAACTGGATTAACTGCTGCTGATGAAATGTTATATCCTGAGAATTACAGTTATTTTGATGATATTTTGTCCTACGTTGCAATTGGTGCTCGTTCAGTTGAAGATCAACAGCATAGACTTACTTCAAGTGGTATGGATATTCCTTGCGGAATGAAGAATCCAACTAGTGGTAATTTATCAGTTATGATGAATAGTGTTGTAGCTGCTCAAGGAAGTCATACTTTCTTATATCGCGGAGATGAAGTTAAAACTACTGGAAATCCTCTTACACATACAATTCTTCGTGGATTAGTTAACAAACATGAACAATGTATTCCAAATTACCATTATGAAGATCTTATTTTGCTTCATCAGTTATATGAGGAAAAGAAATTACTTAATCCAGCATGCATCGTTGATTGTAATCATTCTAATTCAAATAAGAAATTTGAAGAACAAATTAGAATAACAAAAGATGTTATTCATAGTAGAAATAATTCTGATCCAATCAAAAAGCTTGTTAAAGGTTTGATGATTGAAAGCTATATCGAAGGCGGATGTCAAAAAATTGGTGAGCATATATATGGAAAATCAATTACTGATCCTTGTCTTGGATGGGATGATACAGAAAAGCTACTTTATGATGTAGCAGATTTACTTTAATATATAAAACTTGGCTTTTAATTTTATGCCAAGTTTTTTTATGAAATTATACAAAAATTTCACATAAGTTTAATGGTCTATTTAGCCTTAATGTTGTACAATATATGTAATGAAAGGTGAGATTTTTCTCAAAGGGTGAAGATATGAACAAAGAATTTAAAAGAGTCATTTGGATAATTCTAGATAGCGTGGGAATTGGTGAAGCAAGTGATGCAAAAGAATTTGGAGATGAAGGAGCAGATACTCTTGGTCATATTTTTAATCAATTTCCATCATTAAAGGTTGATAATCTTATTAAACTTGGTTTGTCAAATATTGATGATACAAATATTCCCAAATTATGCAATAATCCCATAGGAATTTATGGTAAAGCTAAACAAATTTCTGCAGGAAAAGATACAACCATTGGTCATTGGGAAATGATAGGCGTTTCTATGAAAGAACCATTTCCAACCTATCCTAATGGTTTTCCGGATTATATAGTTAATGAATTTATTAAACTGACAGGAGTACCTGGGATTTTAGGAAATTGTACTGCTTCTGGAACTGAAATCATACAAAGACTTGGAGAAGAGCATATTATAACAAAACGCCCGATTATTTATACTTCTGCAGATAGTGTATTTCAAATTGCATGTCATGAGGATGTTTATTCTGTTGATGAATTGTACCATATGTGCAAAGTAGCAAGAAATATTTTATGTGGCAAGGATGGTGTTGCTAGGGTTATAGCAAGACCGTTTAATGGTATGGCTCCCTTTAATAGAACTTCAAATAGACGAGATTTTTCTCTTGTTCCTGATAGTAACAATTTATTGGAATATTTAAAGAATGATGGACATAATGTATGTGCTGTAGGAAAGATTGAAGATATTTTTGCAGGAAGCGGAATTACTAGTGCTATTCATACTATTGATAATGGGGATGGTATTGATAAAACCATTCAATATATGAATGATATAGAAGAAGGCTTGATATTTACAAATCTAGTAGACTTTGATTCAAAGTGGGGACATAGAAGAGATGTAAAAGGATATTCCGATGGACTTGTAGCATTTGATAAAAGATTACCAGAAATAATTTCAAATATGAAGGAAGATGATTTGCTCATCATTAACGCGGATCATGGCTGTGATCCTACATTTAAAGGTACTGATCATACAAGAGAATATATTCCGTTAATTGTATATTCAAAGAAATTAAAAAAAGGTTTAAATCTTGGTGTAAGAAATTCTTTTGCGGATATTGGAGCAACCATTGCACAAAATTTTAAGGTTCATAATCTTTCATGTGGTGATTCGTTCTTAGACAAGATAAAGGAGGCGTGCCGATGAATGCTTATGACATACTTACAAAAAAGAAAAATAAAATGGAATTAAGTAAAGAAGAAATAGAATTCATGGTATTAGGTTATACAAACGGTAATATACCTGATTATCAGATGTCTGCATTACTTATGGCTATATGCATAAATGGTATGAATGATAATGAAACCTATTCATTAACCATGACTATGAGAGATAGTGGTGACGTTTTAGACTTATCTAAGATAAATGGTATTAAAGTTGATAAGCACAGTACGGGAGGAGTTGGAGACAAAATCTCATTAATATTATCTCCAATGATTGCTGCCCTAGGAATACCTGTAGCAAAGATGTCTGGAAGAGGCTTGGGACATACTGGGGGCACTATTGATAAATTAGAAAGCATTTCTGGATTTTCAACTAGTCTTTCAGAAGAAAAATTCATTAATAATGTGAATAATATTGGTATCGCTATAGCCGGACAAACTGCAAATCTTGCTCCTGCTGATAAAAAAATATATGCATTAAGGGATGTGACAGCTACAGTTGACTGTATACCACTGATTGCTAGTAGTATTATGAGTAAAAAGCTAGCATCAGGTGCTGATGCAATAGTTCTTGATGTTAAGTGTGGCAATGGAGCGTTTATGCAAGATGAAGAAAATGCATTGATGTTGGCAAAAACAATGGTTAAAATTGGTGAAAGTGCGGGCAAAAAGATGGCTGCAGTGGTTACAGATATGAATCAGCCATTGGGTACACATATTGGCAATGCATTGGAAATCATAGAAGTAGTTGAAACTTTAAAAGGTAAAGGTTGCCATGATACTCTCGCGGTTGTTTATGCATTAGGATGTAAAATGGTTATGCTGTCTGGACGTGCTGATAATGAAGCTTTAGCAAAAAAACTTTTGGAAGATACAATATTAGATGGAAGTGCCCTAAAGAAGTTTATACAGTTTGTTGAAGCTCAAGGTGGAAAAACAGATTTTGTTTCAGATTATTCAGTACTTTTAAAAGCAAAATTTATAGAAAATATTAATTCTAAATCTCAAGGTGTAATTACTGATTTTGATACACAAAAAATTGGTCGTGCAGTACAAATTCTTGGTGGTGGAAGAGAAACAAAGGATTCTATAATCGATCCGTTTGTAGGCATAGTTTTGAATAAAAAATTAGGCGAAGAGGTTGACAAAAATACCAGTATTTTCACGGTTTACGCAAATGATGAAATGAAATATAATGAAGCTTGTAAGAAACTTTATGAAGCAGTTACTATTTCAGAAGTTAAGGAAAATCTTATAATTCCAAAGATAGTTAAACAAGCTATATAAACTTGTTTTATTAACCTATAAATGATATAATATTATACAATACTGTGAGGACAAAGTCTTCATTAAATACGGAGGTAAAAAAATGGCAAGAAAAATGAAAACCATGGATGGTAATACAGCTGCAGCTCATGTGTCATATGCATATTCTGACGTTGCTGCTATTTACCCAATTACTCCTTCATCTGTTATGGCTGAATTATCAGACAAATGGGCTACAGAAGGACGTAAGAATTTATTTGGACAAGAAGTTATGGTTCAAGAGATGCAATCTGAAGCAGGTGCGGCAGGTGCAGTTCACGGTGCTTTAGCAGCGGGTGCGCTTACTACAACCTTTACAGCGTCTCAGGGTCTTTTACTTATGATTCCAAATATGTATAAAATAGCAGGAGAATTATTACCAGGTGTTATTGATGTTTCCGCCAGAGCATTAGCTTCTCACGCATTATCAATTTTTGGTGATCACTCAGATGTATATGCTTGTAGACAGACAGGTTTTGCAATGCTTTGTAGTTCAGGTGTACAGGAAGTTATGGATTTAACTCCAGTTTCACATTGCTCTGCACTTAAAGGAAAAGTTCCATTCATTAATTTCTTCGATGGATTTAGAACATCCCATGAGTTACAAAAAATTGAAGTTTGGGATTATGAAGACTTAGATGATATGCTTGATAAAGATGCAGTTATGGAATATAGAAATAATTGTCTTAATCCAAATCATCCTTGTCAGAGAGGTTCTGCACAAAATCCTGATATTTTCTTCCAGGCAAGAGAAGCATGTAATGAATATTATGATGCACTTCCTGCAATTGTTGAAGATTATATGAATAAAGTAAATTCAAAAATTGGAACTGACTATAAATTATTTAATTACTATGGTTCAGCTGACGCAGAACATGTAATAATCGCTATGGGTTCAGTATGTGAGACAATAGATGAAACTATTGATTATCTTATGAAACAGGGTCAAAAAGTTGGTGTTATAAAAGTTAGACTTTATAGACCATTTAGCGTAAAACATTTATTAGATGTTATGCCTGATTCAGTAAAACAAATAAGCGTTCTTGATAGAACAAAAGAGCCTGGAGCACTTGGAGAACCATTATTCCTTGATGTTGTTGCAGCTTTAAGAGATTCTAAATTTGCAAATATTCCTGTATTTTCAGGAAGATATGGACTTGGCTCTAAGGATACAACTCCTGCTCAGATTATTTCAGTTTATAAAAATACTACTAAAAAGAAATTTACAATTGGTATTGTGGATGATGTTACAAATCTTTCATTACCAATAGAGGAGAATCCAGATACTGCTCCAGCATCAATTATTAGATGTAAGTTCTGGGGACTTGGCGCTGATGGTACAGTTGGTGCAAATAAGAACTCAATAAAAATCATTGGTGATAACACAGATATGTATGCTCAAGCATATTTTGACTACGATTCAAAGAAATCTGGTGGTGTTACAATTTCTCATTTGCGTTTTGGTAAAGAACCTATTAAGTCAACATATCTTATTAGCAAGGCAAATTTTGTAGCTTGCCACAATCCTGCATATGTTCGTAAATACAATATGGTTCAAGACTTAGTTGATGGTGGTACATTCTTACTTAACTGTAGTTGGGATATGGATGGACTTGAAAAACATTTACCAGGACAGGTTAAAAAATATATTGCAGATCACAAGATTAAGCTATATAAAATTGATGGTATTAAGGTGGGTAAAGAGATTGGCCTTGGTGGACGTATCAATACTGTATTACAATCAGCATTCTTTAAGCTTGCAAATATTATTCCAGAGGATAAGGCAATTGAACTTATGAAAGCTGCTGCAAAGTATGCTTATGGCAAAAAGGGTGATGCAATTGTTCAGATGAATTATGATGCAATTGACAGAGGTGCTAAAGATGTGGTTTCTGTTACTGTTCCTGAAAGCTGGAAGAATGCAACAGATGAAGTTCTTGGCAAGACTGTTACTGGCGATAGACAGGATGTTGTTGATTTTGTTAATAATATTCAGGTACCAATTAATATGCAAGAAGGTAAAAACTTACCTGTTTCAAAATTTAAACCATATGTAGATGGTACAACTCCTTCAGGAGCTGCTGCTTTTGAAAAACGTGGTATCGCTATTGATGTTCCAGCATGGAATCCTGAAAATTGTATTGAATGTAATTTCTGTTCATATGTTTGCCCACATGCATGTATTAGACCAGTTGCAATGACTGAAGAAGAACTTGCTAATGCTCCAGAAGGAACAAAGGCTAAAGATATGATGGGTATGCCAGGTAAGAAGTTTGTTATGACAGTTTCTGCATTAGATTGTACTGGATGTGGTTCTTGTGTAACTGTTTGTCCTGGAATGAAGGGTAACAAGGCACTTACAATGTCTCCATTAGATACACAGCTTGGTGAACAGCCAGTATTTGATTATGGACAGACTTTACCAAAGAAGGCAGATGTATTAGAGAAATTTAAAGAAACAACTGTAAAGGGTAGCCAGTTTAAACAGCCATTACTTGAGTATTCAGGTGCATGTGCTGGTTGTGGTGAAACTCCATATGCCAAACTTATGACTCAGTTATTTGGTGATAGAGCATATATTGCAAATGCAACAGGATGTTCATCAATTTGGGGAAATTCATCACCATCAACTCCTTATACAGTAAATAGTGAAGGCAAAGGACCTGCATGGTCAAATTCATTATTTGAAGACAATGCTGAATTTGGTCTTGGTATGAAATTAGCTCAGAATGCTATGAGAAAAGGTCTTAAAGCTAAAATTGAAATTATTGCTAATTCTACAGATAATGCAACAGTTAAAGCTGCAGCAGCTAAGTATTTAGAGTCATTTGAAAGCGGAGCTACAAACGGAGCAGCTACAGACGAATTAGTTAATGCATTAGAAGCATGTGGATGTGATGCTGGTAAAGATGTATTAAATTACAAAGATTTCTTATCAAAGAAGTCACAATGGATCTTCGGTGGAGATGGTTGGGCTTATGATATTGGATTTGGTGGTCTTGACCATGTTATAGCAAGCGGTCAGGATGTAAATATTCTTGTATTTGATACAGAAGTATATTCAAATACAGGTGGACAGTCATCTAAATCTACTCCAACTGGTGCAATAGCTCAGTTTGCTGCTGGTGGTAAAGATGTAAAGAAGAAGGATTTAGCACAAATAGCTATGAGTTATGGATATGTTTATGTTGCACAGATAGCTCAGGGTGCTGATATGAATCAGTGTATTAAGGCTTTTGTAGAAGCTGAAAGTTATAATGGCCCATCAATTATTATCGCTTATGCTCCATGTATTATTCATGGTATTAAAGGTGGTATGAGTGGTGCTCAGGCAGAAGAAAAGAAAGCTGTAACTTCTGGCTATTGGAACTTATTTAGATTTGATCCTAGACTAAAAGCTGAAGGTAAGAATCCATTTATGCTTGATAGTAAAGCTCCAACAACTGAATATCAAGACTTCCTTAATAACGAAGTAAGATACTCAGCATTAGCCCGTTCAAATCCAGAAAGAGCTAAGGAGTTATTTGCAAAAGCAGAACAACAGGCAAAGGATAAGTTTGAATATTTACAAAAGCTTGGTAATTTATACGAATAAATTTAATATTTAAAAAAATAATTTTAAGTAATATTCTATAATCTATTAATATTAATAACATGAAGGACATGGGTTAATTATTTAACCTATGTCCTTTTTCTTGCGATTAAGTTTGATTGGGTGTATAATGTGAAAATGTATCTCAAAAATGAACTAATACATCTGAGGATTATTTATGGAAATATATATAGTACGTCACGGTGAAACTGTATGGAATAAAGAGAAAAGAATTCAGGGAACTGCTGACATTAAACTTAATGAATATGGGGAAGAACTAGCTAAAAAAACAGGGGAAGCATTAATCAATGTTAATTTTGATTGTATTTATTCAAGCCCTCTTATTCGAGCATATACCACTGCACAGCTTATTAGGGGTAATAGAGATATTCCTATCATAAAGGATGAGAGAATCAAAGAAGTGTCCTTTGGAGAATATGAAGGACATTGTATGAATGAATTGGTGGAAAAGGGAACTAGCTTCAAGAATTTTTTTGATCATCCAGAATTATATGTTCCAGCTAAAAATGGAGAAACACTGGAGCATCTTTGTGAAAGAGGAAGAAAATTCATGCAGGATATTTTGCTTAAACATAAAAACTCTGAAAGAATCATGATAGTTGCACATGGTGCTATGAATAAAGCACTTATGATGTATGTAAAAAAGCAAGATATGTCCGAATTTTGGTCTGGTGGATTGCAAAAAAATTGTAACGTTATTATCATAAATTATAACGAAGAAAAATTTGATATTATTAATGAACAAAAGATATTTTATTAAATTTTATATAGATATACTAAATCATTAGTATTTAAGTCACAGTAAAATCAATATATATAAAATTCTGGAGGAAAGAATGAAAGAAAAACTTCAAAATTATTTTAAAGATATAAAGAACAACAAGGTGAAGAGAATATCGGTAATTGCTTTATTTATTGCCCCATTAATTGTAAATATGATTATTGAAACTTTAAACAAAAGATCTTTTTTAAAGTTTCTTGGATCAATTGTTGGTGATTTTCCAACATTTTTTATAAATTATAGTATTATATTTTTTACTTTATCATTTGTACTGCTTATTAAGAAAAGACTAGCAGGCATTGTTGCTATTTCAAGTGTCTGGATTGGACTTGGAATTGCTAATTTTATTATTAAATCTTTTAGAGAAACACCATTTTCTTTTAATGATATTAGACTTGCTGGTTCAGTAGGTGATATTTTTGAAAAATATTTAAATCCATTTACTCTTATTTTGATAATTTCTTTAATTATTTTAGCTGCATTAGCAATAATTGGTTTGTACATTAAAGTTCCAAAATATGATAATAAGATTAATTTTATTAGAAGTGGTATTTATATTCTTATAAGTTTTGGAATAATGATGGGTTCAATTAATTTGGGCGTATCAAAGGGATGGGTTTCAGAAAAATTCCCAAATATGTCAATTGCATATCAAAATTACGGATTTTCATATTGTTTTGTTAATAGTGTAGTAAATGTCGGCGTAAAAAAACCAGTTACATACTCTGAAAGCAACCTAGAAGAAATTGTTGAAAGAATTCATACAGAGAATACTGTAGATTCAGAGGCTGTAAACACTCCTAATATTGTTTTTTTACAGCTTGAATCATTTTTTGATGTAAATAAAGTGAAGGGGCTAGAAGTATCTGAAGATCCTACTCCTAATTTTAACAAGCTTAAAGAAGAGTTTCCTTCTGGATATTTATCTGTAAATAATGTTGGCTATGGAACAGCAAATACTGAATTTGAAGTTATGACAGGTATGAATTTGGAAGATTTTGGACCTGGTGAGTTTCCATATAAAACTGTGCTAATGGAGGAAACGTGTGAAAGTATGAGTTTCATTCTTAGAGATTATGGTTATGTATCCCATGCTCTACATAATAATACAGCAACTTTTTATGATAGAAATAAGGTCTTTAAAAATTTAGGATTTGATAAATTTACATCCATCGAATATATGTATCCTACAGAATATACCCCACTTAAATGGGCCAAAGATATTATACTTTCTGATGAAATTATTAAAGCGTTAGATTCTACTGAAGAACAGGACTATATATATGCGATTTCAGTTCAAGGACATGGTAGTTATCCAACTTCATCGGTTATTGAAAATCCAGCTATTTCGGTTTCAGGTATAGAAGATGAAGGTAGACAGTACCAGTTTGAATACTATGTCAATGAAATTAAGGAAATGGATGATTTTATAGGTGAATTGACCAGGAGACTTAGTGAATATGATGAGGATGTAATTCTTGTTATGTATGGAGATCATTTACCAAGCTTGGATATTGCAGAAAATGAGCTTGAGAATAAAAATCTTTATCAGACAGAATATATTATTTGGAGTAATTTTGATTTTGATTTATCAGATAAAGATATTCAAAGCTTTGAATTAGGTTCAAGAATTATGCAGGCGTTGAATATAGATGGTGGAGTAATTAACAAATTCCATCAAATTTATCAAAATGATGATGATTATTTAAGCGCATTACAAACACTTGAATATGATATTTTATATGGTGATATGTATGTATTTAATGGAATTAGTCCATACATTGCTACAGATATGTCTATGGGTACGCTAGATATAAAAATAAATGATATTATTAAAGATGAGGGGCAGTTTGATTATTTAACGAATAATACAGATATTGTGGACCCTGATGTTGCCAAAGATCCTGACGAGGTAATTGGAATTGATGATGCTATTGATGATGAAAATTCAAATGAAGAAGAAACAAGTGAAGAAGAAACAACAACTGATGATTCGGAAGTAGACGATGAATATGAGAATTATTATATTGTTGAAGGTGAGAACTTTACAAAATATAGTAAGGTATATATTAATGGAGAACTGTATTCAACAGAGTTTATAGATTCAACTAAGCTTAGAGTATATATATCTGAATTAAATACTCTTGATACGTTTGTTGTTAAACAGTATTATAAAGGTAAAATTTTAAGTAAAACATCAGATTATATTTATATTATTGCAGAATTATCTACTGAGGAAGAAACAGAAGAAACAACGGAGTAATTTTAATAATTTTATTAGTACAATAATCATATTTTAAGGAATTTGTAAAACTTATGAATGAAAGGGCAAAATCTTTAGGAATGGTTGATACAAATTTTGAGGATTGCTGTGGACTTACTGAATCTGATAATCATTATACAACAGGCTTAAAAACAGGATCAACATCTAAGGCGAAATACTGTGTAAGTGCTACGGCTATAAAAGAGGATGTAGAGCTAATTGCTGTTATTATGGCAGCACCAGATTATAAAGTAAGATTTTTAAGAAGCAAAAACAATGTTAGAATATGGATTTAATTGTTGTCATATATATAAAGATATAAATATAGATCCTATAAAAAATGTAAAGGTAG
>CAZNKR010000019.1:0-35921 GCA_964573715.1 uncultured Roseburia sp. | reverse complement strand
TCTGCGTACAGGAAGCACATACACTTGGTATTCCACTTATCGGTATTGCAGATACAAACTGTGATCCAGAAGAATTAGATTATGTTATCCCAGGTAATGATGATGCTATCAGAGCCGTTAAACTTATCGTAGCTAAGATGGCAGATGCTGTTATCGAAGCAAACCAGGGCGAAATGGCAGAAGTTGCAGAAGAAGTAGAAGCAACAGAAGAATAATCAACATATCATTTATTGGAGGAATTAGAAGATGGAAATTACAGCATCTATGGTAAAACAGCTTAGAGAAATGACTGGCGCTGGAGTTATGGCTTGTAAAAAAGCTTTAGTAGAAACAGACGGTGATTTTGATAAGGCAATTGAAGTATTAAGAGAAAAAGGTGAAGCTACAGCAGTAAAGAAAGCTGGAAGAATTGCAGCTGAAGGTACTGTATTAACAGTAGTTGAAGGAAATAAAGCAGCTATCGTAGAAGTTAACTCTGAGACAGATTTCGTTGCTAAGAATGAAAAGTTTAGAACATTCGTTTCAAGCATCGCAGCTCAGGTTCTTGCTTCAGATGCAAAATCTGTAGAAGAATTATCAGAAGAAAAATTCATTAACGATAATGCAAAAACAGTTAAAGAAGAATTAATTAGCCAGATCGCAGTTATAGGTGAAAACATGTCAATCAGAAGATTTGAAAAAATCATTACTGATGGTGTTGTTGTTCCTTATATCCACGGTGGCGGAAGAATTGGTGTTTTAGTTGAAGCAACAGGTGCTGACAATGATGATGCTAAAGAAGCATTAAGAAATCTTGCTATGCAGATTGCAGCTCTTAACCCTAAATATACATCGGATTCAGAAGTTGATCCTGAATTCCTTGCTCATGAGAGAGAAATTCTTTTAGCTCAGATTAAAAATGATCCTAAGGAAGCTAATAAGCCTGAAAAGGTTATAAATGGTATGATCGAAGGTCGTATTAAGAAAGAATTAAAAGAAATCTGTCTTTTAGATCAGGTATATGTTAAAGCTGAAGATGGTAAGCAGTCAGTAGCTGCATACCTTGCTGAAGTTTCAAAAGCAACAGGCTCTACAATCGCTATTAAGAAGTTTGTTCGTTTTGAGACAGGTGAAGGTATTGAAAAGAAGTCTGAAAACTTTGCAGAAGAAGTTGCAAAGCAGATGGGCAACTAATTAAATCCTGTATAATTTCTAGTTTATCAAACCCCAATTCATCTAAGTATGGATTGGGGGTTTTTGTTTAAATTAAAATACTAAATCCGTACTGAATTAATGACTAAGTTCTTTGCTATTTGAAAGGAGAGATGCCTATGTCAATGATAAGTGTAAACAATTTAACCTTTTGTTATGAGGGAAGCTACGATAATATATTTGAAGATGTATCTTTTAATATTGATACGGATTGGAAGCTTGGATTTATCGGAAGAAAACAGGCACATTTATACATATGGGATGAACCCTTAAATTACATTAATATCTTTACAAGAATGCAAATAGAAGATTTGCTAATTAAATATCGACCAACAATGATTATAGTTGAGCATGACAAAACATTTGTAAAAAATGTTGGAACAAAATTTATTTCAATGTAATAAATCATAAAAATAACACTGTTATACATTGTTATACATTGTAATAAAAGATGTGTAATATAAAATTTCATTTTTTAACATTGTAATAAACATAAATAAAATATTGCATAGTTTTTTATTTAGTGCTAAACTTAATAAAGTTAATCTTAAGTAGGTACGTTTTACCTATGAGAAAGGAAGTAAACAGATATGGAAAAGAAGAATATTGATTGGTATAGCATCGGATTTGGCTACCAAAAAACAGACAAAAGATTTGTTGCAAATTATAAGAATGGAGCATGGGATGGCGGTACATTAACAGATGATGATAAAGTAGTCATTAGTGAATGTGCAGGCGTGTTACAATATGCACAGACATGTTTTGAAGGACTTAAGGCTTATACAACAGAGGATGGAAAGATTGTCTGCTTTAGACCTGATCTAAATGCTTCTCGTATGGCTGATTCATGTAGAAGACTTGAGATGCCTGTATTTCCAGAAGATGAATTTGTAAAGGCTGTAAAGGCAGTTATTAAGGCTAATGAAGCATTTGTTCCACCTTATGGTTCTGGTGCCACATTATACTTAAGACCATATATGTTTGGTTCTAGCCCAGTTATTGGAGTTAAGCCAGCAGATGAATATCAGTTTAGAATTTTTGCTACACCAGTAGGACCATATTTCAAGGGTGGTGCAAAACCTATAACTATAAAGGTTAGTGATTTTGATCGTGCGGCTCCAAATGGTACAGGCCATATCAAAGCGGGATTAAACTATGCTATGAGCTTACATGCTATTGTTACTGCACATGAAGAAGGTTATTCAGAGAATATGTATCTAGATGCTGCTACTCGTACAAAAGTTGAAGAAACTGGTGGAGCAAACTTCTTATTTGTAACAAAAGACAATAAAGTTGTAACTCCAAAGTCAAGTAGTATATTACCTTCAATTACACGTAGATCATTAATGGTTGTTGCAAAAGATTACCTTGGACTTGAAGTTGAAGAAAGAGAAGTTTATTTTGATGAACTTAAGGATTTTGCAGAATGTGGACTTTGTGGTACAGCTGCAGTTATCTCACCAGTAGGTAAAATCTATGATCATGGTCAAGAGATTTGTTTCCCAAGTGGAATGGATGAGATGGGACCAACAACTAAGAAATTATATGAAACATTAACAGGTATTCAAATGGGTAGAATTGAAGGACCTAAGGGCTGGATTGAAGTAATAGAGTAATCTAAATTTCAAGCTAATGTTTGAATATAAATATTAATAACATAAAATTAGTATCATGATATTTAAATTACTATTTTGATAATAGGATTGTTTCAAATACCTCTACACATGCATATTGTGTAGGGGTATTTTTTTAAGCAATAAGTATGTTCAAATATTTGAAAAATAATTTATTAATAATCATAAAAATAAACTAAGGTATTTCACCATATATAGTATTTGACATTAAGAAACATATATTCTATAATGCCTTAATAAGACAGTTCGTTTGTACCATCCTGTCTATAAAAAAAACCAGGACTACCAATCAAAATTTTTGTGATTTTAGGATGGTAGCTTTTGCTATCATCCTTTCCTTTTGTAATTACTCAAGTAGTATTATGTTTCAAAAGGAAAAGGTCATAATACGTAATGAAAGGAGATTCAATGTTTACACTTAAATCGGAACACAGTTTTGATGCAGCACATTTTTTACACGGTTACAATGGAAAATGCAGCAATATTCATGGACACAGATGGAGAGTTGTAGTTGAAATATATAGTGAACGTTTAAAAATGGATACTCATACAAGAGGTATGATTGTTGATTTTGATACATTAAAGGAAGATATAAAAACCGAGGTAGATTATTTTGACCATGGGTTGATTATAGAAAAAGAAACCTTGATGAGTAAGACATATGAGGCATTGCTAGAAGAAGGAATTAAGCTTATAGAGGTTGAATTTAGAACAACAGCAGAGAATTTTTCAAAGTATTTTTATGATAAATTTATTAGTAAAGGTTACAATGTAAAATCAGTTTCAGTATATGAAACTCCAAATAATTGTGCAACCTATTGTGAGGATTAGTTATGGCAAAATTTCAAGTGGTAGAAAAATTTGTTAGTATTAATGGAGAAGGAACAAAGGCTGGACAGCTAGCAGCTTTTATTAGATTTAGAGGCTGTAATCTTAATTGCTCTTTTTGTGATACAAAGTGGGCAAATGGAGATTTAGTTGGATATAGCGAGGAAAATGAATTTGAGATATACAAATATATAAAAGATAGTGGAGTTAAAAACGTTACGCTTACTGGTGGAGAACCGTTATATAGAGATAATATGAAGGTTTTATTGAAACTATTAGGTGTGGATGAAAATCTTTTTATAGAAATTGAAACTAATGGTAGCGTAGATTTGTCTACGTATATGAGTGAGTGTGAAAATATTAGCTTTACAATGGATTATAAATTACCAGGAAGTGGTATGGAAAATAAAATGTTCATAGGCAATTTGTCCCTGCTAAAACCAAAGGACACAATTAAGTTTGTGGCAGGAAGTCTGCTAGATTTAAAAAGGGCAAAGATGATTATAGATGAATATGAACTATACAATAAATGTCACATATATATTAGTCCGGTCTTTGGAAAAATTGACCCTGCCGATATAGTAGAGTTTATGAAAGATAATCATATGAATAATGTTAATTTACAGCTTCAGCTGCACAAGTTTATATGGGACCCTGAAAAAAGAGGGGTTTAGTGAAAGGAAGTAATATTATGGCAATAGATACAGAGGCAATTAAAGAACATATAAAAGGGATTATTATTGCACTAGGTGATGATCCTAATAGAGAAGGACTTCTAGACACTCCAGATAGAGTGGCTAGAATGTATGAAGAAGTTTTTGAAGGGATGAATTATTCAAATGATGAAATAGCAAAGATGTTTGATAAGACATTTGAAGAAGAATCATTCTTTGAAAATGATAATAAGGATTTAGTAGTTGTTAAAGATATAGATATCTTCAGCTATTGTGAACATCATTTAGCGCTTATGTATGATATGAAGGTTACGGTTGCATATGTACCTTGTGGAAAGGTTATTGGACTTAGTAAAATAGCAAGAGTTTGTGATATGGTGTCTAAAAGGTTGCAGCTTCAGGAACGAATTGGGGCTGATATAGCAGATGTTATTGAAAAAATCACCGGGTCTGCTGATATAGCAGTATTAATAGAGGGATGTCATAGCTGTATGAGCGCTAGAGGCATAAAAAAAACAAATGCTAAAACTTATACAACAACCTTTAGAGGTAGATTTAAAACAGATATCTCATTGCAGATGAGATTAAAATAGGAGATGGAAAATGAAAGCATTAGTATTATTTAGTGGCGGTGTAGATTCTACTACATGCCTAGGAATGGCTATTGAGAAATATGGTAAAGAGAATGTTATTGCGTTATCTATTTCATATGGACAAAAACATCAAAAAGAAATAGATGCTTCGATAAAAGTTGCAAATTATTATGGAGTTGAACATCTTTATCTTGATTTAGCTCAGATTTTTCAATATAGTGATTGTTCATTATTATCTCATTCAAAAGAAAATGTCCCACATGAGTCATATGCTTCACAATTAGAAAAGACAGATGGTTCGCCAGTTTCTACATATGTTCCTTTTAGAAATGGCCTGTTTTTGTCTTCGGCTGCTAGTATTGCTTTATCTAAAAATTGTGACATTATTTATTATGGTGCTCATAGTGATGATGCTGCTGGAAATGCTTATCCAGATTGTAGTGGAGTGTTTAATGATGCAATAGGAAGAGCGATATATGAAGGAAGTGGACAAAAACTAAAGATTGAAGCACCCTTTGTAAATTGGACCAAAAAGGATGTTGTTAAAGAAGGGCTTAGACTTAAAGTGCCATATGAATTAACATGGAGCTGTTATGAAGGCTTAGATAAACCATGTGGTATTTGCGGAACTTGCATAGACAGAGCAGCAGCATTTGCGGCAAATGGTGTAAGTGATCCAGCATTAGATTAGGAGATTAAAAATGAGTGGAAGAACAGAATTAGACAAAGAAGGAATTACTCTTTTAGGAAATATGAATACAAAGTATAAGGATGATTATGCACCAGAGGTGCTAGAAACCTTTATTAATAAGCACCCAGAAAATGATTATTTTGTTAAGTTTAATTGCCCGGAATTTACATCTCTTTGCCCGATAACAGGTCAGCCGGATTTTGCAACGATTACTATTTCATATGTTCCATCAGAACGTATGGTGGAAAGCAAGTCATTGAAGCTATATTTATTTAGCTTTAGAAATCATGGAGATTTTCATGAAGATTGCGTTAATATTATTATGAAGGACTTAATAAAGCTTATGTCTCCTAAATATATTGAAGTTTGGGGAAAATTCACTCCAAGAGGTGGAATAAGCATTGACCCATATTGTAATTATGGAATACCACAAACTGAATGGGAAAAGGTTGCTAAGGATAGACTTTTTAATCATGATATGTACCCTGAAAAGGTTGATAATAGATAGAATAATATGATATACTAGCACAAGATTGACTTTTTAAGGTTAACTTTGGAAAGGGTGGAAACATTGGAAAATAAAGAAAAAATCATTTTAACGGGGGATAGACCAACAGGTAGACTTCATGTTGGACATTATGTAGGTTCGTTAAAAAGAAGAGTAGAATTACAAAATTCAGGCCAGTTTGATAAAATTTTTATTATGATTGCGGATGCACAAGCATTAACAGATAATGCAGATAATCCTGAAAAGGTTAGACAGAATATTATTGAGGTAGCACTTGACTATTTATCATGTGGATTAGATCCAACAAAATCAACATTGTTTATTCAGTCTATGATTCCGGAATTAACAGAATTATCTTTTTATTATATGAATTTGGTTACAGTATCAAGACTCCAAAGGAATCCTACAGTTAAGTCGGAAATTCAGATGCGTAACTTTGAAGCTAGTATTCCAGTTGGATTTTTTACATATCCAATTTCTCAGGCATCAGATATTACAGCATTTAAGGCTACAACAGTACCTGTTGGCGAAGATCAGCTTCCAATGCTTGAACAGACAAAAGAAATAGTTCGTAAGTTTAATGCAACATATGCTGATGTACTTATTGAACCTGAAATACTTTTGCCAAACAATAAAGCATGTCTTAGACTTCCAGGTACAGATGGAAAAGCAAAAATGAGTAAGTCTTTAGGTAATTGTATATATCTTGCCGATACAGAGGCTGATGCTAAAAAGAAGATTATGAGTATGTTTACAGATCCAAATCACTTAAGAGTTGAAGATCCAGGAAAGGTAGATGGCAATCCTGTATTTATATATCTTGATGCATTTTCTAAGCCAGAGCATTTTGCAGAGTATTTGCCAGATTATGCAAATCTTGATGAGCTCAAAGCTCACTATATGAGAGGTGGATTAGGAGATGTGAAGGTTAAAAAGTTCCTTAATGCAGTTATGCAAGAAGAACTTTCTCCTATTAGAGAAGCTAGAAAAGAATATGAAAAGGATATTCCTGAAATTTACAATATTCTTAAAAAGGGTAGTGATGCGGCAAGACAAAAAGCTTCAGAAACCCTAAATGAAGTAAAGAGTGCCATGAAGATTAATTATTTTGATGATGAACAGTTAATTAATGCCCAAAGTGAAAAATATAAGTTTGAATAAGTAAATAATAGATAGAAGTCTGTGTGAAATTACTCACACAGGCTTTTTTGATAGAATAATTCATCAATAACTAGGTATATAAAGCGCTTACAATACAAAAATGATAGAATTGTGTTATAAGAATATATGATAATATTAGAAAACTTATTATCTTAAAGCTATAATCAAAACATAGTAAAGAAACAATAAAAACGTACGTAAAATTAACAGGTTAAAGAAAACAATCAGAAAAAGCAATTTTAAGAGTAACCAGGAAAAAACAAAATAAAAGGAGTGATTATATGAATTTAGCAGCGATATATCATAGAACAGATGAAAATTATTGTTATCCATTAGATGAGGATAGAATCCTTATAGCACTTAAAACAGGTTATGATGTAGATAAAGTGGTTTTATATTATGGAGATCCATTTTCTCATGGTATTGCAGGTGGAAATCAGAATTGGACTGGTGAGGCATTAGAAATTAACCAATATGAATCATTGAAATATCATAAGCTATGGAAAGCAGTTGTAAAACCAGAGTTTAAACGATGCAAATATTATTTTAAAATATACAGTGGTGAAGAAGTTATTTGTATGATGGAGGATGATTTTTATTCCCAGGAACATATGGAGCATACAGGTGCAACAGGTCAGTATTTTATGTTTCCATGGTTAAATTCAAGTGATGTCATTAAAACACCTGCATGGGTAAAGGATACAGTATGGTATCAAATATTTCCTGAAAGATTTGCAAATGGAAATCCAAAAAGAAATAAAAGCTGTGTTAAGCCATGGAAGAGTGAACCTGTTAAATATGATGACTGGTATGGCGGTGATATTGAAGGGATTATAGAAAAACTACCATATTTATCTAATCTTGGAATTAGTGGTATATATTTAAACCCTATATTTTTAGCTGGCTCAAATCATAAATACGAGACTACAGATTATGAAGTGGTTGACCCTGGCTTTGGAGATGATGAGGTTTTAAGAAAACTGGTTGATACTGCCCATAGCATGGGAATTAAAATAATGCTAGATGGTGTCTTTAATCATTGTGGATTTAAGAATCCTATATGGTTAGATGTAGTAAAAAAAGGACCACAGTCAAAGTATTATAAATGGTTTTTTATTAATAAGTGGCCATTTGATACTAAAGATTGGTTTACAAGAGATGGTAGATTTTATTCCTTTGCATTTTTTGGATCAATGCCAAAGCTAAATACCAATAATATTGAGGTTGTAGATTATCTTACAAAGGTTTGTAAAGGCTGGATAAGTAAATATGATATTGATGGAATTAGATTTGATGTAGGAAATGAAGTGTCACATTCTTTTTTAAAACATTTAAATAGAGAACTAAAAGCCATAAACCCTGATTTTTATCTTATGGGAGAGATATGGCATGATTCTGAAATGTGGTTAAAGGGAGATGAATATGATGCTGTAATGAATTATCCATTGGTTAACAGTGTTACTGCATTCTGGACAAATAAAGAATTTTCAAATAAAGATTTTGAATATGCCGTTAATCGTTGTTACAATTTATATACGAAACAACAGATGGAGGCAGCTTTTAATCTATTTGACTCGCATGACACAGACAGAATAATGAATAGAGTAAATGGAAATATAGATGCGCTATACCAACAGATGATTATTTTATTTACAATGGCAGGAAGTCCTTGTATTTACTATGGAACAGAAGTAGGTTTAGAAGGTGGACACGATCCTGATTGTAGAAGATGTATGCCATGGGAAGAAATTGCTGAAGGAAAATACAACGATAGAATTTCTTTCTTTAGTACCTTGATTAATCTAAGAAAAAATACACCGGCGTTTAAGAGTATGGGTATTAAATATCTTTATGATATTGACAATGAAAAAGTACTTCATTATGAAAAAGAAGATAATGATGGACATAAATATGAAATTATATTAAACTGTTCTAATGAAGCTATTACATATGATATTAGTGAAGAAATATTGATTTCAAACAAATATGATAATGGCATAATCTTTCCATTTGGGGTGGTCATTTATGAAAAAATTTAATATACTTTCATCAGTACTATTAACAATATTATTATCAATTATATTTATTATTTTTATTTCATCCAGATTTATAAATATTAAAGAGGATTATACAAGCTATGAGATGAACAGTAGTAGCACAACACAAAATGCTACTACTGTTATGTCAGAGGTTCTTACAACTGAAGAAGAAACAAAGCCAGAGTACATACCAGTTACTTTGGCTTTTGTTGGTGATGTAGATTTAAATGATAGAATTGTTGCAGCATATGAGAATAATGGTCTTGACGGTTTTCTGTCTACAAAGCTTTCTACACTATTCTTGCAAAGTGACATATTTGGTATTAACCATGAATATGTTTCTTCTGATGCTGATGATACATACAAGGTTGATTATGAATTATGGTATTACAAACATCCAACAAACAGAGAATACATTTTAGATAAAATGGGCGTAGATGTTGTAACATTAGCAAATAATCATACTATGGATTATGGTGAAAGCGGTCTTGTTGATACCATGAATTCATTAGATAAGGTAGGAATTGGCTATGTGGGCGCAGGAAATAATTTAGATGAGGCAAAATCAGCATATATAAAAGAAGTAAATGGCAAAACCATAGCAGTGCTTGCTTCAAATAGAGTAGTCCCAAGAGTGGATTGGTATGCATATCCAGATAAGCCAGGACAAATGACAACCTATGAGAGTACAGATAGATATTCAATGATAAAAGACGAAATTACCAAGCTTAAAAATGAAGGTGTAGATATTGTAGTAGTTATGGTTCATTTTGGTGAAAACAAAGATTCAACAATTCAAGATTACCAGTATAATGTTGGACATGGATATGTAGATGCAGGGGCAGATTTGATAATTGGATGTCATACACATACATTGCAAGGTGCAGAGATATATAAAGGTAAATACATATTTTATGGTGTGGGTAATTTCTTATTTGAAAATTATGCAGTAGATACAGTAGCTGTTTCGGCTTTAGTAAATGAGGATAATTCACTTTCAGTATCATTAATACCATGTAAAAGCCAATATAGTAAAACAGTGGATGTAACAGGAAGTGAAGCTAGTAATTTATATACTTCTATTGTTGATATGTCAGTTAATATAGAAATTGACGAGAATGGGCTTGTTAGGGAAAAATAAAAATTATCTTTAAATATTGAAAATGATGTGATACAATGATGATGTATGCACTTTAAAAAAACAAAAATATTTGTTTATATAGAAAGGGTTTCAATTTATGACTGATTTTCCTAATAATCAGGTAATCGAACCAAGACGTAAGCGCATAAATCGAATAAAACAAGCAATTATAATAATGATATTTATACTTATACTTATTCCTATTATTATTTGTATTTATTTGGCATTTAAAGTAAACAATTTAGAGAATCAGCTAGACAGGTTGCTTTCACTAAAAGAGAGTGGCAAAATAGAAGCAGTACTAGATAGCTATGGAGAAGTACATTTAAAGGCTGTTGAAGTTAAAAATAATATTTCTACAGAAGCTTTTAGCTTAGGTAATGATGAATCTAATGATGGGCAAGAAGAAAATACTACAGAAGGAGAAACTGAGTCGGTTGAAGGAAAAACTGAATCAGTTGATGCTATAGAGAACACTATAAAACCATCAGAAGACCCTTCACTTCCAGGATATGGAAAGACAGTTTGTCTTACATTTGATGATGGACCTAGTGAAAATACCGATAAGATTTTAGATATTCTTAATCAGTATTCGGTTAAGGCAACGTTTTTTGTGGTAGGGCAAGAGGATGCTACATCTATAGAAAGAATGCAAAGAATAGTAAAAGAAGGTCATACTATTGGATTTCATTCATATTCTCATTCCTACAGCTTGGTTTATTCTTCTATTGATTCATATATTGATGATGTTACAAAAATACATAGCTTGGTATTTGATGCAACAGGAATAGATAGCATTTATTATAGATTTCCTGGTGGCAGCGCAAATTCCCTAATAGATATGGACATTAAGGAATGTATTGATTACTTAGATAAAAAAAACTACGAGTATTTTGATTGGAATGTATCAAGTGGAGATGCGTCAAGTTCAATGGTTTCTGTGGATCAGATTATGAGCAATATTTTCAAGGATATATATAAAATGAATACAGCGATTGTTCTAATGCATGACCCGGCTTCAAAAACTACTACAGTTGAGGCTCTGCCTAAAATCATTGAAAGACTTCAGACAGAAGGCTTTACGATAAAAGCTATTGATGATAGTGTTACTGCTATACAGCAGATTAGAAATGAATAAATGGAGGTTTATATGAGCTTTTTAAAAGAATTTAAAGATGATTTAGCACAGGCTGTTAATGAATTAGTAGCAGAGGATCCAGTTGAAGAGACTCAAAATGCTACAAACAAAAACTCAGACGAATCAGCAGACACAGGTATGGTGAATACATTTGATGATATGGATAGTTTAGACTTAGATAAAATCAATAGTGTTCTTGATGCAGTGGACGAGGAAATGGCATTAGATGATTTTGATTTGGAGAGTGCAATTTCAGAGTCTACAAATGATTCTACAACTAAGAAGAATGAAACAACATTGGAGGAAAAAATAGTGAAAGAACCTAAAAAGGATTCAAAGAATCAAGCTTCATTAAAGGATACTATGAAGGATGTAGAAGAAGTAATAGAGACAAAGGAAAAGGATGCAGATGAAGTTATTAATGATATAGAAATAACAGATGCTGTGGATATAAACGATGATATGGAAACAGATAAAGATATTGAAACATCTATAGATGATGTAAATACATTTGATGATGAAGAAACTATGGTAAATACACTTGATGAAGATGACATTGCTAGTGATGAAGTAACAGAGATAACAAAAGGAACAACTTTAACAGGTAGTATTTCTTCTTCAGGATCCATTAATGTATATGGAAAAATCAATGGAGATATTTCATGTAAGGGCAAGCTTGTAATTACAGGTCAGATTAAAGGAACATCTCAGGCTAAAGAGATTTTTGCAAATAATGCAAAGGTTGAAGGTGACATTAATTCTGATGGTGCTGTAAAAGTTGCTAATGGTTCCGTAATTATAGGAAATATTTATGCAACATCAGCTGTTATTGGTGGAGCAATAAAGGGAGACGTTGATGTCCATGGTCCTGTTATTATAGATGGAACTGCAGTTATTCAGGGCAATATTAAATCTAGATCAGTTCAGATAAATAACGGAGCAGCAATAGAAGGCTTTTGTTCTCAGTGCTACGCAGAGATAGATTACAAATCATTATTTGAAGATACATTTGGCAATAAATAATAGAAAGGCACAACGATGGATAGATATAAAAGAGTTTTACTTAAATTAAGTGGTGAAGCACTTGCTGGTGACAAAAAGACAGGATTTGATGAAGCTACAGTAGTTGGAGTAGCTAAACAAGTAAAGGAACTTGTTAATAGTGGTATAGAAGTTGGTATTGTTATTGGTGGTGGTAACTTTTGGAGAGGTAGAACAAGTGAAAAGATAGATAGAACAAAGGCGGATGCTATAGGTATGTTAGCAACTGTTATGAATTGTATTTATGTATCTGAAATTTTCCGTACAGAGGGAATGATGACACAGGTTCTAACACCATTTGAATGTGGTTCTTTTACAAAGCTTTTCTCAAAGGATAGAGCCAATAAGTACTTTGATAAAGGCATGGTAGTATTTTTTGCCGGTGGAATTGGTCATCCATATTTTTCAACAGATATGGGAACAGTACTTCGTGCAGTTGAAATTGAGGCAGATATTGTATTATCAGCTAAATCTATAGATGGTGTATACGATTCTGACCCAGCAAAGAATCCAAATGCAAAGAAGTTTTCAGAAATACCTATTAGTGAAGTTATTGATAAAAAGTTAGGTGTAATTGATTTAGCTGCTTCAGTTCTTGCTATGGAAAACAAGATGCCAATGCTCATATTTGGCTTAAATGAAGAAAACAGCATTATCAATACCGTTACAGGTAAGTTTACAGGAACAAAAATAACAGTTGAGTAATATTGAAAGGAATTTAAAGATGGACGAGAGATTATTAGAATTCGAAGAAAAAATGGACAAAACACTTGATGCTTTGATGAATGATTATTCTACAATTAGAGCAGGTAGAGCAAACCCACATATATTAGATAAATTAAAGGTTGATTATTATGGAACACCAACACCATTCCAGCAGGTGGCTAATATTTCAGTACCAGAAGCAAGAATGATTCAGATTCAGCCATGGGAGTCAAGCCTTATAAAAGAAATCGAAAAAACAATTAATAATTCAGATTTAGGATTAACACCTAGTAACGATGGTAAAGTTGTAAGACTTGTTTTCCCAGAACTTACTGAGGAAAGAAGAAAAGAACTAGTTAAGGACGTAAAGAAAAAAGGCGAAAATGCAAAAGTTGCAGTTAGAAATGTAAGAAGAGATGCCAATGATTTATTTAAGAAACAAAACAAGGCTAATGAAATTTCTGATGATGAAAATAAAATATTAGAAGATGAAGTTCAAAAGCTTACAGATAAGTATATTGATTTAGTTGACAAGGCTATTGAAGATAAGTCTAAAGAAATCCTTACTGTATAATTGAAATATTAAAGAGGACGATATTAGTCCTCTTTTTTACAATTTTAATAATGTTGGAGGAAGTAATGGCAAAAATCAAAGTAGATTTGGATAAACTAAGCATCCCAAACCATGTTGCAATTATTCTAGATGGTAATGGTAGATGGGCAAAAAAACGTATGATGCCTAGAAACTATGGACATAAAAAGGGTGCAATGGCAGTTGAGCAAATATGTGAAGACGCATTTAATATTGGTATAAAGTATTTAACAGTGTATGCCTTTTCAACAGAAAATTGGAATAGACCTGAAAGTGAAGTAACTGCACTTATGAAGCTTCTAAATGATTATCTTGTGGATAGTATTGAAAGATCTACAAAGAATAATATGAGAGTTAGAGTTATTGGTGATAAATCAAAGCTTGATACAAAGCTTGCAAGTAATATAGCCAATCTCGAAGAAGCTACTAAAGATAATACAGGGCTTAATTTTACTATTGCTATTAATTATGGAAGCAGAGATGAAATGACTAGAGCAATAAGAACACTTGCAAGTGATATTAAAGAAGGTAAGATTGAAGTTAGTGATATTACTGAAAGTACTTATGAAGGATATTTGGATACATTTGATATTCCTAATCCGGATTTGCTTATTCGTACTAGCGGGGAGCAGAGATTATCCAACTTTTTGCTATGGCAGCTTGCTTATACTGAATTCTATTTTACAGATTGCCTATGGCCGGATTTTGATAAAGATGAACTAATTAAGGCTGTTATAGGATATAATAAACGAGAGAGAAGATTTGGAAAGGTTAGTCCAAATCAGGAGGAAGCATAATGGCAATAAACAATTTACTTAACAAATCATTTTTAACAAGACTAATTAGTGGAATATGCTTGTTATTAATTATAGTTGCAACAGGAATACTTGGGGGAGACGTTTTATTTGCGTTAGTTTCAATTATTTCTCTAATAGGGTTATTTGAGATATACCGAGTTGTTGGTATTCATAAAAGTATTTTAGGCATTTTTGGATACGTTGCAACAGTTATTTATTATGGATTAATTAGATTCTATGGTACAAAATATTCATTAGTTGTACTAATAGGTTTTATCTTGGTTATTTTAGCTACATATGTTTTTTCTTTTCCTAAATTTAAAACAGAAGAAATAACAATGTGTGTATTTGGATTTGTTTATGTAGTTATGCTTTTGTCGTTTATGTATCTTATTCGTATGACAGAAGATGGAATATTTACGTACTGGCTTTTATTTATAGGTTCTTGGATATGTGACACTTGCGCATATCTTACAGGTGTAACATGTGGAAAACATAAGATGGCACCTATACTTAGTCCTAAAAAGTCAATAGAGGGAGCAATTGGTGGTGTAGTTGGAGCAGCACTTATTGGAGCAGCTTTTGGTGCTATTATTGGACCACATCTTGAAACTGTAAATAATCCAGAGTTAACCTTCGCATTACTTTGTGGTATTGCAGGTTTGGTTTCTATGGTGGGTGACCTTAGTGCGTCAGCAATAAAGAGAAATTATGATGTTAAAGACTATGGAAAACTTATACCAGGTCATGGTGGTATAATGGATAGATTTGATAGTGTTATCTTTATCGCACCTGTTATTTATTACATTTTATTAATCGCATTTTAATTAAAGGAAAAGCTTATGAAATATATTTCTATATTGGGTTCCACAGGTTCTATTGGTACCCAAACACTTGATATCGTACGTCAAAATCCACAGGATTTATCTGTGGTAGCAATAGCTGCTGGAAGTAATATTAAAGCATTAAATGAACAAATACGTGAATTTAAACCTAAGCTAGTATGTGTATTTGATGAAAAGGCAGCAAAGAATTTGTCAGATATGATTGCAGATACATCAACGAAGGTTGTTTGTGGTATGGATGGTCTTATTGAATGTGCCACTGTTAAAGAAGCAGATATAGTTGTAACTGCAGTTGTTGGTATGATTGGAATAAGACCAACTATTGAGGCAATAAAAGCAAAAAAAGATATTGCATTGGCAAATAAAGAAACACTTGTAACAGCAGGACATATCATTATTTCATTAGCAAAGGAATATAATGTAAAAATATTACCAGTTGATAGTGAACATAGTGCGATATTTCAATGTATTAATGGTGAAAATAATAATAAAATAGAGAGATTACTTTTAACTGCTTCTGGAGGACCGTTTAGAGGAAAAACTCTAAGTCAGATGAAAGATGTTCAGGTTGAGGATGCCTTAAAGCATCCAAACTGGAAGATGGGTAGAAAAATAACCATCGATTCTGCCACAATGGTGAATAAAGGATTAGAAGTTATGGAAGCAAAATGGTTATTTGGTGTAAAATACCATCAAGTAGAAGTGGTTGTACAGCCTCAAAGTCTTATTCACTCTATGGTTGAGTTTGAGGATGGTGGAATAATTGCACAACTTGGAACACCTGATATGAGACTCCCTATATCTTATGCTTTGTTTTATCCTCAAAGAAGGAATTTCAGTAAAGAAAGAGTGGACTTTAAAACATTAAGAAGTATTGACTTTTACGAACCAGATATGACGAATTTTCCAGGACTAAGACTTGCTTATGAAGCAGGAAATACGGGAGGATCACTTCCAACAGTATTTAACGCAGCAAACGAGCTGGCTGTTGCTAAGTTTTTAGATAAAAAGATAGGATTTTTGGATATCCCGATGATTATTGAAGAGTCAATGAAACATCATAAAGTAATACCTAATCCATCTTTTGATGAGATATTGCAGGTAGAAGCAGAGACTTACGAATTTATTGGAAGCAGGTGGTAATTTGAGTATATTAATGGCAGTTATAGTATTTAGTATTTTGGTTTTTATTCATGAATTTGGTCATTTTCTCTTAGCTAAGAAAAATAAGGTTAAGGTTATTGAATTTTCAATTGGTTTTGGACCAAGATTGTTTTCATTTATTAAAGGTGAAACGAGATATTCCTTTAAAATAATTCCTTTTGGTGGAGCATGTCAGATGCTAAACAAGGATGCCTTAACAGAGGATGAGGCGGCTACAGAGGATTTATCAAGATCCTTTGAAAGTAAGTCTGTATGGGCACGTATGTCAATTGTACTTGCAGGACCAATCTTTAATTTCGTGCTAGCTTTTGTGCTTGCAATTGTTGTTATTGGAGTAGTTGGATATGATAAGCCGGAAATAATAGATATAGAAAATGGATCAGCAGCATATGAAGCTGGACTTAGAACAGGGGATATAATAACAGAATTTAATGGAACAAATATTGAAATTTCAAGACAGATTTTTCTTGAAGAATTTGTTCATCCCTTAACCAAAGAGGATATAACCATTAAGTATGAAAGAGATGGAAAAGAATATGAAGCTACTCTTTCACCAAAATATGTTGAAAAATATGTTTTAGGATTTACTTATTCACTTGAAGGTAGTGATGCAAAAATTATTGCTGTTACAAAGGATGGACCATTAGAAAAAGCAGGAGCTAAAGTCGACGATATTGTTGTATCTATTGATGGAACGAAGTTTGCAAATGTTAATGAATTTAATGCATACTTATCATCTCATCCATTTGGAAAAGATGAAGTTAGTATTGTTTTAAATAGAGACGGAAAAGAAATTGACCTTACTGTAACACCAGTATTATCAAGTGGTGGATATTCACTTGGATTTTCATATAATACAGGCAGAGTAAAAACAGATGCAATAGGAGTTTTAAAATATTCATCCCATGAGATTGGATATCAAATAAGCACAGTATTTAAAAGCTTAGGAATGTTATTTACCGGACAGGTAACTGTAAAGGATTTCTCAGGACCAGTAGGAATTGTTGATTATGTAGATACTGTTTATCAGGAGAGTAAGAGCGATGGCGTATTATATGTATTTTTAAATATCGCTAATCTTACAATGCTATTATCTGCAAATCTTGGTGTAATGAATTTACTTCCAATACCAGGTCTAGATGGAGGAAGATTCTTATTTCAGGTAATAGAAGCAATATTTAGAAAACCAGTAAAACACGAAGAATATTTTCATCTTGCAGGTATGATACTTCTTATGATATTTGCGGTGTATATATTATTCCAAGACATTTTTAAATTATTTTAGGTGAGAATATGTATAGAGACAATACGAAAGTTATTAAAATTGGAAACAAGGTTATAGGTGGAGGTAATCCAATACTTATTCAGTCTATGACTAATACTAAGACACAGGATGTTAAGGCAACTGTGGAACAAATCCTTAAACTAGAGGAAGCAGGATGTGATATTATTAGATGTGCCATTCCAAATATGGAAGCTGGCAAGGCTCTAGGAGAAATTAAAAAGTACATTCACATACCTTTGGTTGCGGATATACACTTCGATTATAAATTAGCTATAGCTGCTATGGAAAATGGTGCAGATAAGATACGAATTAATCCTGGAAATATAGGAAGTATTGAGAAGGTTAAGGCTGTAGTAGATGTTGCAAAAAGTCGTAATATTCCAATTAGAGTAGGTGTAAATAGTGGTTCATTAGAAAAGAATATACTAGAAAAGTATGGACATGTTACAGCAGAAGGTATTGTTGAAAGCGCTTTGGATAAGGTTAAAATTATTGAAGATTTGGGCTATAACAATATGGTTATTAGTATTAAGTCTTCAGATGTTATGATGTGCGTAAAGGCACATGAAATCATTGCAACTAAGACTAATTACCCATTACATGTAGGTATTACTGAAGCTGGTACATTATTTTCTGGAAATATAAAGTCTTCAGTGGGCTTAGGACTTATCTTAGGTAAAGGTATAGGCGATACTATTAGAGTATCCCTTACAGGAAATCCTATAGAAGAAATTAAAACAGCAAAGCTTATTTTAAAAACATTAGGACTTAGAAAAGGCGGAATAACGGTTGTTTCATGTCCTACTTGCGGCAGAACTCAGATTGATTTAATAGACCTTGCAAATAAAGTCGAAAATATGGTAGAAAAATATGATAATCTAGATATTAAAGTTGCAGTTATGGGATGTGCTGTTAATGGTCCAGGAGAGGCTAGAGAAGCAGATATAGGTATAGCCGGTGGAATTAATGAAGGATTACTTATAAAACATGGTGAGATAGTTAAAAAAATGCCTGAAAGTGAACTGTTAGGATGTTTGGAAAACGAGCTTGCAAATTGGAATTAACATATGCAAAACAACACGTTAAATAAAAGTTAATATATAGGACAGGTGGGATTATGGTGGAAGAATACAAAAGATTTACAGAGGTCTTCCCAGATTTAAAATTCACGGGCAAAAATAAAGAAATACTATTAGAACTTTTTTCACAGGTTAAAGTTAGTAAAATAACATCAAATCGTGAAAAGAAACATCTTAATGTATATATACATAGTAAAAAGCTGATTGATATTATCTACATAAAATTCGTAGAAAAAGCTATCCAAGATCAGCTTTTTTCTAATGCCCAAACTGAAATTAAATTTGTTGAAGAATATAAATTATCTGAACTTTACACTCCTGAAAATCTTTTTGAAGCATATAAAGAAAGTATTTATTCAGAAATCAAAGATACCAGTATAATTATGTATAACATCTTAAAAAAGGGAAATATTACCTTTGCGGATGAAGACAAGATGCTGATTGAGGTTGAAGATACAGCATTAAATATGGAAAAAACAACAGAGTTAAAAAGGCAATTAGAAAATATCTTTAAAAATAGATGCCATATTCCGTTAAATGTAGAGTTTAAAACGGTTGAAGCGAAATTAAATAAATTTGCAAAGCAAAATGAAGTTATTATGCAAAATGAAATTATTGAAATATCAAAGAGAGCAAAAGCTGCTTTTGATGAAGAACAAAAGAAAGAAGAAGTAGCAAAAGCTGTTGAAGAACGTAAAAATGCCAAAAAGGATGAACAAAAGGACAAGTCATCTGGAAGTGGTGGATATAATCAAAAGAAAGATTTTGGTGGATATAGAAGACAAAGCTTTACAACTAAAGAGGATAATCCTGATGTTATTTATGGTAGAAGCTTTGAAGGGGATATTACTCCAATATCTCAGACTGGTCCTGAAACTGGTGAAGCTATATTACATGGACAGATTAGTGCACTAGAAACAAGAGAAATTCGTAATGAAAGAACTATTATTACATTTGCAATTACAGATTTTTCTGATTCAATTAGTGCAAAGATATTTGCTAAAAATGATGAATTAGTAGAACTTTTAGCTGAGCTTAAGGTTGGTGCTTTTATCAAGCTTAAGGGTATGGTTATGTTCGATACCTATGATAAGGAAGTATCAGTTTCTTCTCTTGTGGGTATTATGAAGGGCAATGATTTTAGAGTAAAAAGACATGATAATAGTGTTGATAAAAGAGTAGAGCTTCATTGTCATACCAAAATGAGTGATATGGATGGAGTTTCAGAAGCTAAAGATTTGATTAAGCAGGCAATAAATTTTGGACATAAAGCATTAGCCATTACAGATCATGGTAATGTTCAGGGATTTACGGAAGCTTTACATGGAATAGATGCAATAAGAGGAGATTATAAGAAACGTGGGGAAACCCTTGATTTTAAGGTTATTTATGGAGTAGAAGCATATCTAGTGGATGATTTAAAGGATATTGTAACAAAAAGTAATGGTCAATCCTTAGATGAAACATATGTAGTTTTTGATATTGAAACAACTGGTTTTTCAGCCCTTTCCGATAAAATAATAGAGATTGGTGCAGTTAAAGTTGTGGGTGGAAATATCGTTGATTATTTTAGTGAGTTTGTAAATCCGGGTGTGCCTATACCATACAGAATCGAACATTTAACAGGTATTAATGATGAAATGGTAATTAACGCTAAAGGTATAGATGAAATTCTACCTTTATTCCTTGAATTTTCAAAGGATGCCATAATGGTAGCACATAATGCGGATTTCGATATGAGCTTTATTATGCACAATGCAAACAAACAATCTATTGATTTTTCACCAACCTATGTAGATACCGTATCTTTAGCTAGAGTTCTTATTCCAACTATAGCAAAATATAAGCTGGATAATGTTGCAAAAGCATTGAGAATCCCTCTAGAAAATCACCATCGTGCTGTTGATGATGCAGGGTGTACTGCAAAGATATTTGTAAAATTTATAGAAATGTTAAAAGAAAGAAATATTGTTGATTTAGATGGGGTAAATGAATTTAGTAAGTCAACACCAGAAGCAATAAAGAAAATGCCTACACATCATGCTATTATCATTGCATGTAATGAAATAGGCAGAATTAATCTTTATCGTTTAGTTTCTGATGCACATATAAAATATTTTAGCAGATTTCCAAGAACACCAAAAAGTGTATTTATGAAGTATAGAGAAGGTCTAATTATTGGCTCTGCTTGTGAAGCAGGTGAACTATATAAAGCTGTTTATGGCGGAAAAAGTGATGCGGAAATCGCAAGATTAGCAAACTTTTATGATTATTTGGAAATACAGCCACTTGGAAATAATATGTTTATGGTAGATAAGGAAGAATGTACTGTTTCCTATCTAAAAGAGGTTAATGAAAAAATTGTAGAATTAGGAGAGAAATTCAACAAACCAGTTGTTGCAACCTGTGATGTGCATTTTCTAAATCCAGAGGACGAGGTATATCGTAGAATCATAATGTCAAACAAAGGTTTTTCGGATGCTGATAAGCAGGCACCGCTTTTCTTAAGAACAACTGAGGAAATGCTTAGTGAATTTTCGTATCTTGGTAGCGATAAGGCTTTTGAAGTTGTTGTAACAAACACAAATAAAGTAAGCGAAATGGTGGAAAATATTTCTCCTGTTTTTCCTGATAAAGCACCCCCAGTTATTCCTCATTCAGATGAAACTCTTAGAACTATTTGTTATAATACTGCTCATGCGATGTATGGAGAAGAATTACCAGAGATAGTTACAGAAAGACTAGAAAGAGAGCTTAATTCAATTATTAGTAATGGATTTGCTGTTATGTATATTATTGCTCAAAAGCTTGTTTGGAAGTCTAATGAAGATGGATATTTGGTTGGTTCAAGAGGATCAGTTGGTTCTTCTTTTGTTGCAACAATGGCCGGGATAACCGAAGTAAATCCATTAAAACCACATTATTTGTGTAGAAAATGTCATTATGTAGATTTTGATTCAGATGAGGTAAAACCTTTTGCAGGTGGAGCAGGCTGTGATATGCCTGATAAAAACTGCCCTGAATGTGGAGAGCCATTATTAAAGCAAGGTTTTGATATTCCATTTGAGACTTTTCTTGGATTCAAAGGAAACAAAGAGCCAGATATTGATCTTAATTTTTCCGGAGAATATCAAAGTAAAGCCCATGAATACACAGAGGTAATTTTTGGTAAGGGACAGACATTTAGAGCAGGAACAATTGGAACCTTGGCTGAGAAAACAGCGTATGGTTATGTTTTACATTATTTTGAAGAACGAGGAATAACCAAAAGACGTTGTGAAATAGAAAGATTAGCTAAAGGATGCGTTGGAGTTAGAAGAACTACTGGCCAGCATCCAGGTGGTATTATTGTTTTACCTTATGGTAATGAAATATACAAATTTACGCCAGTGCAAAGACCAGCTAATGATATGACAACAAAAACTGTAACCACTCATTTTGATTATCATTCAATTGACCATAATCTTCTAAAACTTGATATTCTTGGACACGATGATCCAACAATGATTCGTATGCTTGAAGATTTAACTGGTTTAGATGCGAAGACCATACCATTAGACAATAAAGAAGTAATGTCTCTTTTTGCATCTACAAATGCCTTAGGAATACGACCAGAAGATATTGATGGCTGTGAATTAGGTTCCCTTGGTATACCAGAATTTGGTACTGATTTTGTTATCCAAATGCTTAAGGATACAAGACCAAAAACTTTTTCGGATTTGGTTCGTATTTCAGGACTATCTCACGGTACAGATGTGTGGTTAAGTAATGCGCAGACATTAATTGGGGAAGGAAAGGCAACTATTTCTACAGCTATTTGTACAAGAGATGATATTATGACCTATCTAATTAACAAAGGAATGGATTCAGAACTATCATTTACAATTATGGAATCAGTACGTAAAGGTAAGGGATTAAAACCAGAATGGGAAGAGGCAATGCTTGCAAATGATGTTCCGGATTGGTACATTTGGTCTTGTAAGAAAATCAAATATATGTTCCCAAAAGCACATGCTGCTGCCTATGTAATGATGGCTTATAGGATTGCATATTTTAAGGTGTTTTATCCATTGGCTTATTATGCAGCATACTTTAGTATAAGAGCTTCCGCCTTTAACTATGAGCTTATGTGTCAGGGCAAAGACAAGCTTGTATACAATATGAATGAATTAAAAAAGAAGAGTGCAGCGGGAGAAACAACCCCAAAAGAAGAGGACGTATTAAAGGATATGAAGCTTGTACTTGAGATGTATGCTAGAGGTTATGATTTCATTAAAATAGATTTGTTTATGGTACAGTCTACAAGATTTCAAATAGTTGATGGCAAGCTTATGCCATCACTAAGTACAATAGACGGAATGGGTGATAAGGCAGCTGAAGCCGTTGTAGAGGCGGCAAAAGATGGACCATTTTTATCTCGTGATGACTTTAGAGATAGAACAAAGGTAAGTAAAACTGTAATAGATGTAATGAATCAGTTGGGATTATTTGGTGATATTCCAGAGAGCAATCAGTTGTCATTATTTGATTTTTAATATAAATGATTAAGTCGGAATAGTAAAAAATATTTAATTTACAGCTCTGAATTAAAATAATAAAAATGCATTTGATTAAATATAAGAGGAGGTAACGTGATGAGAAATAATTTAAGGAATTATTAAAGTATTATTATTAGATGGGGCTTATATCATTAACGAATATTCAGAGGAAGATATAATTCAGGAATGGAATTTATCTGAAATAGGAAATTTCGATTTGAAGATAGAAGTAGGAGACGTTACAGCGTTATCAAATAAGACCGTAGTAATTATAGGAGATAATGATACTAAGGTATTAAATTTTTCTATTGAAACAAATTCAAAAAGTAAATTATATGAATTGTTATTTTTATCCTGTTAGAAATTTGTGGATTTTAATAATTTCATAAATTAAAAGAACAGGCCAAGAAATTTGGCTTGTTCTTTTATATTATATATTGTTTGCAAAGGATTTATTTGCAAAGCATTTCCATAATTTTATTGCTTCTTGAAATAAATTCAGTCATTGCCTCTGGACTTAATTGTTCATGGCTAATTACAGCTAAATCATAGAGCTGTTTTGCAATCATAGAAGTATTTTCATCATCTTTATGGCTAAGAACATATTGTACAAGATTATTCTTTGCATTAAGTACAAGTGTAAGTGTCGTGCCAAACATAGAAGGATCCATGCCTGCCATACCATACATCTTCATCATATCCTGCATACGTCTGCTCTCCTCTGAAAGTGTAACCATAGAAGATATGGTTTCATCTTTTAGATTTTCAACCTTGACTTCTAGCTTGTCATTGTTAAGAGCTTTTCTAAATATATCTGTTAGTTCTTTTGCATTAGCTTCAAAGGATTCTTTATCTTCTTCCTTTGTTTCTTCCTTGAAGGTATCTGTAAGATCAGCATCAATTCGCTGGAATTTAACACCTTCATTTTTTTGCTCAAGATGTGTTACAAATGGCTGATCAATGTTATGCTTTAAGATAACGGCATCAAGGCCTTGGTCTTTAAACATTTTAATGTATTGACCTTGAGCTATTTCATCTGTTATATAGAACACTGTATTTTCATGATGTTCTTTATTTTCTTCAAGACATTCTGGCAATGTAAGGAATTTGCCTTCAATATTTTTGAAAAGAATGTAGTCTGTCATTTTTTCGCAGAATTTTTCATCTTTTAAACATCCGAATTTAATAAATGGATTAATGTCATCCCAATACTTTTCATAAGCTTCTTTATCAGTTTTACACATACCTGAAAGCTTATCTGCAACCTTCTTTGTAATGTAATCAGAAATTTTCTTTACAAAACCATCATTTTGAAGAGCACTTCTAGAAACATTTAAAGGTAAGTCAGGGCAATCAATTACACCCTTTAAAAGCATAAGAAACTCAGGGATAACCTCTTTAATGTTATCAGCAATAAATACTTGGTTGTTGTATAGCTTTATTGTTCCTTCTAAAGTATCATACTCTGTATTAAACTTAGGGAAGTATAATATACCTTTTAAGTTAAATGGGTAATCCATATTTAAATGAATCCAAAATAATGGTTCTTTAAAATCATGAAATACCTTTGTATAAAATGCTTTATATTCTTCATCGGTACAATCATTTGGGTGCTTTGCCCAAAGAGGAGTAGTATCATTAAGAGCAACTGGTCTTTTAAGAATCTTTGATTTGGTAACTGAAGGAGAAATTTCAACGGTTTCCTTTGTTCCATCTTCATTTTCTTTTTCTTCTGTTTTTGCAGGCTCTACAATTGTTTCTACAACAGTATCTTCTGGTGTTACTTCCTCAGGTAGAACAGTATCATACTCAGGATTTGCATTTTCATTTGTAAGGTAAATCTCAGTAGGCATGAATGAACAGTATTTTGTAATTACTTCTTTTGCACGGAACTCATTTGCAAATTCAAGACTATCTTCGTTTAAAAATAAAGTAATCTTTGTACCACGTTCATTGTAGTCGCCGTCCTCCATGCTAAAGTCTGTGCCACCATCACATTCCCAATGTACGGGTGTAGAACCTTCCTTAAAGGATAAAGTATCAATGGTAACTTTGTCAGCAACCATAAATGCAGAATAAAATCCAAGTCCGAAATGACCAATAATTTGATCTTCATTAGTCTTATCTTTATATTGATTCATAAATGCTTCTGCGCCAGAAAAAGCTATCTGATTGATATATTCCTCTACCTCATCTGAGGTCATACCAATACCGTTATCTATAAATGTAAGTGTCTTATCCTTGTCGTTAACAAGTACACTTACCTTGAATTTGTTGTCATCAGGTAACTGATATTCACCCATAACTTCAAGCTTCTTTAACTTTGTGATAGCGTCACAACCATTTGATATAAGTTCTCTAAAGAAAATATCATGGTCTGAATATAACCACTTTTTAATGATAGGGAAAATGTTTTCGCTGTTAATTGAAAGACTTCCTGTTTTAGCCATTTTAAATTACTTCCTTTCATTTTGTAATAATGTGTAATATAAATCTACAAGATGTATTTTAAAACTACACGAAAGGAATGTCAAGAGAAAATTAGCACTCAAATTAAATGAGTGCTAATAAAAATTTTTCTATGTATTTGTCATATTCTTTTTCTATGGTTTTATCAAGTGTAAATTGTTTGTAGGAAATAGCGGTAATACAGTCAAGAGTACTATTTTCATACTTAATATTAAGAAAAAAGTTTGATATAAATTCTTTGGATTCTTCAAGATTACATTTTTCATAAAAACTTTTAATTTGAAAAGAATCTAGCTGTAAAATAAAAGTAAATCCAAGAGGAGTTTTTTTACCTTTAATTAGTTCAAAACATATAGGCTTAATTTCATGCCAGTATGAAAGACTGCGCAGATTCAGTGCTTCGTATTCCTCTTTGGAATAATAAGCTTTTTGTAAGTGACCATCAATATTAAAGGTATTGAAGGTAGTAATAGAAGCGTCCTCTAGTAAAAAATCATCAAAACTATTATCTATTAGAAGTCGTTTCATAAATGTTTTAACATCTGAAATATTTATTGATTGCATGTCTCCTCCTCGTCTAAAATAAATTCACTAAAAATATAGTTGCTTACATCTAAACCTTTAGTTGTAAGTAGTATATTGTCGTCTCTTGCGGTTATTAGGCCTTCTTGTGTAAATTTCTTTAATATATCTCCATATATATCGTATATACTATGACAAAACTCATTTTTAAAGGTAGTAATGCTTATCCCGGAAGTTTTTCTTAGTCCTAAAAACATATATTCTTCCATGGCATCTTTCCTGCTAAGGATTTCTTTATCCTCCACAATTTCCGTAGGCGTGGAACTATTTTGAAGATATCTTTCCATAGAAGAGGTATTCTTGTATCTGATTCCGTTTATAAAAGAAGAAGCACCAAGACCAAAACCAAAATAGTTTGCCCTCTCCCAATAGGATAGATTGTGCCTGCATTCATAACCTGGCTTTGAGTAATTGGATATTTCATATCTGTAATAGCCATACTCTTTTAATAATTCATCAGTTAGATAGTACATAGCTCGTTCATCATCTTCATTTGGAAGTAAATCCATATTACCATCTTTTATATAGTCAAATAGGGGAGTGTTTTCTTCTAAAATAAGGCTATAAGCGGAAATATGTTCAGGAGCTAAAGCTATTACTTTTCGCAACGAAGCTTCGTAGCTTTTTAGTGTTTGTGTTGGCAGAGCTGACATTAGGTCCACATTAATATTGTCAAATCCTAAATCTCTTGCATCTTTATAGGATTCAAGAAATTGAGAATATGAATGTATACGGGATAATTTTAAAAGTTCATGGTCATTGGCACTTTGAAGACCAATGCTAAGTCTATTAATGCCACTGTGTTTGTAGTCTGATAGCTTCATAAGATTGGTAGTACCAGGATTTGCTTCAATAGTAATTTCTGCATTTTTATCTACTTCATAGTATTTGGAAATACAATTAAGGATATTGTAGATATGTTTTGAATCTAATATAGAAGGAGTACCACCTCCAAAAAAAATGGTTGAAATGGATTTATTTGTATAGGAGTTTGCTATAATTTCCTTAATAAGAGCATCTACATACAGACTCTTAGTTTCTTCACTAGATGAAAAAGAAAGAAAATCACAGTAATTACATTTTTTTACACAAAAGGGGATGTGTAGGTACATCCCCGAAGTATTTTGTTTGTTCATAATTGTCCTCAATTATTCTTGATCTAACTTTAGAACTGCCATAAATGCCTTTTGTGGTATTTCAACATTTCCTATTTGACGCATTCTCTTTTTACCTTCTTTTTGCTTTTCAAGAAGCTTCTTCTTACGAGAAATATCACCACCATAACATTTAGCTAATACGTCCTTACGCATAGCTTTAACTGTTTCACGGGCAATAACTTTGCTTCCAATGGCAGCTTGTATAGGAACTTCAAATAAATGGCGAGGAATTTCATTTTTAAGCTTTTCACACATTTTTCTTCCTCTTTCATAAGCGGTATCAGCATGTACAATAAAGGAAAGTGCATCGACTTCTTCTTTATTGATAAGGATATCTAGCTTTACAAGTTCAGAGCGTTCATAGCCTTTAAATTCGTAATCAAAAGATGCATACCCCTTTGAACGAGATTTAAGAGCATCAAAGAAATCATATATAATTTCGTTAAGGGGAAGCTCGTATTTAATAAGGGCTCTTGAACCTTCAATGTAGTCCATCCCTAAATAAACACCACGACGTTCCTGACAAAGTTCCATAATGGCACCAATAAATTCGGTTGTAACCATTATCTCTGTACTAACTACAGGTTCTTCCATATAGTCAATTTCTGATGGGTCAGGAAGATTTGACGGATTGGTAAGTTCAAATACTGATCCGTCAGATTTGTGTACTTTATAAATAACGCCAGGAGCAGTGGTTACAAGATCTAGATTGTATTCACGTTCAAGTCTTTCTTGAATGATTTCAAGATGAAGCAGACCAAGGAAACCACATCTAAAACCAAAGCCAAGGGCTATAGAGGTTTCAGGCTCATAGGACAAAGAGGCATCATTAAGTACAAGCTTTTCTAATGCATCTCTAAGGTCAGGATATTTTGCTCCATCTGCAGGATAAAGACCACAGTAAACCATAGAATTTACCTTTTTGTAGCCGGGGAGTGGTTCATCACAAGGATTGTTAAGTTCTGTAATGGTATCACCTACAGAAGTGTCCTTTACATTTTTAATACTAGCTGTAATGTAACCAACCATACCTGCTGATAATTCTTCACATGGAATAAACTGTCCGGCACCAAAGTATCCTACTTCAACTACATTAGCAGTAGCACCTGTAGCCATCATTTTAATAATAGTACCTGGTTTAACCACACCATCTCGTATTCTGCAAAACACAATAACACCCTTGTATGAATCATAAAGACTATCAAAAATAAGTGCACAAAGTGGTGCGTTTTTATCACCTACGGGTGCAGGTACTTTATTTACAACTGCGTCAAGAACATCCTTTACATTAAGGCCAGTCTTGGCGGAGATACGAGGTGCATCATGTGCTTCTATACCTATAACATTTTCAATTTCATCAACAACCCAGTCAGGATTCGCACTAGGGAGATCAATCTTGTTAATAACCGGAATAACATCAAGATTGTGGTCCATCGCTAGATATACATTGGCAAGAGTTTGAGCTTCAATACCTTGTGCGGCATCTACTACTAAAATGGCACCATCGCAAGCAGCAAGACTTCTAGATACTTCATAATTGAAATCTACATGTCCTGGTGTATCAATAAGATTGAAAATATATTCTTCACCATCATCGGCTTTATAAACAGTACGAACAGCTTGAGCCTTAATGGTAATACCTCGTTCACGTTCAAGCTCCATATTGTCTAAAACTTGGGCTTGCATCTCTCTTGATGTAAGTAAACCAGTCATTTCAATAATACGATCAGCGAGAGTTGATTTACCGTGATCAATGTGTGCGATAATACAAAAGTTTCTAATTTTATTTTGATCTATTGACATTAGTTTTCTCCTAAAAATAAATTCGTTCTTATTATAATGTATAAGAAATAATAATGTCAATTTGATTTAGTGTAAAAGAGGAAATAAAAAAAATAAAAAATTTTTATTAAGAGTGTTGACAATAGTAAAAAGTAGTGATAGATTATCATTATGTTAGCACTCCAATCAAATGAGTGCTAATAAACTAACAAGTAGATGTCACCATCAAAGGAAGTGAGATAGTGGAATTAGACGAAAGAAAGATGAAGATTCTTAAGGCAATCATTATTAATTATCTTGAAACTGGTGAGCCTGTTGGATCTAGAACAATTTCAAAATTTACTGACTTGAATCTAAGTTCAGCAACTATTAGAAACGAGATGGCAGATTTAGAGGAGTTAGGACTTATAGTTCAGCCTCATACATCAGCTGGACGTATTCCTTCAGACCAAGGCTACAGGATATATGTAGATGATATGATGAAGGAAAAGGAAAGTCATCTAAAGAAGAAGGAAGAAGAAGTAGACAATATGAAAGAGCTTCTCATAGAGAAGGTAGATAAGGTCGAAAATCTTTTGAAAACTATGGCTAGAACACTTGCAAATAATACTAATTATGCAACTATGATAACTGGTCCATTGGCACATAAGAATAAAATGAAGTTTATTCAGTTATCTCAAGTAGAAAATAATAAGCTATTATGTGTGATGGTACTTGAAGGCAACATTATCAAAAATAAGATTATAGATGTTGATGATGCCATTGATAGTGAAACAATGCTAAAGCTAAATATTCTTCTTAATAGTTCCTTGAATGGTTTGTCGGTAGAAGAGATTAATCTTAGTATAATTTCTAAGATGAACGCTCAAGCAGGTGAACACTCTCGACTAGTTAGTACTATATTGGATGCTGTAGCAGAAGTTATTGGTGTAGAGGATGACCTAGAAATTTACACAAGTGGAGCAACCAATATATTTAAGTATCCAGAACTTAGCGACACAGATAATGCTAGCAAGCTTATTAGTACCTTTGAGGAAAAACAGTTATTAACTTCTTTAGTTCCGGCAAATGACAAAACGGGTATCCAGGTATATATTGGAGATGAAACTCCAGTTCAAACCATGAAAGACTGTAGTGTTATTACAGCTACTTATGAGTTAGATGATGGATTAAAGGGTACAATTGGTATTATTGGTCCTAAAAGAATGGATTATGAAAAAGCATTAGAGGCCATTAGCTCGGTTAAAGAAAAGCTAAAGTCAGTATACAGTATTCCAAAAGAAAATAAGACAAGAGGTGAAGATAGTGATAAAGAAGAGTGATGCTAAATGCGATGAAAATTGTGTAGATGAAAAGATAGATACATCAAATGAAACAAGTAATGAAGAAAAAGTTAATGAAGCTTTTGATGATGAAACATCAACTCAAGATATAGAGGATACACATAAGGATGAAGATAAAGCTGAATCAACTAAGAAAGAAAAGAAATCAAAAAGTCCAAAGAAAGATAAAAAGGACTTAATGATAGAAGAACTTAACGATAAGTATATGAGAACCTTCGCTGAGTTCGACAATTTCAGAAAGAGAACTGAAAAAGAAAAAGCAGCAATGTTTGAAGTAGGTGCAAAAAGTATTGTAGAAAAGATACTTCCTGTAGTAGACAATTTTGAAAGGGGATTTGCAGTTATTTCAGAGGAAGAAATGGAAACACCTTTTATTCAGGGAATGGATAAAGTTTATAAGCAGTTAATTGCTTCTCTTGAAGAAGCAGGAGTTAAATCTATTGAAGCTGTTGGAGCTGAGTTTAATCCAGACTTTCACAATGCAGTAATGCATGTTGAGGATGACAATTACGAAGAAAATATAGTAGTAGAAGAATTTCAAAAAGGCTATATGTTCCGTGAAAGTGTTGTAAGACACAGCATGGTAAAAGTAGCAAATTAATCATTTTAGGAGGACAAAAAAATGAGTAAAATTATCGGTATTGATTTAGGAACAACAAATTCATGTGTAGCAGTTATGGAAGGTGGTAAACCTACTGTTATATCAAACACAGAAGGTGTAAGAACAACTCCTTCAGTTGTAGCATTTAAGAAAAACGGAGAAAGATTAGTTGGTGATGCTGCAAAGCGTCAGGCGGTTACAAACGCTGATAATACTATTTCATCAATTAAAAGACATATGGGTACTGATTATAGAGTAAATATTGAAGATAAAAAGTACTCTCCTCAGGAAATTTCTGCAATGGTATTACAAAAAATTAAAGCCGATGCAGAAGGTTATTTAGGCGAGAGTGTTACAGAAGCAGTTATTACTGTTCCAGCATATTTTAATGATGCACAAAGACAGGCAACAAAGGACGCTGGTAAGATTGCTGGTCTTGATGTAAAGAGAATTATTAACGAGCCAACAGCAGCAGCATTAGCTTATGGTCTTGATAATGAAAAAGAACAAAAGATTATGGTATACGATTTAGGTGGTGGTACATTTGATGTATCAATCATTGAAATCGGTGATGGTGTTATTGAAGTATTATCTACATCAGGTGATAATAAGATTGGTGGTGATGATTTTGATCAAAGAGTAACAGATTACTTAATTGATGAATTTAAGAAAAAAGAAGGTATAGATTTATCTACAGATAAAATGGCCCTTCAGAGAATTAAAGAAGCTGCTGAAAAGGCAAAGAAGGAATTATCTTCTGCAGCAACAACAAATATCAATCTCCCATTTATTACAGCAAATCAAGATGGACCAAAACACTTTGAAATGGATTTAACTAGAGCTAAATTTGATGAATTAACACATGATTTAGTTGAAAGAACAGCTACACCAGTTCAGAACGCATTAAAGGATGCCGGTCTTTCTGCATCAGAGCTTAGTAAGGTTTTATTAGTTGGTGGTTCTACACGTATTCCAGCTGTACAGGATAAGGTTAAACAGTTGACAGGACATGAGCCTTCAAAGACATTAAACCCAGATGAATGTGTTGCTATCGGTGCTTCAATTCAGGGCGGAAAGTTAGCTGGAGATGCAGGAGCAGGTGATATCCTTCTTCTTGATGTAACTCCACTTTCACTTTCTATTGAAACAATGGGTGGTGTTGCTACTAAACTTATAGAAAGAAACACAACAATTCCAGCAAAGAAGAGTGAAACATTCTCAACAGCAGCAGATAATCAATCAGCAGTTGATATTAAAGTGGTTCAAGGTGAAAGACAGTTTGCAAAAGATAATAAACTTCTTGGAGAATTTAGACTTGATGGTATTGCTCCTGCACCAAGAGGAATCCCTAAAATTGAAGTAACCTTTGATATCGATGCCAATGGTATTGTAAATGTATCTGCAAAGGATTTAGGAACTGGTAGAGAACAGCATATCACAATTACATCTGGTACAAATATGTCTGATGATGATATTGAAAAGGCTGTTAAGGAAGCAGCTGAATTTGAAGCCGCAGATAAAAAACGTAAAGAAGGAATTGAAGCTAGAAATGAAGCTGATTCAATGGTATTCCAGACTGAAAAGGCAATCAATGAAGTTGGAGATAAGTTAGACGAAAATGAAAAGACTTCTGTTCAGGCTGATTTACAGGCACTTAAGGATATTTTAGCAAAGACAACTGCTGAAAGTATGACAGATGCTGATGTTGAAGAAATTAATGCTGCTAAAGAAAAACTTATGACAGGTGCTCAAGCATTATTTACTAAAATGTATGAACAGGCACAAGGACAACAAGGACAGCCTGATATGAATGCATCAGGAGCAGCAGACAGCGCAAATGCAGGTGGCGCATCAGATGATAATGTTGTTGATGGCGAGTACAAAGAAGTATAATAGACTAGGCTAGGGCAAAATTCCTTTTGCTTTCAAGCACAAATAAATTTAAAAGATAAGCATAAGCAAGATAAGTATTAAAAGATAAGTTATAGTATCTTAGCCAAGTTTTGGCTAGGATACTAAACTATATAAAGGAGTAATTCCATATGGCAGATAAAAGAGACTATTACGAGGTATTAGGTGTAGATAAAGGTGCTGATGATGCGGCAATAAAAAAAGCATACAGACAATTAGCTAAAAAATACCATCCTGATACAAACCCTGGTGATAAAGAAGCTGAAGCAAAATTTAAAGAAGCCTCAGAGGCTTATGCAGTACTTAGTGATGCTGATAAAAGGAAACAATATGATCAATATGGTCATGCTGCTTTTGAAGGTGGAGCAGGTGGCGCAGGCGGCTCTGGATTTGGATTCGACTTTAATGATATGGGTGATGTTTTTGGAGATATTTTCGGTGATTTATTTGGCGGAGGTAGAAGACGTTCAAATAACGGACCTATGAAGGGACAAAATATCAGAGTTGGTGTTAGGATTTCTTTTGAGGAAGCAGTGTTTGGCTGTGAAAAAGAAATTGAAGTTTCTATAAAGGACGAGTGTAAAAGCTGTAATGCAACGGGTGCAAAAGCGGGAACATCTCCTGTTACCTGTAGTAGTTGTAAGGGTAATGGTAAAATTGTTTATACTCAGCAGACGTTATTTGGCGTAACACAACAGGTTCAAACTTGTCCTGAATGTAATGGAACAGGTAAGACAGTAAAAGAGAAGTGCCCAGATTGTAGAGGTACTGGATATATAGCAAGTCGCAAAAAGATTAGAGTTTCAATTCCAGCGGGAATAGATGATGGAATGGCAGTTAGAATTTCTGGAAAAGGTGAACCAGGTAAAAATGGTGGACCAAGAGGTGATTTACTTGTAGAGATTTCTGTTATGAGACATCCTATTTTCCAAAGACAGGGTTATAATCTTTATTCTACATCACCAATTTCCTTTGCACAGGCTGCTTTAGGTGGGGATGTTAAGATTAAAACCATAGACGGAGATGTTTTGTTTAATATCAAGCCGGGTACACAAACAGATACAAAGATTCGTCTACGAGGAAAAGGAGTTCCTTCTACTCGATCTAAGCTGGCTAGAGGTGACCAATATGTAACATTAGTTGTTCAGGTTCCTGAAAAATTAACCGAGGCACAGAAAGAAGCCCTTAAAGCTTTTGATTTAGCATGTGGTGGAACAACAGAAAGTAATAATGAAAAAGCAGAAAGTGAAACAAAAGAAGATTCTAAAGAAGAAAAAGGAAAGAAGAAAAAGAAGTTCTTTTCTTAAATAGAAATACAAAATTATTTAAGAAGCTGTCGTAACATTTTTACGACAGCTTTTTGTAATATTGCACAAAAAAATAATTAAAAAAATAATGACTTTTGAAATAATATTGACGTTTTTTAAAAATGGTAAACTTTAAACAGTTAGAACATTGAAGGATAAAAAGTATAAATGATTTGAAGGATATGAGATAGATGACTATATAAACAGAGTACATGTAGAATATACATCCTATATACTTGATGAAATCAAAAAGCAAGATAAGATTATTATTATTGCATGTCACGATGAAGAGTAAATATATTATTTAGCGGATGAAATAATTAAAATAGAATCAGGCATTATAAAAGATAGATATCCAGTGGAGAAAAATTAACATGGAAAATTCAGTGCAGATTAGAATTGTAAAATATGACTAAGTAAGGGGAAAAAGATATAATTTATATAAATATTTGCTTCTTTTTGGTTTTGTTTTTGCCTGTTGTTGTATTTTTGCAACTCAAATCAAATCAAATAATAGTATTAACGAAATAAAACTGGAAACTGGATTAATGGATTATTTATTAAATATGTTTAAAGGAACGGAGATATTTAATCTTGCTTCGGGCCTGAAATTCCCAATACAATCTATTGGTCTACAAATAATTATTGCTTGTATTGTTGGCTATTATCCTTTTGATGATATTCATGGTTATTTGTAATGTTAAGTCTTAAATATCCAGTATCTATCATATTATTATCTTTATTCTCTACAGTTCTAATTAACATATGTTTCCTTTATAGTCTTTTTATTAGTATATTCCAGAATTAGGTCATTGTTAATTTTTGTTAATGTATACCATAATTATGGTATATGGTACTTAGTGTAGAAATAAATCCAAATTTATGATATGATGCAAGGGTTGAAAGTCCAAGTGTCTTTTCATACTTGTATGAAAAGACACTTGGATTTGAGACCCGCTAAACATGAGCAAGAAGCAATTTACGAAGTAAATTAGCGAATTGCGAATGATTAAAGATTACGGTAGTAATCTTTATGCATCATATCTAAAGAAGTCTAAAGAAGTGAATCAAGCAAGAAGCAATTTACGAAGTAAATTAGCGAATTGCGAATGATTAAAGATTACG